>JBFHFM010000273.1:0-5042 GCA_041583595.1 Trichloromonas sp. | reverse complement strand
GCCGATGCAGGGAAGGAACTCGCTGGCCGGTTTGAGACCGAGGGCTTCGAGTTCACCGGTGATGCCGCTAACCAGCACTTCGAGCAGGTTCTGTCCGCGTCCGAGCTTGCCGCGGTGCCCGAGGCGTCGGGTGACCGTCGCGGCGCCGACGGTGAGCAGCACCATGTTCAGCCAGGTGAAGAGCAGGGTGGCGTTCAGATGAAACGCCTGCCATTGCCAGATCAGGATGCTGTCGGGGCTGATATGCATGCTTACCCTCGGGTCGGTTGAGTCGGCCGCTTGCCGAGCAGCCACAGCTGGCGGATGATGAGAAGGCCTGCGAAAGCGGCGACTATCGCCAGGGCGCCAAGGGGGGGGATCCTGTAGAAGATGGCCAGTAGCACGCCCATGCGCAGGATGAAACTGAGCGCCAGTCGCATCCTGGGCTGCCTTGCCGCGGCGATGTTTCGAACCGTCAGCCATAGTCCGCCGAAATAAAGGGTGCCGGCGAAAGCGCCGAGGGCGAAGCTGGCGGCGAGCAGGGTGTTGTCAGCGGTCATGCTGATTGTCCTTGGGCAAGCGTTGCTGGTTGATGGCTTCATGTTCTTTGCGGACCCAGAACCAGGCATTGAGGCAGCCGAGTGCGATGCCGACGGCCAGTAACAGCAGAGTCCATGAGTAGCGGCCGGTAACCGTACGGTCGAGCCAGATGCCGAGGGCGATCGCGAGCAGGGTGGGGATGGCTACGGCCCAGCCGACCAGACCAAACATCCCAAGACCGAACCAGGTCTTGTGCTCGCCTTGCTGCAGACTGTGCAGTTTGCGGCGCTGTTTGGCTTCGATCTGCTTTTGAAAATCCTGGTAGCCTTTGGGAGGCTTTTCGGGGTCTTTGGCGGGTGTTGTCATTGCAGATCCATGACCCTCCTTAAAAATCCGGCCTCCAGTCGGGCCACCGCCGAGCGCACCGTTCGCTCTCGGTCGTCCAGTTCGAGAAAGCGCGAATTGACTGTTTGTACCAGTTCTTCGAGGCTGACGCCGCCGACCGCGTTGCGCACCGAGACGGTGACTGTTTCGCCTTGTTTGACCAGGATGCCGCGGTCGATTGCCAGATATTCCGTGAGTGCATCCGGTTGTCGCATGAAACCGAGGAGCCCCGGCACCAGCGCCGAAACAAAATCGATGTGGCGGGGTTTGAGGCCAAAATGACCGTCCTCCCCTTCGGCTACCAGGCTCTGCACTTCGTCATCGAAAACGATGTCGTCCGGCACCAGCACTCTGAGCCTCATGCCGCTTCCTCCGGTCCGGGTGCCGAGGTTTTCGCAGCCGGTTTTTGCCTGACCTCATCAATGGCGCCGATCATGTATAATGCTTGCTCCGGTGTCTCGCTGAATTCGCCGTCCAGAATCCGTTCACAGCCGGTCAGGGCCTGTTCGAGTGAAACGCTGCGCCCTTCCTGTCCGGTGAATTGCTCGGTAGTGAAAAAGGGCTGGGTCAGAAAGCGTTCGAGGCGGCGGGCGCAGAAGACGGTGCGGCGGTCGTCACGGGAGAGTTCTTCAATGCCGAGCATGGCGATGATGTCTTTAAGCTCTTCGTAGGTCGCGAGGGTGTGGCGGATTTCCCGGGCGATGCGGTAGTGGCGCTCGCCAACCACCTGTGGTGACAGCATTTTTGAATTGGATTCGAGCGGATCAATGGCCGGATAGAGCCCTTCGCTGGCGCGCCTTCTAGAGAGGACAATGGTGGCCGACAGGTGTGAAAAAGTGTGAACCGCGGCCGGGTCGGTAAAGTCGTCGGCAGGCACATAGACCGCCTGGATCGAGGTGATCGCCCCTCGCCGGGTATTGATGATGCGCTCCTGCAGGGCCGCCAGTTCGGAGGCCAGGGTCGGCTGGTAGCCGAGCCGCGAAGGGAGCAGGCCGAGCAGACCGGAAATTTCCATGCCGGCCTGGATGAAACGGAAGATGTTGTCGATCAGCAGCAGCACTTCCTGGCCGAGATCATCGCGAAAATACTCGGCCATGGTCAGGGCGGTGAGCCCGGTGCGAAAGCGTGCGCCCGGCGGTTCGTTCATCTGGCCGAAGACCATGACCGTGTTGTCAAGTACGCCGGCATCGCGCATTTCGCGGTAGAGTTCTTCCCCTTCGCGGCAGCGCTCGCCGATACCGCAGAAGATCGAAACCCCTTGGTGGGCGCCGACCATGTTGTGGATCAGTTCGGTAATCAGCACCGTCTTCCCGACCCCGGCGCCACCGAAAAAACCGGCCTTGCCGCCGCGCTCCAGGGGAGCGAGGACGTCGATGGCCTTGATGCCGGTAGTGAAAATCTCCGAACGGGTCGAGCGTTCGGACAGGGGGACCGGTTTGCGGTGCACTGTGCGCAATTCGGTATCCACCAGGTTTTGTCCCCGGTCGATTGGATTACCAAAGACGTTGAAGGCGCGGCCAAGGATGTTTTTGCCGACCGGCACTTGCAGCGGCTCGCCGGTATTCTCCACTGCGGTGCCCCGGGCCAGTCCCTGGGTTGGGGTCAAGGCGATGCCGCGTATCTGATGGGCGTCGAGATGAAGAGCGACTTCGATGATGATGTCGTTATGTTCTCCGGCGCGCAGCAGGTTGTTTACCTGTGGCAGATCGTTGTCGAAGTGGACGTCGACAACGCCTCCGCGAACAGCGGTGACGGTCCCCTGGTTGTTGGTTGTTTCAGTCGACATATTTTTCTAGCTCTTTGTCCGTTAAAACCTGCGAGGCGAGTCCCGACGGTTTTAAAGCTGTTTTTATTTTTTTAAGTATATCGCAATAATGAGAAACTTCTAGTTTGCTCGCTATCGCCTGGAATGATAAAACACCCTTATGATTAAGTTGATTGTCAACGCCGATGACCTCGGCAGTGGCCCCGGGCGAGATCGGGGGATTTTTCGTTGTTTCGATCAGGGGATCGTTACCAGTGCTTCGCTGCTGGCCAATGGCCCGAGCTTTGCTGCCGCGGCCCGCGAGGCGCGGTGGCAGGAGGTGCCGCTGGGGGTCCATCTCAATCTCTCCGAAGGGCGGGCGCTAACCGGGGCTATTGCAGGGCTTACAGATTCGCTGGGGAATTTTCCTGGCAAGCCGGGGTTGCGCAATATCCTGCTGCAGGGTGAGCTGGATCTGGTCGCAGTGCGGCGGGAGTTGGCGGCGCAGATCGATCGGGTGCGGCAGGCTGGCCTGGATCCCGATCATCTCGATACCCATCAGCATTTTATGCTCTTTCCCGCTGTCTCGGCTTTGGTCATTGAACTGGCTCAGCAGCAGGGCATCCCTGCCTTGCGCCTGCCGCTGCCGGCTGAGGCGCCGCTACATGATCCGCCTCCGCCATTGGGGGATGAACTGGTTCTTTATCGTCAGTTGGCGCCGGCTGTTGCCGCGCTCGTGGCTCAATCCGGGCTCTTCGCGCCGCAGGGGGTGTGGGGGATGACCTGCCTCGACCGTCTTGATCGACAGGTTCTGGTTGAATTGCTCGATCGGATTCCTTCAGGGACCTGGGAATTGATGATCCATCCCGGTTTCGTCGATCCTGATCTCCCCTTTTCGGGGTTGGAGCGGCAACATGAAATGCAGGCCCTGGTCGATGGGGCTATCCGTCGCCGGGTCGCCTCCCGGGGCATTCGTCTGACCACTTTCGGAGCCTGCGCATGCGCGTCCTGATCGCTATTCCCAGTCAACATCAGGCGACCGGCAACTGGGTTACCGGCCGCCGCTTTCAGCACGGGCTGGAGAGTCACGGACATACTCTGGAGGTGTGTGCCACTTCGCTCGATCCGGCAGATCTTGAGCAGGCGGTGGTCTCATTCGCTCCCGATCTGGTCGTGCTGCTGCATGCCTACCGTACTGGCCGTCCCTGGCTGACGGTGGCGAAGCGGCATCCGTTGCCTTTTCTGGTGGTGTTGACCGGCACCGATGTCCATCATGGGATGGATGATCCCGAGCAGGGGCCGCTGATCGATGAAGTGTTCAGTAAGGCGTCGGCGGTGGTGACCCAGAATCCGCTGACCGCCAAGGCTCTGCGCAGGTCTCGGCCTGACCTGGTCGCACGGTTGCACTACCTGCCCCCCGGCATCGAGCTGGGAGAGGCACCTTATGCCCTGCGCCAGCTTCATGCCATTCCCGAAGAGCGCTTCCTTTTCTTCTGTCCGGCCAGCATCAGGCCGGTCAAGGGAGTGCTCGAACTGCTGTATCTGTTCGATTCGTTGGCCCTTCGGCGTGACGATTTTCATCTCGCCTGCTGCGGTCCGGTATTGGATGAAGGTTATGGCCGGCAATTTTTGGCCGCCGTCGCTGAACGCCCCTGGGCCTCGTATCTCGGCATCATCCCCGCTTCGGCCATGCCCGCCGCCATGCGTCAGGCCGATGTCATCCTTAATAATTCGCTATCCGAGGGGTTGCCCAACGCCCTGCTTGAGGCGGTCGTGCTCGGTCGCGCGGTGCTTGCCCGGGATATTCCCGGTAATGCCGCGGTTATCGAATCCGGTGTCAACGGCCTGCTCTATTCGGATTTGCCCGGTTTTGTGTGCGCCGCCACGCGTCTGCTCGATGAACCTGAGCTTCTCGCTTCACTGTCGCATCCCGCCCCGAATTCTTACCATCCCAGTAATGAGGCGATTGAGCTGGATCGGCTCTGTCGGCATCTGCTGCTGCCATCCGCTAAAACTTCTTCTGTTTAAGTGCTCTTTTTCTCCAATGATCCTTGGATTTTAAGCCCCTCTTGCGTCCAGAATGAACCTTTGGTGCGTACTTGCTTTTGACTGATCCTTTTTACTTTTTCCTGCCATGCAGGATTGATTTGAGGGCTGGCCAGGCGGTGCTGTTCAGGGTGGTCAGGTAGACGTGGGTGAGGATGAAGGCACAGAGCAGGCAGCAGCCCAGAAAATGCAGGCCCATGAGAAATTTAATGCTGCCGAACATGTCGATGACTTTCCAGGGAGGGTAGAGCGACCTCAGCGCCATGCCGGTGATCATTTGGAGCGGAAACAGAATCAGCATGACGACAAGGTACAGGGTTTTTTCGAGGGGGTTGAATCGGGCGTCAGG
>JBFHFM010000272.1:0-5082 GCA_041583595.1 Trichloromonas sp. | reverse complement strand
TATTCCTTGAAATCAGCCAGAATCAACTGGCGAATCGTAGGGTAAGCCGCCAAGGCACTGCCGGAAGCAAACAATCTCTGACCATATTCCTGCGGATTAAGCCCGGCCAGATCTCCCAACCAAGAGGCGTACTCCCGATCAAGTTCGGTCGTGGTCGGCGACTTGAGAATTACCGTGTCAGACAACAGACCGGAAAGCATCAAGCCTGCCGTGGTCGGATCAGGGGTTATCCCAGCTTCTCGATAGAGGCTGGCCACCACCGTGCATGTGCTTCCCAGTGGCTGATTGATGAACCGGATGGGGTAATCCGTATGAAAATTCCCCAGCCGATGATGGTCAACGACCTCGGTGATCTCCACCTTATCCGCGCCAGCCACGGCTTGGGATAGTTCATTGTGATCAACCAACACCAGCTTGACGGGGGACTGCGCCAGCAGGGTACTCTTGGTTGCCACCGCAGCAACCCGCCCGTCACTATCGAGGACCACTGCCCCCGGGTCCTGACTGTGCATCAACTTGAGACGCAACTCGTCGAGCCGATCCGGCAACTCGACCGTCAGAAAATCGGCATTGACCATACAGCGAACCGGGGTGGCCAGGCGGGTCAACCAGGTGCTGGTCGCGGTATCAAAAGGGGTTGAGAGAATAGTCACGCCCCGCTCCTTGCCTCGCTTTACAATGGCATCAGCAATCGGCATATTGCCTGTGACTATCAGTACCCGGACCCCCGCATCCACCGCCTCTCGCTGAATAAATTCACGATCGCCGGTAATCAGGATAATGCGCCGAGGATCGAGCGGAGCGATTTTCGCTCGAAACGTGGCCGAGTCCATGGCTCCCACGTACAGATCAAGGTCCTCTTCAACATGCGCATCGACCAGGTTTATTGCGGTCGCTTTAAGGCATTGGCAGATCGAATCGGGCGAAGCGATGACCCGACGGATCTGAGCCTCGCAACTCGGTACCAAAAATTTTTCCGAAACCTTTTTCAGCACCAGCAGCCCCAGAGGACGCCGATCGTCGTCAATCACCGGCAACAGACGGATACTGTGAGCGTGAAACAGCTCAAGTGCTTTCGACAGGGGGGCATCCCCGGCGATGGTCACTACTTCGTTGCGAATCACGTCCCGAATCCGAGGATAAACATCAACCAGCAGCTTCGGCCGAGGCACTTCCAACAGATTGATTGCGAACTCAGTCTGTCGGTTCAAGTCGCCAGCACGGGCCGGCTCAATATTGTCGAACCCTTGCCGGGAACGCAAGCGAGCATAAGCGATAGCACTGCAAATCGAATCCGTATCAGGATTCTTATGTCCGATCACGTACGTGGTGGTACTATTTCCCATGAAACCTCCATAAATACCCACAAGCGGGCAGAATTATTCATTTTCGCGCGTTGTTTCCACCAATGTTCCATAAATATCGCCCAGGCCGATCACCTTTTCGACAATCCCTCGAGCCGGGAGTCGACGCTGGTCGAACCATACATACAAGGCCCCGCCCGCAGTATCAAACACTTCGGGATCGAGGATGATTTTTGCCAGAAGCCCATCAGCCGGAAAAAAATCCGGGCGGACCAAATGGGGACCGAGAAACACTTCCACCTCGATAGTGGCGGTTCCCTTCCTGGAAAAGGTCGGGATATGATAGCGACCGCCAGGAACGAGTGGACCGAAAAAACCGGCCTGAAAGTTAAAAAATGCCGTCAGAATATCATTGGGCGGAGTCCCTTCAGCCATCGGCAACAACTCCGCCTCACCAAGAACCCCGTTACGTCCCTGCTGATAACGCACCTGTTGCCGGTCATAGTCGAAGAGGTAGCGCTTGCTGCGGTCCTTACGCTTCCCCTCCCTCCCCTTTATGATCAGAGACTCGTACGAAAGGGCGCGCAGCGGTCCTTCAGCCGTTTTTTCCATCACCGAAACATATCGCTGCAGCCGGTCCGAAGTCAGCCAGGCGGCGATTCCGAGAGTGCGCGCCTCGAGCACCGCCCGGTAGGTTCCGGGACGCTCCCCGGCGGCAAAGGACAGAGATCCTTCGGCGATGGAATCAAACCAGAGAAAATCGATATCGTAGCGCAGGTGTTGTCCAAGCCAACGATCAAAAAGAGCAGCAGAAGACTCCTTCGGCAGATTTGCCGTCTCCGGAAGATTGGGCGCGGCGACGGCGAATCCAGCAAAAGCGAAAAACAGCATCGCCTTCACGAAGAGGATGCGTTTCAAAGAAAGAGAACTCCGACAAAGAGACAATAAGCGACCAATAAAATGACGCCCTCGGTGCGTCCAAGACGCAGACGCCGACCGACAAGCGGAATAAGTGCCACGCAAAACAGCAACATAGCCGGAAGTTCAAAGCGCAAGACCGAAGGTTCAATCGCCAGGGGGCGAACCATGGGGCAAACGCCGAGCACAAAAAGAACGTTAAAAATGTTACTTCCGATTACGTTACCGACACTGATATCCATCTCCCCCTTATGGGCACTCATGACCGAGGCCGCCAGTTCCGGCAAACTGGTACCCAGAGCAACAATGGTCATGCCGATAACCAGCTCTGACAGCCCGATGGCCCGAGCTATGGTCACCGCCGATCGAACCATCAGTTCAGCACCCGCACCAAGACCAATAATACCGATAACGATCAGTACCAGATCACGACTCCGCGATTGCCGCTCCTTGACCACCAGAACTTCCGGAGTCTGAATCTCCAGTCCGCCATCTCTGGCGTTACACAGGCAATAAACCAGAAAACAAAGGAGCAGCAAAAACAGAATCAGGCCATTGCCAAAACTCAATTCGCCATCCAGCGAAAAGAGCATCAGCAACACCGACGCTGCGATCATGATCGGGATTTCCCGCACCATGGTGGAGCGGGCTACCGCCATCGGCGCCAGTAACGCAGAAACCCCAAGAATCAAGCCGATATTGGCGACATTCGATCCAATAATATTGCCAGAAGCGATATCGGCCGAGCCTTTAAATGCGGCCAATAGCGAAACCATCAACTCGGGCATACTGGTGGCGAAAGCCACAATGGTCATTCCGATGATCAGCGGCCTGATTCCGAAAGAAATAGCCAGTCGTGAACTGCCATCGACCAGAAAATCGGCCCCGAAATAAAGAATCAGCAATCCAACAAAAAAGAGGACCGAAGCCATCAACATATGTGCTCCTTTCCCTAAAAAAATGGCCCGAGGAGCCTGTCGGACTATGTGGGACGAAGCGAAAATCCGGATATTTGAGAACAGATTTTGGCTCGTTTGCAGGCTCATAGTCGTCGCTATGGGTCAAAAAGGAGCCGAAATAGGGGTCAAATAGCCGGATTTGCAGCCGGCTCATGGATAATTCGAAAGTCTCCTGAGGCCTTATCGGGGCCAAGTTTACCTTCAGTTGACGCCGAAGTCGAGCCCTTCCTTGGGGAAATTAATCGGAACCCGTTTATTCGTTGACAAATACAATAGACAAAGACATAATTTATATCTATATATCAGGTTATTGCTAGAGAACACCTGTGTAAACAGGGGGAGTTAACGAATGGGAACAGACGTAGAATTTGACAAAACACAAAGCTTTGACCGCGAGGCTGAAATCCTCAAGGTTTTAGGACATCCTGTGCGACTGAAAATCGTCGCCGGGCTCATGTCCCAGTCGTGCAACGTAAAAAAAATCTGGGAATGCCTTGAGTTGCCTCAAGCAACCGTTTCCCAGCACCTGGCACTGCTGAAGAACAAGGGAGTCATCATCGGGCGCCGGGAGGGGGTCGAGGTCTTCTACCAGGTTGTCTCCGACGAAGCCCGTAAAATCATCAGCGCACTTTGCGAATGTTCCCCCTGCAAATAAAGTTGCGGGGACTGCGTGCGTGGCATAACCATCCCTTCTGCAGAAATCACCCTTGGGTAATCAACACAAAATCAACCGTATCGAACCGAAAATCGCCGCAGGAGAGGCTGGTTAAGTTTTCAGCTCCTGCGGCGATATTTCCGGTATCGCATCCTCTCCCACCTCACTAACCTCTCCCGTAGCGCCGTGGCGATCCGCAGATTCCCCAAACAGGCACCGATCAATGCAGGGGCGCTTCCTTCCCTTACCGAACCACGCCCAGCCCGTAGATCACCTGATAGGTCGCAGGAATCCCTCCGCAGGCAACATACTGCTCCCGGTAAAGTTCCATCATCCGCTGCATAACCCGACGTGAGGCCAACCCCGAGGGGCCGGTACTGCTGGCATTCTGGGCACCGATCTTTTTCAGACTACGCAGCAAGGCCGGGACATCGGGGTGATGCTCAACCTCGTCCACCGTCTCGATCCGGATATCGACAAACCCCGCAGCCTGCAGCGCCCTTTGGACCTCGAGTAGAGATACAAAATCCTGCACGTGGGAGCCTCGTGAAGATCCGATTTCGGCCACCGCCTGGCGATGAGAATCACGCAATTCAAACAGGGTACGTTCACCGAACAGAGCCACGGCAAAACGCCCCCCGGGCTTTAGCACCCGGGCACTTTCAGCAAAGGCCTGAGGCAGATCATTAACCCACTGATACATCGAGGAGGACAACATCAAGCCAAATCCCTGCGAACGAAATGGCAGATTCTGGGCATCCGCATCAAGAGGCATTGCCCCGGGGATGATACGAGCTGCATACCTCGTCATGCCATGAGCAAGGTCAGAAATCACCAGCGGCAAATGCGGATATTCCGCCGAAAATTTTTGTCCGAGTACGCCAGTACCAGTCCCGACCTCGAGCACCGGCCCGGTCACGCTGCCAACAGCCCGAAGACGCGACAGCAACCCCTCGACTACGCGCTTCTGCACCACGGCGTATCGGTCGTAATCTCCGGCATGACAGGAAAAATGTTGCCGCACCCGACCACAATCAACCTCGGGACGAGTCATATCAAAAACTTCTGCCATTGCCGAAAAACCTCTTGGGGACAACTGAGAAAGGGAGCATGGGAAAGTCCGGGCAACTGAACAAGTCGCGCATCGGGGATTTTTGCGGCCAGATAACGGCCAGCACCCGGGAGAGTGATGACGTCCAGTTCCCCATGCATGACCAAGGTCGGGCAGGCAATTTCGGCAAGGAGC
>JBFHFM010000271.1:0-5082 GCA_041583595.1 Trichloromonas sp. | reverse complement strand
GGATAAAATTATAATACCTGATATCCCACCATTCATCCCCTCTGCGCCAAGCTGAATGCTACAAGGTCATTTAGGTGAAAATGGTGCTCAAGAATCGGCGGGCCATCTTTGAAACCGGTGAGGTTCTCGATATACTCGGTATCGAGCCAGGCGACCTAACCGAAAAAGGAGATCAGAATGGACTTAAAAGGGTATTTCGCCACGAGTCAAGGGACGGGGGTTCTGTCAACGGCGGATGGAAAAGGACGGGTCGATGCGGCCATTTATGCCCGCCCACACATCATGGCAGACGGAACCATCGCAATGATCATGCGGGAACGGCTGACTCACCAAAACCTGCAGGAAAATCCTTATGCCGCGTATCTATTTATGGAAAATGGTCCAGGATATCAGGGCGTAAGACTGTTCCTGAAAAAAGTCCGTGAAGATGACAATCCGGAACTGATTCAGGAGATGACCAGAAAAAGTTTATCCCCAGCCGAAGACAAGGCCAAGGGTCCAAAATTCATCGTCTATTTTCAGCTGGAAAAATTATTGCCCTTGATAGGCGATGGCGGATCAGCAAGTTGACCACGGAAAAGAAGCTGTTGGAACTCGAAATGGGGTCGGAGCAAGACAAGCCCATAATATAACGTAACTTTACATCTAATCATCGCATTAGTGCCTTATTGAACTGTTTACGACCCCAAAATAGGATCAATTTAACAATCAGCGAAAGAGTGAAGAGCCCCAGTTGACAACCAGTCGATTTCGGTTGACAGGTGGTGCCTGGATTAAATATGCTGCTTAGACTTAAAGGGGAGTAGCATCCAGCCGGAGACATGGCTGGCCCGTGTTTCGTCAATACGGTGGTGAAAACCACCCGGACGCGGGATTCCGACACCAAGTCGAAACTTGCAAGACCTTTATCCACGACATGTCACCATGCCGCGGGTAAAGGTCTTTTCTTTTACCTGAGGCGCAACCCAAGCGTACGAAGGTAAATGAAATGAACCACCTCACGATCACCTTTCATCTCAGCTTCCTCACCATGCTGCTGGTCGCCATGGGCAATGCCATCGGCAACCACTCCGGAATGATCATCGCCTTTCTCATTGCCGGCGGCATGAGCTCCCTCTTTTACTGGTACTCGGATACTGGTATTCGGACAAAATCGCCCGCCATTTACGGCCGCGATGTTCGCGGCTGTGAACCCTGACGCCTTTTCAATTTAGTTTTTAAAGGTGAGAACATGACTACCCCAACACTCCGTTATCTTCATACGGATCGATAACCACGAAATCATCAGACAAAAACGCCCCTTAAGGAGACAGAAGAATGAAAAACCAGGTTGGCAAGGTGTTCGCGGTAATGTTTGCCACTGTTCTACTAAGTGTTACGGTATTTGAACTCAACGCCGATGCCAGAGCCGGCGCCCGTCGTTCCACCGGCAGTTTCGGTTCTAAAAGTTACTCTAAACCGGCAAGCGCCACTCCCCAGCAGAGTCAGCAGCGGCAACAGGTGGCGCCGGCCGCCAGCCCCATGCAACAACCGGCGGGTGGCGGATTTATGAGAAGTATGGCCGGTGGCATCATGGGGGGGATGCTGGGGAGTATGCTGTTCAGCAGCTTTTCCGGCGCCAGCGATGGCATGAGCGCCAGTGATGGCATGGGCGGCATGGGCGGCAGTGGTTTTGGTCTGTTTGAAATCCTCCTGCTGGCTGGGGGCGGATATTTTCTCTTCCGCTATTTCAGTAATAGACGAACCTCCAGCACCGCCACTGCTTCCAGACCCAACGGATATCAGCGCGAAGCGGTAACTCCGGTGGTCTTGCCTCAGCAAAATCCCGCTCCGACACAAGGCGGGCTGGAGACGGGCCTCGGGCATATCCGGCGTATGGACCCTTCTTTTGACGAAGACCACTTCAATGATGCGGCCATGGACAGCTTCTTTAAAATCCAGGGGGCCTGGATGAATCGCGATCTAACACCGGTGTCAGGCCTTCTGAGCGAGGAGATGACGCAAATCTTCCAGGCGGACCTCGACCAGCTGTTGCGGGACAAGCAGATCAACAAACTTGAAAATATTGCCGTGCGAAAGGTGGAGATTGTCGAGGCTTCGCAGGAACTCGGGAATGATTACCTCACCGCTTCGATTTATGCCAACCTGCTCGATTACACCACCGACGAAGTGACCGGAGAGGTCGTGTCCGGCAGTAAAGAAGATCCGGTTAAATTTTTGGAATATTGGAGCTTTACCAGGCCCGTCGGCAACAATACCTGGCGTCTGACGGCGATCCAACAGCAATAAGGGTTCGGACGTTTTGGGGCGCAGGGCCAATCCATCACCTCACACTATAAAAATGATCCAGAGCATTCCACATAACACCGAATGGAGGTTATTACCGATGAAAAATCTATTACTGACAGCCCTTCTCCTTGTTTCCTTTGTTCTCGCCGGCTGCGGCGGCGAAAAATATGGGGCCGGAATCGACCCTGATGCGCCAAAAGTTCAGGTCAAGGATGTTTTTCTGAAGCAGGAGCTCATGGGCAAAAAGGTCACCCTGGAGGGAAATATTGTCTCTCAATGTCAATCAAACGGCTGCTGGTTCTTTTTGCAGGACGAAACCGGGCAGATCTATATCGACTTGGCCAAGAGCGGATTAACCCTCCCCGCTTCGCCCGGGAAGCGGGCTGTCGCCAGCGGCACCGTGGTCAGATCACAACAAAACTATCTGCTGATTGCCACCGGGGTTGAAGTGAAATGAGCGGCTACCTGAAGCTTGCCGGAAAAAATCTGCTACGTCACCGCACCCGCAGTGCCCTGACCATGCTCGGGATCGCCGCTTCGGTTGGCGTGTTGTTTTCGGTGCTCTCTTTTAACCGGGGATTTAACGAGGGCCTGGCGGTCGAATTGGAACGAACCGGATTGCACTTCATGGTCGTTCCTTCAGGGTGCGCTCACGAGGTTGCGGCTCTGGTTCTGCACGGTGCGGTAATTCCAAAATTTCTCGATACCGCCGTCATGGAGCAGGTCACGGCCACCGACGGCATCGACCTGGCGACACCGATCCTGGTGGCACAGCTCCCCGACCCAAAGCGCGGAAAAATCGACCTGATCTATGGGGTCGACATGACTGTTTTGTCGGCCATCAAACCGGGCTGGGAGATTACCGGCAAGATTCCTGAGCAGGACCATGAAATCCTGCTCGGCTACGAGGTTGCTCAGCATGAGAAGCTGCAACCCGGTGACCAGTTTTCCTCCGTCAGTGGTGGCATGAACCTGGTGGTCGCAGGAATTGTCGGTCTTACCGGCAGCCAGGATGATGCTTTTGTCTATCTTCCTATCCAGACAGCACAGAAGCTGCTCGACAATCCGGCTGCGGCAACGGCCATCGGGGTCAAGGTCACGGATCCGGACCGTATGTTGGAAATTACCGAGGCGCTGACGACCGCGGTACCGGGCATCCAGATCGTGACCATGGGCGAGGTGATGAATTCCATTTCCAATCTCGCCGCTTCCGCGCGGGCACTGAGTCTGGCGATTGTTCTGATCGCAATTTTGATCAGCGCCGTGGGGGTGATGAATTCCATTCTCATGGCCGTCTTCGAACGCACTCAAGAGATCGGCATGATGCGCGCCGTCGGGGCCTCGCGCCGGGATATTTTTCGGATTATCCTAGAAGAAACGACGATCCTTTCGCTCGGTGGCGGCCTGCTCGGCATCGTCTTGTCGATCCTTGGTTCGCGGCTGATCGAAGCCTTTGTCCGCTCGGTGATGCCCTTTGTGCCGTCCGGAAATCTGATCAGTTTCGATCCGGGGGTTGCAGCGGGAAGCGTGATTTTCATCCTGGTCATCGGGGTATGTGCCGGAATCTATCCGGCCTGGAAAGCAACCAAGATTAACCCTGTGGAGGCGATCAAGGGATGATTGAACTTAAAAAGATTGAAAAAAGCTACCGCAGAGGGGCCGAAAAGGTTCGGGCGCTGCGCGGGGTCGATCTCAGCATTGCCTCAGGGGAACTGCTCGCCATTATCGGCCCCTCGGGAGCCGGAAAAACCACCCTGCTGCATATCCTCGGCTGTCTCGATCAACCGACCAGCGGAGAGGTGCTCTTTGATGGCGTGAGCACCGCCAAGCTGCCGGAAACGAAACTGGTGCAACTGCGGCGTGAGAAGATCGGCTTCGTCTTTCAACAGTTCTACCTGATTCCGGGCCTGAGTGTCTTTGACAATATCGCCTTGCCGCTGCTGTTCAGCAAGAAACCGGCAACCCGCAGCAAAATTCTGGCCTTAGCTGAGATGGTGGGGCTCGAACACCGACTTGACCATGCCCCGGCACAGCTCAGCGGCGGCGAGATGCAGCGCACCGCCATCGCTCGCGGACTGGTCAACGATCCCGACATTCTGTTGGCGGATGAACCGACCGGCAATCTCGACAGCGAAAACAGTGATAAGATCTACGAGATTCTGCGCTCGCTCAGCCAGAACGGGCTGACCACGGTCATGATTACTCATAATGCCGAACTGGCCGCCCGCGCGCAAAGGACGGTCCAGATCAGGGACGGCCTGGTTCATCCCTGAGCATTGCGCATGGGCAACCGCCGAAACGGTATCGTTTAAGAACATATTTGCGGTGCTGGTGGGAAAGACCCTTGGGGCCGAAATTGGCCCAGGGGTGAAATAACCGCAGCCCTGCTATTGCTATCGTGCCTTCCACTTCGGCCAAAGCTTTTTTGCTTTACAGAAAGATTATTTGTCCATGAATAAGACGGCCAAACCGAATCCGCTGCTCGAACTGTTGATCACCCTGATCTTGCCCTCGCTCATCCTGATGAAGCTCTCCGGCCCGGAGGATCTGGGCACGCTCAATGCGTTGCTTCTGGCGCTGGCGTTTCCGCTTTTCTGGGGCGCTCGATCGCTGTGGAGTGAGCGCAAGGTCAACATGCTTGCGGTGCTGGGACTTATCAGCATCCTGCTTACTGGCGGAATCGGCGTTCTGCAACTCGATCCGCAGTGGCTGGCAGTCAAAGAAGCGGCCATTCCCGGCCTGATCGGCCTGGCCGTCGTCGTCTCCGCCTTCACCGGCAAGCCGCTGGTGCGG
>JBFHFM010000270.1:0-5134 GCA_041583595.1 Trichloromonas sp. | reverse complement strand
GCTATATACAAGACTACATAACGCCTGGCGAAAAAAATGCGGCATGGTGCCGCCTGACCGTACATCCGCAAGGGATACTATAGCGTAAACGCTTCAAGCAAAAATCGGACCAGACCATTCAGTTCGGCCAACTACCTGTTTTATAGTGACTTTCCATATACGACGAGAGAATTCACACTAGATAAAAAGGACCCACTTGCCACCAAATGGGTAAAAAAGACCCATCGGTTTGCAAAAGCGCAATTTGTCCTATTTTTTGCGGAGAGGTGGATTACTGTTGGCACGGCTGGTGACCTACGCAATCTAAATATACGCATGCCCTAAACGCAAAACGGCCCGGCGATTGCCGGGCCGTTCTTTTGAAAAAAGCGGACAGAACAACAGAAGCTGTGACTACTCCAGTTGTCGCAGGCTCTGCTTGGCGTATTTAATAAGCTTGCGGTTCGATGTACCAAGGGCCACCTGACGCAGAGTTGCAGCGTATTGTTTATTTCCTGAAGCCGCCAGGGTCTTGCAGAGCCAGGCCATGGCGTCGATGTGGACCCGGTCGGTCATATGGCGTTGGTAACCATTGAGCAGCACCCGGTTGGCTGCCTGAAGCACATGGGGGTCGCGAGCGTAAGACCTGCACGCCAATTTAGCCGCATCACGAGTAATCCCGGAGTCGGACGATTGTAGCTGACGAACGACCCGCGCCACATCGGGCGGCACCGAAGGGGGACTGGGAGTTTCAGCCTCGACAACAGCAGGTGCCTCCGCCTTGGGGCCCTCAGAATCCTTGTCACACCCGACAAGGGCAAACAACAGAACAACCAGCAAAATTCCCAATTTCATCATGGACTCCTTTATCCCCAGAGACACCCGGAGTGCAATAAGCTAGTTTCCCTCCGGAATCTATGGATGGAACGGGTGCAGTTTTCGTATGAAAAACGAGCTAAACCAAACGGAAATATACAATATCCCTGCCCAAGATTCAAAGTTTTCAGGAATCTGTCGGGCAGTTGGCTGCTTGACTTTTCCAGCAGCCAATCCCTGCTGAACTTTGCCGGCACAAAGTTTGACCGGTACTTATCAAAGAATTTGGGCCGTACTTCTTGTTCTTAAATAGCCAGTAGATATTTACAGCTGGGATCAAGCTCATGCATCTCACGACGCAGATGCTCGAAGGGCTGAGAAAATTCGACACTCCCGAGGTGACGGCCTTCCCAGAGAATGGGAAAGATGTTGCGAAAGCCGATCATGGAACGGCCGGTTTCAAAGGTGAGGGTCGCTAAAGGGTCAGGCTTGACAAATGGAGATTCTATCCTATTGTTTTCGCATGCCACGTAAACCTCGCATCCATTATCCCGGTGCCGTTTATCACGTTATTCTTCGCGGCAATAGCGGCCAGAACATCTTCTTCGATGAGGGAGACCGCAATCGCTTTTTCCTGCTGCTTCGGGAAAGTGTTGAACGCTTCGGCTATCGTATCCATGCCTTTTGTCTGATGACAACGCACCTCCATCTGGCAATGCAGGTGGGGAATATCCCACTTTCCCGTATCATGCAGAACATCGGGTTTCGCTACACCCAGTTTATAAACCTAAAATACAAACGAACCGGGCATTTATTTCAAGGTCGCTACAAGGCGCTGATAATTGATGCCGATAGTTATCTTCTGGAGTTGATCCGCTACATTCACCTCAATCCGGTCAGGGCGGGAATGGTCCAACGCCCCGAGGAATACCCTTGGTCCAGCCATTCCAGCTATTCTGGAGCTGTCCCCATGCCGCCTTGGTTGACCGCGGATTGGACGCTGACACAATTTGCAGATCAATCAGGACCGGCTACCGAGCTATTCAAGATGTTTGTACATGATGGATTAGGCGAAGGGCACAGGGATGATTTCCACAGAGGTTCTTTCGAGGGTCGGGCTCTGGGAGATGATACATTTATTGAACAGGCATTGCGCCAAGCGAACCAGAAAAAAGAGGCCGACATTAGTCTGCACCAGGTCATCAAAGGCGTCTGCTCTACATATCAACTAAATACGGCCGATCTGTGTTCCTCAGGAAAAGCGCAGCCGGCCGCAGAGGCCCGAGCGGTTACAGCATATCTAATCAGGAGTGCGCCGCCTCTATCACTGAGCAAACTTGCCGATTTTCTCAACAGGGATCTTTCCGGCCTCAGCCAAGCTGCTCTTCGAATTGAACGGCGAGCCGCAACGGATGAGTCATTGCGCCGAAAAGTGCAACGGTTAGCGGGACAATTAAGAATCTCCATTTGTCAAGCCTGACCCTTTTCACTACAGGAAATGCAAAATTTTATCCAATCAACGATATACTAATTCAAAGACAAAACACTCGTTACTAGGAGCGAAATCATGGACACCTTTGATGCCATCTATCAGCGTCGGGCCATCAAGCACTTTGACCCGAATCACCAGCTCAGCAAGGCGGAAGAAACTAAAATTTTGGAGGCCGCCATTCAGGCTCCCACCAGTTTCAATATTCAACACTGGCGATTTGTCATTGTGCGTGACCCTGCTCTGCGCCGGAGAATTCGTACCGAGTATGGCAATGATCAGGCGCAGATGACCGATGCTTCGCTGCTCATCATAATGACGGCGGATGTTAAAGCCTGGGCGAAGGAACCTGCGCGTTATTGGCAGAATGCGCCCAAGGAGGTTGCGGATCTGCTGGTCAATTGGATGGGACCGTTTCATGAAGGGCGTGAGTGGTTGCAACGGGACGAAGCGCAGCGCTCGATCGGTTTAGCCATGCAGACCATCATGCTGGCCGCCAAGGCGATGGGCTACGATTCCTGTCCGATGATTGGTTTTGATATTGAAAAGGTCGCCGAGCTTATCAAGCTTCCTGACGATTATGTGATGGGCCCGATGGTGGCTATTGGCAAAAAAACCAAGGATTCCTGGCCAAAACCCGGACAATTGTCCCTGAGCGAACTGGTCATCGAAAATTCCTTTTAGTTTTCAACGCTGACCATTGATCAGATAACAAAAGGCCCGCCTGGAATCAGGTCGGGCCTTTTGAGGTTGTCTACCGAAGAGCGAATAGATCGTCATTCGGAGGGATGACTGGTGGCCATTGTACCAGAAAGAATCTAACGGCTTCGCCGATCGTGTTAACGCCTCCGCAGCTTTCACATCTACCGTTAAAAATCGAAAAAGACCGCAATACTTGAAGAAAAATCGGCACTCCCGTCACTAAAGCCGGTACCGGCATACCCCTCGAGAGAAACGTCGGAGGCTATCCGCCAGACTCCCTTGAGACGCCCATCAAGGGCATCATCACCGCCGTCAGCGGGAGCTGTTGCGCCCCGAGCCTGCAGCGCACCATAAAAACGGACACTGAACTGATAACCGACGCCTGCGTTATAGGTGAAATAATTCTGCGTATCGTAGAGGTCCGAATCCCCCTGCACGACATACAGCCCTTCGGCGAAGAGATGCCAGTCACCATTCCACTTATTTAAGGTCAGTCCTGGGCCATAGTCAAATTCACCAGTCCCTAAACCTTTGTCTTCATCGGCGGTGGGAAACTTAAGGTAGAAAGTAGATCGTACCTGGGGCATCGTTGAACCTTCTGCGACCCAAATGTAGCCGGCAGTCAGGGAAATATCTCCCAGACCACTTTCCGAACTATGCTGTTTGGTCGTTACGGTTTCACTGGTAACAGTTGAACTGTCACTGACAGCGGTGGTGCTATTACGTCCGCGCCCCGAACCGCTGGTATAACCACCGGGAGTTCGATAAAACACGGTGCTGACACCGTCTTCTTCCATTCGTAAATAAACGTAGGGAATGATCAACTCAAAATCGAGGCGATCCGTGGGATACCCATCGAAATAGAACGGCACCGAGATGAAGTCGCTGGTGCTATCGCCGCCATAGTCGCCGGTTTCATAATCAATACCGAGCCCAAGGGAAAAATCAGTACGCTCGGGCAACAGGTATCCCATGGAATTAGCGGCCAGCGCCGCCCCGTCAAACAGACCCCAACATAGAAATGCGAGGCTAAAAAATAGAAGGATTCTGATCATGGCAATTATTTTCTCTCGGCGACAGGCAGCCGCCTCGCTAATAAGTTAATTATTCCGGCCGCTACGCATTTGCCGCATCGGCGTCGATCCCTGGTGCTGGAACCGAGTGCCACTGGACCAGACCGGCCGGCCAATACGATCGCGCAAAGAGACTTCTGAAACATCCCCGGTTTTTTTGATACTTTCTACCATGAGGTAAACTACCCCATCCCGTCCTTGAGCCTTGGAACCACGGACATAGACCGAATCTCCGGTGCTCAAGGGGATGCCCTTCTCCTGCCAGAAATCGCGAGGCCCCAGAACCAGCGTAACTGTTTCCAAGTCGGTTTTTATCACCGCCAAAGCCGGCCCGGTCTCCCCCCCGAGATCAAGGCGGGCCACGGTACCACTCAAGGAAATAACCGTATTCTGGTCATAGCCCTGCTGCAGATCCAGGCCGCTTTTCTCCCAGGGACTTTGCTTACTGAACCACCCGCCCGCCAGAGCGGAAACGGGACTGGTACTGACAAACAAAACCATGATAACCAGGATAATAAAGCGGCGTGGTGCCATGTGAGTCCTTTTTTGTTTATGATTTTTTATTCATCACGCAGAGAAGGAATTCAGGAGCCGATGTCGCATTAGACTCCT
Source organism: Trichloromonas sp. (assembly GCA_041583595.1). Taxonomy (GTDB): domain Bacteria; phylum Desulfobacterota; class Desulfuromonadia; order Desulfuromonadales; family Trichloromonadaceae; genus Trichloromonas. The sequence continues at coordinate 463 of JBFHFM010000270.1, read as the reverse complement.
GAATTCCTGCGACCCAAAGCTGACCTATTCTGCCGGAACTACCGTTTGTGTATCCGGGGCACCAAATCCGGTGCCATCCAGAGGCTGAGGCTTAAGACCAGTGCCATCCGCCACACCGAGCTTGCTGCCACTCCCCTTCCCCGTGCCATCTTGAGTTGCCGAGCTGTCACCACTGCCAATATTCAACTGCTGACGAGTCCGAGTCTGGGTTTGACTCTGGACCTGAGTCTGGGACTGAATTCTGGTGCCAGTGCCGTTCTGTATCCCTTGACTACCGCCCCCGCCTTTGCCGGCAAAGACCTGACCACTGAGGGCCAGAGATGAGACAGCAACGAGAACAATTACTTTAAACATTTTCTTCTTCATGATGATCCTCCATACAGGTTGGTAATTTGGTGCGCGCAACCTGTATATTCCACAGACCATGCCAATTGGCAGTAGCCATCTAAGGCATTGATACTTC
>JBFHFM010000269.1:0-5134 GCA_041583595.1 Trichloromonas sp. | reverse complement strand
CCCCTTGCTTCGAGATAATAACGCAGGGCCCGAATGGCCGGCTGACCTATTGGAACAATCCGCTCCTTGCTCCCCTTGCCGAGCACCCGCACCAGACCTTCGACCAGGTCAATGCTCGCAACATTCAATCCCGTCAGTTCACTGACCCGAAGTCCGCAGGAGTAAAAGGTTTCCAGAATGGCCCGGTCGCGCAGGCCAAGCAGGTCGCTCTGCTGGGCACTGTCGAGCAAGGCATAGGCCTCATCCACCGAGAGGGTCTGAGGAAGGTATTTTTCCTGACGGGGGGTGGAGACCAGCTCGCCGGGATTGACTTCGAGCACCCCCTCGCGAACTAAAAAACGGAAAAAAGTACGCAACGCTGCCAACTTACGACCAATACTCGATTTTTTATGGGTTTTGTGCAACATTGCCAGATAGCGGCGCAACACGATCTGATCAACCCGCCGGATCAACTCGGAAGCGGAGTCCTGAGTGGTGGGCAGAGCTTCGAGAAACAGGCGAAAAGCCTCCAGATCCCTCAGGTAAGCAAGGCGAGTATGTTCAGAAACATTCCGTTCATCTGCCAAATGCCGATCGAAACGGGCGATAAGTTCACGCATAGGCTCATCCCTTCACATGGCACACAAAGTACCGTCGTTTTTTCTGTCCGACCACGCACGTGCAAATGCTAAGGTTAACGATATAATTAATGCTTATCATACCTGGTTATCCACTTTATTCCAGGGAATCCCCCCCGGAGCAAAGATCCTTATTACTGAGCCCCGAGAACACGGCAATTCGTAATAACTCCAGGTTCTCTCTGTGTTCTCCGTAGCTCAGGTGAGTGCAGCGAACGGGTGACAAAAAAGGACTAGAGTTTCTGGCAATATCACTAAAGCCAAGTACTTAGCCAGAGTATCATAAATCAGAAGGAGTACGGCATGCAGAATGGCGAACGCTACTGGCACACACAAGATCTGGTCAGCCGTCTGAGTGAATTGACCACCTGTGACCCGCAAAGCAAAGAACTTCCCCTGCGCCGAGATGTTCGCTCGCTGGGCTATCTGCTCGGCACGGTAATCAAGGAACAAGCCGGGACAGAAACCTTTGAAACCGAAGAGCAGTTAAGGCGCCTATCGATCCACCACCGAGAAACGGAACAAGCCCTCCCCCCCGAGCAAGCGGACAACGATGCCGAACGGGAACTCATGCGCCAGGCCGCTGCTATCATCGCCGACATGCGGCTGGCTGACGCCTACCATATCGCCAAAGCGTTCGCCACCTTTTTCGAACTCACCAACCTGGCTGAAGCTCGCCACCATAAAAGGCGCAGCCTGGCCCACCGAGTCAATGGGATTCCCGACAAACCGGGGACCATCCGGGCCACCCTGCAACGGATGAAAGATGCCGGGATTTCAGCCGAACAGACCCTCGACTGGTTAAGCCGCATCGAAGTCACCCCGGTCTTCACCGCCCACCCCACCGAGGTGGCACGGCGCGTGGTACTATTCAAACGCCGCCGCATCGCCGCCGAACTGGAAAAAATCGACTGTCTGCCCATTGCAGAAACCGATGTGGATACGATCCAGCAATCGATTCTGGCCGAGATCACAGCCCTTTGGCAATCGGATGAAGTCCGGCGAAAAAAACCGGAAGTGCGCGATGAAATCATCATGGGACTGGATCATTACTCGGTTTCGCTCTTTTCTCCCATTGCCCCGCTCTACGAATCGATCGTCCATCATTTCAACGAGGTCTTCCAGAAAAACCTTGCCCCCAAGGACATCCCGACCGTGCTGCGGTTCGGTTCTTGGATCGGCGGTGACCGAGACGGCAATCCATTCGTTACTCCGGAAAGCACGCGGGACGCCCTGCAGCAGGCCAGAAATAAAATTCTCAATGATTATCTCCAATCGCTTGAAGAATTGCGCCAATTACTCACCCCCTCGACCTTCCAGGTCGGCGCTTTGGACTCGTTACAACAGGCCCTGGAACGCTATCGCCAAGAATTTCCCGAGATTATGCACGAAGTGGACAGCATGCCGCAGGGGGAATTGCATCGCCGCCTGCTGACCCTGATGCGACACCGCCTGAGTTGCACCCTGACCGCCCCGCATACCCCGGAGGCATACCCGAACGAAACAGCCTTTGCAAGCGACCTGCAACTGCTGGACGAAAACCTGCGCGCCTGTGGAGCCATGCGGCTGGCCAATCAACTGGTCGAACCACTGCGCCGGCGACTGGCCACCTTCGGTTTTCACCTGCATACCATCGACATCCGTCAGCACGCTCGGGTCCATGCTCAGGCTCTGGCCGAATTGGCCGCCGGGGCCGGACATGCAGCGGCCCCTGAGACATCGCTGCCAGAGCCGCCATCACCCCAGACCGGCGCTCTTTTTGAAACCCTGCGCGCCATTGCCGAATTGAAAAACGATTTTCCACCTCAGGCCATCCGCAGCTACATTATCAGCGGTGCTTCCACAGTCCAGGACATGCTGTCGCTGGTCTGGCTGATGGAGATGGGAGGCATCGCCGTTGCGGCCCGGCCCGAAAAAAATGACCCGGGCCTGATGCCAGTGCCCCTGTTCGAATCGATTGAAGACCTGCGCAACGCCCCTGCTATCTGCCGCGAACTCTGGAACCGGGCCGACTATGCACCCTATCTTGATTCCTGGGGGCGCTGGCAGGAGGTCATGCTCGGTTATTCGGATTCAAACAAGGACGGCGGCATGATCACCAGCAGTTGGGAAATCTTCAAAGCCCACCGGGCCCTGCATCAGGTCGCCGACGAGTGCGGTATCAAGCTACGCCTCTTTCATGGCCGCGGTGGCACCGTCGGCCGCGGCGGCGGCCCAACCCACCGAGCCATCATCGCCCAACCTGAAGGTGCCTTTACCGGGGCCTTCAAAATTACCGAGCAGGGCGAAGTCATCCATTTCAAATACTCGGATCCGGCTCTGGCTCAGCGCAACCTTGAACTGATGATCGCCGCCTCCCTCGAAGCATTGACCCGCACCGGCCTGGTCGAAACAGCCGCCGAGAGCGACTGGGAATCTGCTCTCGAAGAGATATCAGCCGAAGCCTTCACCTGTTACCGAAGCAAAATTTTCAACAACCCGGACATCCTCCCCTACTTCGAGCAAGCCACCCCGGTGCGCGAATTTGAACTGGCCAAAATCGGTTCGCGTCCTTCCCGGCGCAGTCAGGGGACCAGTCTCGATGACCTGCGGGCCATCCCCTGGGGCTTTGGCTGGATCCAGAGCCGGCTGCTGGTTCCCGCCTGGTTCGGGGTCGGCACCGCCCTTGAAACCTTCGCTGCCAAAGGAGACAACCGGCTCCAGCTGTTGCGCACCATGATGAAGCGTTTCCCCTTTTTCTTCGACATGATGCGTAACGTCGAAATGTCGCTGGCCAAGGTCGACATCCCCCTGGCCCGCCATTATGCCAGCCTTATCCAGGATGGCGAACTGCGCCGGCGGGTACTGCCGATGCTGATTGACGAATTTCTGCGCACCAGGCGCATGGTACTGGAGGTAACCGAACAACAGCATCTGCTCGAAACCAATCCCGACCTAGCCCACTCACTAAAACTGCGCAATCCTTACGTCGATCCAATGAGCCTGATCCAGGTTGAACTGTTGCGCCGCAAGCGTGCCGGGCAGGAAAGTGACGACCTCGACTACGTGCTGGCTACCACCATCAACGGCATCGCGGCTGGCCTGAGAAATACCGGTTAAAGCCGACACGGCGCGGGGGGCGCATGACGAGCGGCCCGCGGCCTCGCACAGCCTCTTAAATCCTATTATGATCACCCTGCTGGCAAGCGGATTGATCACCTTAACCTGAAGGGTCGCGAATGCTCTTCCAAAGCGTTCCAGAAATGCAACGACGGCTAAGCGCCGGGGTGGCGGCTGGTCTTTTGTGCCTCCCTGAGTCGACCTATGGAGCCTCGGCCTCCCCCCTCGACACCCTACCCCGCGCGGCTCCATTTATCCTGCTGGTGATCATTACCGCCGCAATGATCGCCCTGTGGCTGGGCTACCGGCAGTTACAGCGAATGAAAACCTCCCTTGCCAACACGGAGGCCTACAACCGCATGCTGTTCAACCAATCGGCGATCGGACTGGCCCTGTGTCGCTTCGACGGCAGCCTGGTCGATGTAAACCCTGCTTTCGCTGCGATCCTTGGTCGGACAATCGAAGAGACCCTGCAGCTTAAATACTGGGACATCACCCCTGAGGATTACGCCGAGCAGGAGCAGATCCAGCTGCAATGGCTGCAGACCACCGGCCATTACGGCCCCTACGAAAAAGAATATATCCATCGAGACGGACATAGAGTACCAGTGCGGCTGTCCGGGCAAAAAATTGAACGGGACGGTCAGCAGTTCATCTGGTCGAGCGTCGAGGACATATCCGACAAGGTGCGCAGAGAAACCGCTTTGCGCCGACGCAGTCGACAGCTTGAAATCCTTTCGCAGGCAACCCAGCGAATCAATCAACGCCTCGAAATACCAACCATCATGCACACCCTGGTTGAGGCAGCGATCGAAATTACCGGGGCCAGCGATGGCACCGCCGGATTACTGTGCGATGATCAGATGATTTTCACGGAATACTACACTAACGGCCACTGGGTCCCCATGGACTTCGTTTTCCCAGCAGGCTACGGCGTCCCAGGATGGGTTATCGAAAATCGTCAGCCCTACCTTTCCAACGATGCTGCCAACGACCCTCATGTCATACCGGAAATCCGTGAAAAACTCGGTTTCTACAACCTCGCCGACACTCCGATATTGAACCGTAGCGGAGAGTTGCTGGGGTGCTTTGAAATCCATAACACGCAAGACAGACGTCCGTTTGATGAGCAGGACATTCTTGTTCTCAAAGGACTCTCCGCCAGCGCCGCCATTGCTATGGAAAATGCCCGGATCCTGGAAGAACGCGACCGCGTCGAACAGGAGTTGCGGCAAAGCGAAAGCAAATTCCGCTCCCTGTTCGAGGATTCGCCGGTGGCCTTGTGGGAAGAGGACTTTTCCGCAGTTAAAGCCTTTCTAGACGAACTGAAAAACCAGGAAATCAGCGATCCCCGAGCCTACTTCTTACAGCATCCTGAAGCCCTGAAAAAATGTGCCTCAATGATCCGGGTCCTGGAT
>JBFHFM010000268.1:0-5149 GCA_041583595.1 Trichloromonas sp. | reverse complement strand
GCACTGGCTAACATTGGTGGAAATTATTCTCGGTTTATTTTATGGAGGGTTTGGTGATGATTGATTTTAAGGAGATACAATCTCGTAACGCAACCATTGGCGTAATCGGTCTCGGTTATGTCGGCTTGCCTTTAGCCGCAGCTTTCGGGCGCAAGGCCAAGGTTCTCGGTTTCGATATCAGTACTAAAAAAATTGAACAACTGAGAAACGGTTTTGACGCAACTGGAGAATTGACTGCTGAAGATTTAGCTTCTACGACTATTGAATACAGCACCAGCGCTGAACGGCTCAAAGAAGTCTCATTTTTTATCGTAACCGTTCCAACTCCCATCGATGACCACAACAAGCCGGACCTGACGCCCGTGGTGTCTGCGTCCCGTTCCATTGGTCGCAACTTGTCCCCGGGCGCCATCATTGTTTATGAATCGACGGTCTATCCCGGGGTGACTGAGGATCTTTGCGTACCGGTTCTTGAACAGGAATCAGGGCTCAAGTGCGGTATCGATTTCAAGGTCGGTTATTCCCCTGAGCGGATCAATCCCGGCGACAAGGTGCACACGGTGGATAAGATCGTCAAGGTTGTTTCTGGCCAGGATGAGGAAACTCTTGAAACCGTAGCCAACGTTTACGAAATGGTGATCACCGCCGGTGTGCACCGGGCGGCTTCGATTAAGGTGGCTGAGGCTGCTAAGGTTATTGAAAATACTCAACGGGATCTCAATATCGCGCTGATGAACGAACTGGCCATCATTTTTAACAAGATGGATATTCCGACTATGGATGTGCTGGCGGCAGCCGGTACCAAGTGGAATTTTTTAAAATTTACGCCCGGTCTGGTCGGTGGTCACTGCATTGGCGTCGATCCCTATTACCTGACCTACAAGGCCGAGGAGATTGGTTATAATCCTCAGGTGATTCTCGCCGGTCGTCGCATCAACGATTCGATGGGTAAATACATAGCCGAAACTACCGTAAAAAAACTGATCCATGCCGACAAGGCGGTCAAGGGGAGTAGGGCGCTGGTACTCGGACTGACCTTTAAGGAAAATGTTCCCGACATCCGCAACAGCAAGGTCATCGACATTGTGCGGGAGTTAGGCGAGTACGGCATCGAAGTTCTGGTTCATGACCCGGTGGCCTCCGCCGAAGAAGCGCACCACGAATATGGTTTGACCCTGGTCGATCTTGCCGAGGTCGGGGTGGTCGATACGGTGGTTTGGGCGGTAGCCCATGACAGTTTCAAATGCATCACACCAGCGGATCTGGTTAAGCTGACTTCGAATGGCAATGGTGCCGGGGTGGTAATGGATGTGAAGACTGCGCTGGTGCGCAAGGATATCGAAGCATGTGGGTTGGTTTACTGGAGTTTGTAATTTTATGAAGAATCATGATGAAAATGCTGTCACTGAGAAGCAAAACTTTAATGCCACTGGCGGATTTGATAACTCCGACGAAATTGATCTGGTCGATCTCTGGTTGGTGCTCGCCCGGCACAAAATTCTGATTTTGTTGTCTATCCTGTTGGTCAGTGGGGTGGGTATCGGTGCGGCCTTTATGATGAAGGTAAACTATACGTTTTCCACCAGTATCGATGTCGGTCGGGTTTTTACCGAGGAAGGGTCGGGAAAAATGGCCCTCATCGAACCTCTTGAGACGATCCAGGCCAAGTTGAAGGAAAGTTATCTTCCTCTCGTGCTGGGGCAATTCGCTGCTGATAATCAGTTTGATAAAGCGGGGGTGAAGATAAACGTCAACATCCCCAAGGGGAGTCAACTGATCGTGCTCCAGAGCCGGGGGACTCTAGATACCCAGGCCACACATCGAGATGTACATGAAGCGATCCTGTTGGCGCTGCAGGCGGATCACGGAGAACTGACGGGAGAGTTGCAGAAGCGCTTGGATAGCTCGATTGCAGAGGCATCGTTGATGCTGGATGAATTGGAAGACCCTCGTCTGTTTGCGATTAAAGAAAAAAAAATCAAAGAGCAGATTGATCAGGCTAAGCGTAATCAGGCCAGTTTGGCAGAGCAGCGCGAAATGATTTCGATCGGGATCAAGGATCTGGAAAAACTCAGAGGCATGCTTGCAGGGCAGGCCCAGAAGATCAGGGAGAGTATTGAGAAAAATCTAGAGACTCGTGTTCAGGCAGCCAAAGAGACCGATAACGCTGTCAGCGCCATGACGCTGCTGATGATGGATAACCAGATCGAACAGAGTCGAACCCGTTTAAACGAGATTCAGGAGCGTTTAGAACTTGGCTTGGCCGGAGAGCGGCGTGTTCTGGAAAAGGATCTGAGTGATAACCAGCGGGCATCGGAAGCCCAAAAGGCCGAGATCGAGCAGTTGCAGTTGCAGCAGGTCAAGCTGAATATCGACCATGAAAATGAATTGACCAGGCAAAAACAGACTATTGCTCAGCTGGAGTACAATAAATCGCTGGTGAAGAACACCCGAGCTTTAGCTCTCGCTGTTCGGTCGGTAAATCCGGTAGGGACCAAAAAGGTCTTGGTTGTCGCTCTTTCGGTTGTGCTTGGAGCAATGTTTGGTATTCTTCTCGCCTTTGGTGCTGTATTTCGGCAGAAAGTTCAAGCGAAGGCTTTGGAGGCAAAGGGTTCAGGGCCTGCTTGATCTGGCCGGCGTATCTTAAGCTCATTGCCTCCCGAATGTAGAGCAGGGGATGGGAGCTAATGGGGTGATCTGAACATCCTGAACCTTGGGAAAAACTTTTGGGGAGTTATGTTGTCGTGAAAAATATCCTTGTCACAGGTGGGTGCGGGTTTATCGGTGCTAATTTCGTGCGTCTGGCGCTTGAAAGTCTGGGGGATTGCCGGCTGGTTAATCTGGACAATCTCACCTATGCTGGAAATCCGGAAAACCTTAAAGATGTTGCCGCCGATGCCAGGTATCTTATGGTCAAAGGCGACATCTGTGACAGTTCTCTGGTTGATAAACTCTTCACTGAGCATCAGTTCGATACGGTAGTTCACTTTGCCGCTGAATCCCATGTCGACCGCAGCATCACCGGTCCAGCCGCCTTTATTCAGACCAACATCGTCGGCACCTTCACCCTCCTCGAAGCGGCCCGCAAGGCCTGGTTGAAGGGCGGTGACGGGTCACAGGTGACGGGTGACACGGACCATTCCTCGACCGATCACCCGTCATCCGTCACCCGTCACCGCTTTCTGCACGTCTCTACCGACGAGGTCTACGGGTCGCTGGGTGAAACCGGTTTCTTCACCGAAACAACCCCCTATGATCCGCGTTCCCCCTATTCGGCGAGCAAGGCATCAAGCGATCACTTGGTGAGCGCATACTTTCACACCTACGGTCTGCCGGTGGTTAAGACCAATTGCTCCAACAATTACGGTCCCTATCATTTTCCCGAAAAATTGATTCCACTGATTATCAACAATGCCCTCACCGGCAAGGACCTGCCCGTTTACGGCGACGGCAAGAATGTTCGTGACTGGCTCTATGTCGTCGATCATTGTGAGGCGATTCTTACGGTGCTGCGCAAGGGGCGTTTGGGGGAAACTTACAACGTTGGTGGCAATAACGAAAAGCAGAACATCGAAATCGTGCAGACCGTCTGCGATCTTCTCGATACTCGGGTTGGACTGCTACCCGGTGGACAATCGCGCCGCTCCCTGATCCGTTTCGTCAAGGATCGTCCCGGCCACGATCGGCGCTATGCCATCGATGCCTCGAAGATTCGCGATGAACTCGGCTGGAGCCCGGCGGTGACCTTTGAGGAGGGGATCGAAAAGACCCTCGATTGGTATCTCGCGAATCCACAATGGATCGCCTCAGTCCTCGACGGATCTTATCAGGAATATTATGAAAAGATGTATGGGGAGAGGTGACGGGTGACGGGTGACGGGTGACGGGTGACGGGTGACGGAGGGGCGAGGATGAAAAGTCATAAGGATCTTGAGGTCTGGCAGCGTAGCATGGATCTTGTTTCCCTTGTTTATGCCGTAACCCGAACCTGGGCCAAGGAAGAAATATTTGGTCTTACAAGTCAGGTGCGCAGAGCCGCTGTTTCGGTTCCATCTAATATCGCCGAAGGTGCCGGCCGTAAAAGTCCTGCAGAATTCAAGCGGTTTTTATCTATTGCCCAAGGCTCCCTCGCCGAGGTGGAAACACAGCTTGAAATTGCCCGACGTATTGATTTTTCCGGCGATTTTCAACAAATGCAGCAGAGTATCGACAGCATTCGTCGGATGTTGATCGGACTCCAGAAAAGTTTGGTTCGTCATGATAACTAGTCACCCGTCACCTGTCACCCGTCACCGCCTTTTGGCCCTTGTTGGCGCGCATGGCATGCTCGCCCAGGCGGTCGCTGAGATGACACCGCAACCGTGGCGTGTTGTTTCCCTTGACCTCCCCGAGTTCGACCTGACGGATGCCTCCCTTGTGCAAAGGGTCATTGGCGAGCTTCGGCCGGATGTGATCATCAACTGCGCCGCTTACACTCAGGTCGATGCCTGTGAGACCAACGAAGAGTTGGCCAATAAAGTCAACGGCGAGGGGCCAGGATACCTGGCCGAGGCGGCCAAGTCGGTTGGTGCGACTCTGGTGCATATTTCCACCGATTACGTCTTTGCCGGCGACCAAACCCATCCCTATAGGGAAGACGACCCGGTTGCCCCTCAATCGGCTTATGGACGCTCCAAGCTGCTCGGTGAACAGGCCCTGCTCGCTAGCGGTCTGGAGAAGTATTTTATTGTGCGCACCAGTTGGCTCTATGGCCCCGGTGGGAATAATTTTGTTGAGACTATGATCCGTCTTGCAAGAGAGCGTGAAGAGCTACGCGTGGTGGGCGACCAGACCGGCAGTCCTACGTACACCGGGGATCTCGCCGATGCGATCTTCCATCTTTTAGCTCTGGCTGACTCCCCTCACGCCCCACACCTCACGCCTCACAGCCCCTACGGGATCTACCATTTTTCCAATAATGGTCAGTGCAGCTGGTATGATTTCGCCGTAGAAATCGTCGCCTTGGCGCGTGATCACGGCGAGCCGATCATTACTCAACGCATTGCGCCCATTACGACCGACGACTATCCTTTGCCCGCTAAACGCCCGGCCTATTCGGTCTTTTGCAAAGAAAAATATGAACGGGCAACGGGGGCAGAGGTGCCCGAGT
>JBFHFM010000267.1:0-5165 GCA_041583595.1 Trichloromonas sp. | reverse complement strand
CGGGCAACGCCGTCGAGGGGGAGGAAACGGGTCAGGGCCAGCGGAATGGCCTGCTGCCCTGGGGCACTGATTTCGATCTGGGCGAAAGCCGGAAGTGTCCAGACACTGACGATGGCAGCAATGACGGTGAGTAGACGGAACAGAGGTTTCATTTAAGCAATTCCTTTAGATTGAACACAACATCTTTTTTGGTTCCCGCAAGGGTCGGCTCGGGGTAGTCTTTTAATTGCAGGATGGCCCGCAGAACGGAATCGTCAAATTGGGAATCTCCTGATTTGTCCGTGAATTTGTAAGAAAGCAGTTGTCCTTTGGCATCAAAGAGCAGCTGTACCTCAGCCGACAGGTCGGAGCGTCCCACCTGGTATTTGGAAAGACGCCAGGCCTGTTTCAGAAACTCGTGCAGCCAGGCATCGCTCGATACTCCTGCTTCGGTTCCCTTGCCGTCGGGCATGCCGACGGGGATATTGCTGGCCGTGTTGCGAGTATCTTTGCCTGACATGGCCGCGAGCTTGTCCTTGAGAGCCTGCATCTCCTGACGCCGGCGCAGATCCTCAATGGCGCTGCTGACCTGCTGCTCGTCCTTTTTCGATACCGCTGGCTTGGGCTCCGGCTTTGCTTCGGCTTTGGGGGCCGGTTTTGGCTCCGGCTTCGGCTTCGGTTCCGCCTTGGGGGTTGGTTTCGGTTCCGGCTTGGGCTCCACCTTGGGAGTCGGTTTCGGTTCCGGTTTCGGCTCCGCCTTTGGGGTCGGTTGGGTTTCCGGCTTCGGTGGCAGTTTGACCGCATCCGGTTTCGGCTCGGGGTGGCTCGCCGCAGCTTCGGGTTTTTTTTCTTTTTTCTCGGGCTGGGGGCGAGCGTCAGGGCGTCCGGCCTGGGGATCTTTGACAGGTCGGTTGACCAGGTCGACGATATAGACCGGCTTGGGTGGTTTCGACATGCGGGGGATCAAGACCCCGGTCATGAGGCCGAGGACTGCCAGATGAACGACGAAGGAAACGGCGATCATGCGTCCAAGCCCAGGGTCGGGGCTGGTGTGGATGTTCTGCCGTGTTTGCAGTTTCGGGTGCATAAAAAAGACAGCCAGCCGGATCACTTCCGGCAGAGGATCAAGGGTTTATGCTTTCGCCAAAGGTCTTGAGATGGCTAAACATCATTTGGGTTCCTGGGACACCATTCCCAATTTGGCGACGCCAGCTTTCTTGATGGCGGCCATCACCGGCACCACCTTGCCGTAGGGGACATCACGATCGGCTTCGAGAAAGACATCTTTTTCGTCATCTGCCCGATCCTTGAGGATCTGCATCAATACAGGCGTCAGCTTGGTGGCACTTTCGACCTGGGTGCGGCCGATGGAAATCTGTCCAGATTTTTCCACGGTGATCACCAGTGGTTCCTTCGTGGCCGAAAGGCTTTGTCCATTCTCAACCTCAGGAAGGTTGACGTCGACGCCCTGCTCCATCATTGGCGCGGTGACCATGAAAATGATCAGCAGCACCAGCATGACGTCGACAAAGGGGGTCACGTTGATCTGCGAAAGGGCGCTGCGGCTGTTGCCTCTGCTTGGTCCTACGTCCATATCAGCTCCGCCTCATCATGCGAGCAACAATGTTGGATAAAATCACCTAGGTTACCTCCGCATCATGCGAGCAATAACGTTGGATAAAATCATTAAACTTACCTCCGCATCATGCGTTCGACGATGTTGAGGAATTCCTGGCAGAAGTTGTCCATTTCACCGGTCAGTACGTTGACCTTGTGCACAAAATGGTTATAGCCCATGACGGCCGGGATGGCGGCGACCAGTCCGATGGCGGTGGCCACCAGCGCTTCGGAGATGCCGGGGGCAACGACTGCCAGCGAGGCACTGCCGGTCTCACCGATGCCGCGGAAGGCGTCCATGATCCCCCAGACCGTTCCGAACAGCCCGATGAAAGGAGCGGTAGATCCGGTGGTTGCCAGGGTGGTCAGAAATTTTTCCAGCCGCTGGGTTTCCTGGGTGGTCGCACGGCGCAGGGCCCGGGCTACATTATCGGCCCCTCCCAAGTCGGTGGTCAGGCCGCTCTCTTCTTCGCCGGGGCGTTTGCCCTGCACTTTGAGCAGTTCCTGGTACCCTTCACGAAAAAGCACGGTCAGTGGTGAGTTCGGGTAATCCCTGAGTCCCTTGCCGATAACATCGAAGCGCTTCTTGGCCCAGAAGAAATCCAGAAAATGCTCAGAGTCGCGGGTGGCCCGGTGGATGACCAGAAATTTGTAGAATATGATGGCCCAGGAGGTTACCGAAAAATAAACCAGAACCAACAGGACCAGCTTGACAATCGGGCCGGCGCCGAGAACCAGATCCAAAATATGCCTCCATTAAGAGGGGTTAGGGTTGATAACGGGGGGATTATCGTGCAAGAGCATGAGCAAGTCAATGGCATTCGATAGAGCGGGTGAGGATGCTATCCAAAAGTGAAATATTTCCTTGGGCGACCTTCAAACGAGCCTGACGGTAAAAATCAACCTGGCGGAGTTTTTCCCGGTTGGCGCCAGCTGCGAGGGCGTCGATTTTCATCAGTTCGAGCAGCAGAGGAAAGCGCGGATCTTCGATAAAACGCCACTGCCGGGCGCTGAGGTTGGCTTGATCGGAGACTTGCCAGCTCAAGGCAAACATGTGGTGGCGGATCAGCCAGAGAATGTCGGCCTGCTCCTGTGCGGCGATCCCCATCCGATTGAGGACCGTGGTCGCCACTTCGATCCCAGCCCGGTCATGGCCGCAAGCGCGAATGCGGCCGTCGATTTCCCGGGTAGTCATGGCTTTACCGATGTCGTGCAACAGGGTTCCCCAGGCCAGGCGCCGGTCGCAGGGGGCGGGAAGGTGGCGGACGGCCAGCAGGGTGTGGGTCAATACATCCCCTTCCGGGTGGAAAACCGGGGGCTGAGGAATGCCGTCGAGCCGGTAAAGTTCCGGCATCATTTTTCGCAGAGCCGGGTCCTGTCGAAACAGTCGTTCGCGTTCTTCACCTTCGGGTAAAAGAAAAATTTGTTCGATATATTCCAGGTCGGTCAATGTAACTCCATAGGGTGAAAGGGTGTTTATCAGCTATTATCGAATGCGACAATAGTTGATCAGAATAAGTATATTCACTCCCCCCTTTCTTAAAGAGGGCCGGGGGGGGATTTTTGTCTGTGCAGCACTTCTTCGGCTATCTGTTCCAGAATAGCGTCAGACCCAGGAAGTATACCCCGTTTTACCGAACCGGAGCAAGGCGGAGACGGATTAAAGGCAGTGGGTGAGTCGGGTCAGGGCAAACTGTGCCGTAGCGGAGTGGGGCGAGCGTTGCACCAGTCGCTTGAGTGAGGCGAGATCGTCGACGTCTTCCCAGGGGGCCATTTCACGGTAGCTGATGGCCAGTTCGTTGGCCCGGTTCCGGGTGGCGGCCAAAACCTGAGGGGTGCTCCAGGGGATGCCGCAAAAGAGTTCGGGGTGGTGACGACGCTCCCCGATCAGCACATAACCTCCGTCAGCGGCACCGGCGGTGACGCAATCGGCCTTGGTCAGGGCGGCAAAGGCCTCCTCGACCCGGGAACCGCACAAGTCTGGGCTGTCCGAGCCGATCAGGGCTGCTGCCGCAGCGCCCTGTTTGAGTAACCACCTGAGAGCCTGTTCCATGCGCTGGCCGAGATCCCCCTCGGCCTGGGGGCAGAGCCGCAAGCCGGGAAAGGTGCTGCGAAAGTAATCTTCACGTCCTGAGTAAAAGAGAACCAGGTTGAAGGCACCCTGACTCATCCGGGTTACGGTCTCTTTCAGCATGACCCGATACAGCTCGGTGGCTTGCTCCGCCTTGAGCGGGGGGCAAAGGCGGGTCTTGACCTGGCCGGCAACCGGTTCCTTGGCAAAGATGCCCAAAATCGGATGCAGCAGGTCAGATTTTTCTGCCGTAATGAGTCCGGTTAGGGACTTGTCCACTTTTCCCACAGACTTATCCACAGGGATGGCTCAGCGCTGTTGTTCGACCAAAGCGTAGGCCGAATGGTTGTGAATCGATTCAAAATTCTCGCATTCGACCCGGAACCATTCGATATCCTCGATGCTTTGTAGTTTCTCGGTCACCGCCCGCACGATATCTTCAACGAACATCGGGTTGTCGTAGGCCTGTTCGGTCACCGCCTTTTCATCCTCGCGTTTGAGGAGCGAGTACACCGGCGCGCTGCCGCAGCTCTCGATCCATTCGATCAGGTCTTCGAGCCAGATGTGCTTGCGGTAGCGGATCTGTACGCTGACCGCGCTGCGCTGGTTGTGGGCGCCGCGCGCGCTGATTTCGCGGGAGCAGGGGCACAGCGAGGTGACCGGCACGGTGACGCCGAGAAGAAATTCGTTGCGCACGCCTAAGCTGCCGATCATCTGGCACTGGTATTCCATGAGCCCGCGGGCTTTGGAAACTGGCGCTTGTTTTTCGATGAAATAAGGGAATTTCATCTCCAGATGAGCGCTGGAGGCCTCGAGCCGATCCTTCATTTCCTGCAGGATGGCGTCGATCCCCTCGATGCTGATTTCATCATGATGCTGGTTGAGAATTTCGATGAAGCGGCTCATGTGGGTTCCTTTGAAGTGATGGGGAAGGTCCACGTACATGTTGATGCGAGCCACGGTGTGCTGTTTATCTTTGCGTTTGTCGAGCACGACAATCGGATAGCGGATATTTTTGACCCCTACCTTGTCGATGGCGATATTGCGGTCGTCCCGGGATTGTTGCAGGTCGGGCATGCGGGTGGCTTCGCCGCCCTGTGAGGTGTCGTGGTTTTCAGTTTTTTGTGTCATAGATTTCTTCTTTGTGTAAATTCCAGACGAAAATTCTCATCGGAAATAAGTTGTCAGCAAAGTTCTTCCATCTTCCGTCTTTCTCGCCACTCGCCACTCGCTACGCGCCCAAAACCAAAACCAAAACCGGCGGGTCGCGTCCCGCCAGACGCCTTACTTTTTGTCCAAGCCCACAAAAAGTAAACAAAAACTCCTGAGATGGCTAAGCAAAAATTTCGTCATACACGGCTTGGTGGTTTTTCGGGGGTGAAGGCCTACATCAGGTAGGTCGAGGTCCCGAAAAACAACCGTAACGCCGTAGGACGGACTTTTTGCGACGCCAGCAAAAAAGGGCTCCTTCGCGGGGCCATGACTGTTCATAGGGTCG
>JBFHFM010000266.1:0-5166 GCA_041583595.1 Trichloromonas sp. | reverse complement strand
TACCTTTATGATTGCCTCGGCGATTACCCGTGGCGACGTGTTGGTCACCGGAGCGATCGCCAGTCATCTCGAGGCCCTGATTATCAAGCTACGTGAAGCCGGGGTCGAGATCGTCGAAGAGCAGCGGGGGCTGCGGGTTAAGGGCCCACGCAAAATCACGTCCGTCGACATCAAAACTCGGCCCCATCCCGGTTTTCCTACCGATATGCAGGCCCAGTTCATGGCTCTTATGACCCTCGGCACCGGGACCAGCGTGATCACCGAGAACGTATTTGAAAATCGTTTTATGCATGTCTGTGAGCTGCAGCGAATGGGGGCCGATATCTCTATCGAAGGTCATTCCGCCACCGTCAAGGGGGGGAAGGGCCTGCTCGGGGCGCCGGTTATGGCAACGGACCTGAGGGCCAGTGCTTCGTTGATTCTGGCCGGGTTGGCCGCTGACAATACCACCGAAGTCTCCCGTATCTACCACCTTGATCGGGGGTATGAACAGATCGAGGCGAAGCTTAAAGGGTTGGGCGCGGACATCGAGCGCGTGCCCGAATAAATTCGAAGGGGCGATCCAGGTGATCACCCCAGGCTATGCTTGGAATTCAGGGCGAATGCAAGATTCGCCCCTACAGGGATATCACTAAATGAGCGATTACATAACTTTTGCCCTGCCCAAGGGCCGGATCATGCAGGATTCGATGGAGCTGTTTGCCAAGATCGGCATTACTTGTCCGGAAATGGAGAAGGGGAGCCGTAAGTTGGTTTTCGAAAATCATGAGACCAAGTTTCGCTTCATGGCCGTTCGGGCGACCGATGTTCCGACTTATGTCGAGTACGGCTGTGCCGACCTCGGTGTGGTCGGCAAGGATACCCTGATGGAACAGGGGAAGGATCTCTACGAGCCCCTCGATCTTAATTTTGGCTACTGCCGCATGGTGGTTGCCGAGCCGAAGGCGCTTCGCCAGGCGGACGAACCTTCGAATTGGTCGAACATCCGGGTGGCGACCAAGTACCCCAATGTCACCGAGCGTTACTTTGCCGCCAAAGGGATCCAGGTCGAGCTCATCAAATTGTATGGTTCGATTGAGTTGGCCCCGCTGGTCGGCCTCTCCGAGCGGATCGTGGACCTGGTTTCCACCGGCGTCACTCTCAAGGAGAACGGTATGGTCGAGGTTGAAACCATCGCCGAAATCACCAGTCGGTTGATTGTCAATCGGGCCAGCCTTAAGACCAAGCACCAGCGCATTACCCAGATCATCGAGGGACTCGAGCGGGTGATCGGCGATACCCCGACCCTGTCCCTATAATCCAGCAGCCCCGAAGGGTTGCCTGTGCTGCAGGAAGGCGGTGGTTGCCGCTCCTGCCAGGGAATATATCTATGATTCAGATGTTGCGATTTTCTGACCCAGGTTTTGTTGCGGCCTTCCGTAAAATCGAAGAACGCGGTGAGACGGCTCCTGCCGGTGTCGATGAGACGGTGCGGAGCATCATCGCCGATGTTCGTGCTCGCGGCGACCAGGCTGTATTTGATTACACGTCTCGCTTCGACCGCCTCGAGCTGACCGCCGAGACGGTGGAAGTGACCGCCATCGAGATTGATCAGGCCATGGCGGCCATCTCCGAACGCTCCAGGGCGGCATTGGAACTTGCTGCCCGCCGCATTGCCGATTTTCACCGGAAACAGAAGACCGAAACCTGGATCTCCACTGATGAAGAGGATGTGCTGCTCGGACAGATGGTTCGGCCGCTGGACCGGGTCGGTATCTACGTTCCCGGTGGCAAGGCCGCCTACCCCTCGTCCGTCTTGATGAATGCGGTGCCGGCCAAGGTGGCGGGGGTGCCCGAGGTGATCATGGTGGTTCCCATGCCCGGAGGCGAAGTCAATCCTCACGTTCTGGCCGCGGCCCGACTGTCCGGGGTCGACCGGATTTTCAAGGTCGGCGGTGCCCAGGCGGTAGCGGCTCTGGCTTATGGCACCGAAAGCATTCCCAAAGTCGATAAGATCACCGGGCCGGGCAACATCTACGTCGCCACCGCCAAACAGCTGGTCTTTGGCAAGGTCGATATCGATATGATCGCCGGCCCCAGCGAGATTCTCGTGATCAACGACGGTAGCGGCAATCCGGCACATCTGGCCGCGGACCTGCTCGGTCAGGCCGAGCACGACGAGCTAGCTTCGTCGATCCTGATCACTACCGATGAAGCGTTTGCCCGTCAGGTGGCCGAAGAGGTTGAAAAACAGCTGCAGCAGCTCTCCAGGGAGAGCATCGCGCGCAAAGCCATCGACAATTACGGGGCGATTATCCTGGCCGAAAATCTCGACGAGGTGATCGATTTCTCCAATCGTATCGCCCCCGAGCATCTCGAACTGGCGGTTAACAATCCCTTCGAGATTCTCCCCCGCATCCGCCACGCCGGGGCGATTTTTATGGGCCATCATACCCCCGAGGCGGCTGGAGATTACCTGGCCGGCCCTAACCATACCTTGCCGACCGGCGGCACCGCGCGCTTCTTCTCCCCGCTTTCGGTGGATGATTTTGTCAAGAAGTCGAGTATCGTCTCCTTTTCTCGCGAGGGACTGGAGCGACTCGGCGAAGATATCGTGCATATCGCCGAACTCGAAGGGTTGCAGGCTCACGCCCGCTCGGTGTCGCTTCGGTTGGAAAAATAATCTGTTTCGTAGAGGCGAATCCTGTATTTGCCCAGGGCGATCACAAGGATCGCCCCTACCGTTTATTTGGAGGTTCGCATGTCCCGCAGCGCCACCATCGACCGCCAGACCAAGGAAACCCGGATTCGGCTCAGCCTTAAGCTCGATGGGCAGGGAGAGGGGACGATTGCCACCCCGGTTCCCTTTATCGACCATATGCTGACCCTCTTGGCCCGTCACGGTTTTTTCGACCTCTCCGTCGAAGCCAGCGGCGATATCGAAATCGATGCCCACCACACCGTCGAGGATCTCGGTATCTGCCTCGGTGAGGCCTTCAAAAAGGCCCTTGGAGACAAGGCGGGGATCCGCCGTTTCGGTCGTGGCACCATGCCGATGCACGAAGCGCTGGCTTCGGTGATCATCGATTTTTCCGGCCGGCCGTTTCTGGTCTTCAATGTCGATCTGCCCAAGGCCCAGGTTGGTAATTTCGATACCGAGCTGGTCGAGGAGTTCTTCGTCGCTTTCTGTAACCACGCCGGAGCCAACATTCACGTTAATCTGGCCTATGGAAACAACCTCCACCACATTATCGAGGGGATTTTCAAGGCTTTCGGCCGGGCTCTTGACGAGGCGACCGGTTTTGATCCGCGCATCCAGGGGGTGCTCTCCACCAAGGGGAAGCTTGAATAGTATGATTACCATTATTGATTACGGAATGGGCAATCTGCGCAGCGTGCAGAAGGGCTTTGAAAAGGTTGGTTTCGAGGCCAAAGTCACCGCTGATCCAGCTGATATCCGAAATGCCTCCAAATTGGTGCTTCCCGGAGTCGGTGCTTTTAAGGATTGTATGGATAACTTGCGCGAGGGGGGTTTTGTCGAGCCGATCCTGCGTCATGTGGAAGCCGGTAAATCTTTTTTGGGAATTTGCCTGGGCCTGCAGTTGCTCTTTTCTGAAAGTGAAGAATTCGGTCATCATCAGGGCCTTGGGATTATTCCCGGCAAGGTGGTGCGTTTTCCGGCTGACCTGTATGTGGCCGGCGAAAATCTCAAGGTGCCGCACATGGGCTGGAACCAGATCCGCCTGCAGCAGGACATCCAGCTTTTTGCCGGGGTGGCTGATGGCAGCTCGGTCTATTTCGTTCATTCCTACTACGTGGTTCCCGACGATGCCAAGGCTGTCGCGACCATTACCGACTACGGGATGAACTTCTGCTCGGCTATCTGTCGGGATAACGTCATGGCGACGCAGTTTCACCCGGAAAAAAGCCAGCAGGTCGGGTTGCGGATTTTGAAGAATTTTGGAGAGATGTAAATAATGATTGTTATACCCGCCATAGATCTCAAAGAAGGTCGCTGCGTCCGCCTGGAGCAGGGGCTGATGGAAAAAGACACCGTCTACAGTGATAGTCCTGCCGCCCAGGCCAAAATCTGGCAGGAACAGGGAGGCGAGCTGCTGCATATCGTCGACCTCGACGGCGCCTTTGCCGGCGTTCCCCGCAACAAAGAAGCGATCAGCGCGATCGTCAAGGCCATCGACATCCCCACGGAACTCGGAGGGGGTGTGCGTGACCTGGCGACCATTGAAGCGTATCTCGATCTGGGGGTTGGCCGGGTTATCCTGGGGACGGTCGCCAAGGAAAATCCTGAACTGGTCAAGGAGGCCTGTCGGCTTTTTCCTGGCCGTATTGTGGTTGGAATTGACGCCAACCAAGGTTTTGTTGCTGTGCGTGGCTGGGCTGACGTCACTGAGAAGAAGTCCACCGAAATGGCCAAAGAGATGGAAGGCTTTGGCGTCGAGGCGATTATCTACACCGACATCGCTCGCGACGGCATGATGCAGGGGCCGAATCTCGATGCGACGCGCGCCTTGGCCGAGGCGATCTCCATTCCGGTCATCGCCTCCGGCGGCGTATCCCGTTTGCAGGATATTGAAAACCTGATGGCCATTGAATCATCTGGCGTGGTCGGGGTGATCACCGGCAAGGCCATCTACACCGGTGCCCTTGACCTGCGGGCGGCGGTGGAATTGACCAAAAGGGCAAGATAGTGGCGAACCTTGCGTCGCTTTTGGCGGGCAATTCGAACACGGGCGAACACCAGGTTCGTCCCTAGGGTATAAATTATCGCTCTGCCCTTGAAAAATGGCGAGAGCGTTACTAGCTTTAGTGGATACTTTTATGCTGAGCAAACGAATCATCCCTTGTCTTGACGTCAAGGACGGCCGCGTGGTCAAAGGCGTTCAGTTCCTGGAACTACGCGATGCAGGAGATCCGGTGGAAGCTGCCGAGGCCTATTGTGCCCAGGGAGCCGACGAGCTGACTTTTCTCGATATCACCGCCTCGAGCGATAAGCGCGGCATCATTCTCGATGTGGTCGCTCGCACCGCCGAGCGGGTCTTCATGCCGCTGACCGTTGGCGGGGGCGTGCGGGAGATCGCCGATATCCGCAATCTGCTCAACGCCGGAGCCGACAAGGTATCGATCAATACCGCCGCAGTGCATCGTCCCGAGTTTGTCAGCGAAGCT
>JBFHFM010000265.1:0-5225 GCA_041583595.1 Trichloromonas sp. | reverse complement strand
TTTACCCCTGCTGACCAGAAGAGAGTGTGCGCTGGAATAATAGCGCCATCATGCAGAGTGACCTGTTCTGCACCGGCGTCCACTACGCGGGCGTTGAGTAGCACTTCTACCGACATGCTGCGCAGTTTCTTGAGGGTATATGTGCTTTGTTTGTCCGGCATGGCCGATAGGATTTTGTCTGTGGCTTCGACCAGAACGACTCTGGCTGAATGAGTGCTTAATTCGGGATAGTCCTTGGCCAGAACAAAATGAACTAGTTCGATGAGCGCACCGGCAAATTCGACTCCCGTCGGGCCACCACCGACGATAACGAAAGTCATCAGCGCTCTTTTTCGAGCCGGGTCAGGTTCAATGACCGCCCGTTCGAAGGCGGTCAGAATATGGTTGCGCAGTGTCTCGGCGTCCGATAATTCCTTGAGGTCGAAAGAGTTGCGCTCAACCGTGTCAAGATCGAAAAAATTAGTGACACTGCCAGCGCCAATGACGAGATAGTCATAGGGGATATTTCCGGTATCGGCTTGCACCTCACGTGCAGCTAAATCTATTCCGCTCACCTCGGCCATATGAAACCGTGTGCCAGGCCAGTTTCGGGCCATGGCGCGCACTGAATGAGCGATGGATTCCTGTTCAAGTCCGGCCGTTGCTACCTGGTAGAGCAATGGTTGAAACAGATGGTAATTGTTTCGATCTACAAGAACTAAGTCCAGTTCTTTGCCTGCGAGGACCCGTGCGGTTCGAATGCCACCAAATCCCATCCCTACGATTACAACCCGTTTTTTCATCATGTATGGTTCTTTCTATAGTATCGACCATTTTGAATACTTAGGTGGCTGTACCGGCAAGTTTGGCTTCGCAAGTCGCCAAACGTTCTTTCAACGCTTTTTCTTGTTTCCAGCGGTCCGTTACATCCCGCATGATTGAGGCACAGCCTACCATCACTCCACTTTCATCCCGCAGGAGCACCATGCTGAATTCCAGGGAAACACGGGAGCCGTCTTTACGAATTCCCGGCGACGAAAGCAAACCCGTTTTGTAGCGCGTCTCTCCGGACGCCATCACCCGCCAATATCCTTCCCAATGACGACCCCGCAAATTTTCAGGAATAATCAGATCGAGTGATTGGCCTATCGCTTCTGTTGCAGAATGTCCGAAAATCCGCTCGGCTCCGCTGTTCCAGTAACGGATAAACCCTTTCTTATCCGAAATGAGTATCGCGTCTGGTGCATCGTCGATCATCTGTCTCAATAGTCTGTCCATAGACCCTCCAGCAGTTTATTTTTCGTATGTTTATATTTTAGAGCAAGAAAGAAGACAGTCGTTTGACTCACATCAAAAAAATGGGTAACGAATCGAAAAAAATTAAATTTTTTAAAAAATGGGGCTTAAACAATGAACTCTCCGAAGGAAAACTTGAGGCGTACGGGTGGGATAGGTTTTATTTAACTTTGGGTGTCATTCACAATTTCAGAGAGGGGCGCTACAGGCAGGGTTGGCATTATTCAGCTGATTTGATTTGTAGCCGAATCTGTCTTACTAAAGGGATGGAGATCTTTCAGAGGTGGGGTTTATTTTTCTTGCTCTCTCTGAATAATTGACCTTTGCCGCAAAGCAGTTCGAATCGTAAACAACTCAGGCCTAAGCGATGGATTTGACCATGCAAAACGGTTGCCCGTACCTTTTCCCTGTGCTAACCTGTTGCCGCTTTTTGTCGTTTATTCCTCCTTCCTTATTTAACGGCCTTATGAAGAAAATCCGTTTGGATAAATTACTCGTCGATCGTGCGTTGGTGCAGTCTCGGGAGCGGGCCAGAGCTTTGATCCTGGCTGGCAAGGTGGTGGTCGGTGACCACACGGTTGACAAGGCCGGCGCTCCTGTGCCCGAAGACGCCGAGGTGCGTCTTAAAGGGACGGATATTCCCTACGTGTCGCGCGGCGGGTTGAAGTTGGAGAAGGGGCTGGCCCAGTTTGATCTTGAGGTTCAGGGGCGGGTGGCCATTGATGTTGGCGCTTCTACCGGCGGTTTTACTGACTGCTTGTTGCAGCGCGGGGCAGCCAAGGTCTACGCCGTCGATGTCGGTTACGGCCAGTTGGCCTGGTCATTGCGCGAGGATCCCCGGGTGGTCAATCTTGAGCGGACCAATATCCGTGAATTGAGTGTTGATCGTCTGGATGACCGGCCGTCGCTGGCGGTTATCGACGCCTCTTTTATTTCCCTCGACAAAGTGCTGCCGCCAACCCTCGCTCTGCTTGCTGACGAGGCTGAGGTTGTGGCTTTGATCAAGCCGCAGTTCGAGGTGGGCCGTGGTGAAGTCGGAAAGGGGGGAGTGGTGCGCAATGCCGACAAGCACGCTGAGGTGGTTGAACGGATCCGCGGCCTGGCCGAAACTCTTGGCTGCACCGTGCTGGGGGTGATCGAAAGTCCCATACTCGGCCCTAAGGGTAACCGCGAATTTCTTATCCATCTACATCGGGAGACTGCTGCGTGAACCACGTTTATTTCATTGGTGCCGGCCCTGGGGATCCCGATTTTCTGACGCTCAAAGGGGCGCGGATTCTGACCGACTGCACTGCCGTGTTTGCGCCAACCCCTTTTGAACTGACCTTTGCCGAGCATCTGCAGGGGAAGACCGTTCTGGTCCCTTTCGATTATTATTTCGACGAACTGGTCGAAAAAATTCATGCTTTTCTGCTTGCTGGCGAAGTCGCCTTTCTTGTCCCCGGCGACCTGACTTTCTACGCTCCGTTTCAGGCACTGGTAGACCTTTTCGGTGAGCAGGCGGTAATCATTCCTGGAGTCGGAACGGCTAACGTCGCCTCCTCGGTGTTGAAAAAGACCCTTGATCTTCCCGGGGTCTGCAATCGGGCGATTATTGCCTCGCCCCGTACCCTTGGCGACGGGGAGAATGCGCCTACGATCGGTCAACTGGCTGCACCGGGCGTGACTTTGCTGATCTACATGAACAACATCCCCCTCGATCAGCTGGCAGCGCAGTTGCGTCAGGGGTACGGCAAGAGCGTTCCGATCGCCATCTGTCATCGACTTGGTCTACCCGGCGAAGAGCTTGTTGTGGGGACTCTCGATGATATTGTGGACAGGGTCGGTGAACGAGATTTCTTTAACCTCGGTCCGACGTCCAAGAGCCCGGCATTGACGCTGGTGGTGGTAGGCGAAACCTTGACCGCGACTGTTGATGGAGCCTGGTGGGATTTTCGTCGGGAGCATATCTGGAAATTTCGCGACGGTGAATCTGAATGAGGCTGATCTCCCCGATTGATCAGTTGTCTGAGGCCGAACCGCTCCTTGAGGCTGGGGCCGACGAGTTGTACGGGGGCTTCGTTCCGCAGGAGTGGCAAAAGCGTTACCGGCTGTTGGCTTCGATCAATCAGCGCACCTTTGAGGGGGCCCAGATTCAAAGCTTTGCAGATCTAGAAGAGATCGTCAAGCGGGCTCACGGTCGGGGTAAACGCTTTTCCCTGACCCTTAACGCGCCTTTTTACAGCGACGAGCAGATGCCGCTTCTGATCGATTATGTCGATCAGACGGTGGCTGCCGGTATTGATGGCATCATTCTCGCCGATCTCGGGTTACTGAGGCGGTTGCGAGGGCGTCATCCCGGGCTTGAATATCATGCCAGCACCTTGGCTCATCTTGGTAATTCGGGATCAGCTGCGTTTTATGCGGCCCAGGGGATCAGCCGTATCGTTTTTCCCCGTCATATGACCGTTGCGGAAATGACTGATATCGTTGGCAAGTTGCCACAATTTCGGTTCGATGCATTTATGTTGATCGGTAATTGTCCTAATACCGAAGGCTTATGCACTTTTCATCATTCCAGTCCAGATAAGATCTGGCCTTGCGAGATCCCTTACCGGATCAAGCCGCTTTCGCCGCCCGGTTCAGCGGTGCTGCAGGCTGCCATCGCCCGGCAAGCCAGCTGGTCGCGGACGAATCGTCGTCATGGCTGCGGGTTGTGCGCCATTCCAGCTCTGATGCGCGCTGGTATTTATGGGGTTAAATTAGTTGGCCGTGGTGCCCCAGCGGCTCAAAAGACTATGAACGTCGCGCTGGTCAGGCGGTTTTTATCCCTGGCTGCCGAAGAAACAGACCTGTCTGTTTACTGTCAGCAAGCTCGCGCGGCCCATGCCCGGCGCTTTGCCGCGGCCTGTTCTACTAACGTCTGTTACTATCCCGAATACTGTCCTGACGAATAGGTACCTTATGATACGTATTTTACATACCGCCGATTTGCACCTTGGCGCTCCGTTCCCATCTCTGGGGGAGGCGGAAAGGCAGCGACAGGGCGACTTTTTACAGACCTTTGATCGGCTACTGACACTAGCCATTAAAAACGAGGTCCAGCTCTTTGTGATAGCCGGTGATCTTTTTGATTCTCCCAGGCCCGCTGATGATCTGGTTGCAAAGGTTCAGTCCGGGATCAAGCGTCTGGCCGAGCGGAATATTCTTACGGTGTTGTTGCCAGGCACCCACGACAACATGGTCGGCGCAGATTCCGTTTACCGCCGCCATGAGTTTTCGGGAGCCGTGCTGCTGTCATCGCCGGTGGTGGAAGAGCCCGTCGGTATTGAAGTGGCTGGTGAGCAGGTTTATCTGTATGGTTTCGCTTATCGCAGCTTCGCTTCAACGGACGCTATGGCCAGCATGGTTCGGCGCAAGCCTGAGGGGATTCATATCGGTCTGCTGCACGGTTCGCGGCAGGGGAGTCCTGAATGGGAATACCGGAAAAAAGATCTTCCCTTTGATCTGACAACCTTGCAGGAGTGGGGCCTCGACTACGTTGCCCTAGGTCATTACCACAATTACGAAACCCTCGAGTCAAACGGCCGCCTGTATGGTTGCTATCCCGGATCTCCGGAAGGAAAGCGGTTCGGTGAGAACGGACCCCGCTTCTGTGCCCTGGTGTCCGTAGAGCCTGGGCGCGCTACGGTCGAGCCGTTACCGGTGGGGAGTCGGATTCTCGAAGAGTTGATTCTCGACCTCTCGGGTAGCGAGAGTCTGCAGGCTGCCATTGATAAAATTCACGAATTGCGTAGTTCAGATTTGCTGCTGCGACTGACCCTGACCGGCGTGGTCGAAGCGCCGATCGACCTGAAAACACTGCACGCCCGCACCTCTGGTGACTTTTTTCATCTCGAGTTCGTTGATAAAACCCGTCTATTCGACAGCGATTTTGCTCGTCGTATCGAAACTGAAGAGACGGTTCGAGG
>JBFHFM010000264.1:0-5233 GCA_041583595.1 Trichloromonas sp. | reverse complement strand
GCCAACATCATGTGGGCCAGCTCCATGGCCTTGGCCGGTTTCCAGTTTCTGCTCGGCAAGCCGGGGTTCCCCTTTCCGCTGCATGGCATGGGGCACGAACTCTCCAGCAGGTACGACATGACCCATGGTGTCACCCTGGCGTTGCTGACTCCCGCTTGGATGCGCCACACCATGAGTAACGCTCCGCAACACCTGCCGGTCTTCGCCAAATTCGCCCGCAATGTCATGGACATCCGCGAAGAGGACGACGCCAAGGCTGCGGAAACAGGCGTCAAGGCGTTGGAGGCCTTCTATGCCGCCATCAAGATGCCGGCGAATCTGCGTGAAGCGGGTGTTAAGGAAGAAGACTTGGAAGTGATTGCAGCGAAGGCGGTGGAAAATGGCAATCTCGGCACCCTGGCCTCGATCGGCAAGGCTGAGGCTCTGCAGATCATGCAGGCGTCATTTTAACTCACGAGGAACGAAATCATCATGAAGGCCATAGCGATAAACGGCAGCCCCCGGCCGGGCGGCAATACGGAGATCATGCTCAAAAAGGTGCTCGAACCTCTGGAGTCCGCCGGTTGGGACACGGAGTACCTGCAGATCGGCGGTAAGCCGCTGCGGGGCTGCACCGCTTGCATGCAGTGCGTCAATAAGAAGAATGGCGGTGCGCCATCGAGAGTGACGCCATGAACGAAACCATCGAAAAGATGTTCGCCGCCGATGCGATCATTCTCGGATCGCCGACCTACTTCGCCGACGTTACCTCCGAGCTGAAGGCCCTGATCGACCGGGCCGGTTACGTCGCACTGGCCAACGGCGGCGCCTTCAGCGGCAAGATCGGAGCTGCGGTGGTGGCGGTTCGGCGCGGCGGCGCGACCCATGCCTTCGACTCCATCAATCACCTGTTCCTCATCTCCTCCATGATCGTCCCCGGTTCCCTCTACTGGAACCTGGGCATGGGGCGTGGCAAAGGGGAGGTCCTTGAAGACGACGAGGCCATGCGCAACATGACCCATCTCGGCCAGACCATCGCCTGGCTTGGAAAGGGTTTGGTCGCCGCGGCTGAAACCGCGTCTTTCCCGAGGCTTGCGGTGGAGTTGGATTGATATAGGCGCCGCAGCCATTGAGCAAAAGGTGCATCCCATCGTGAGCCACCAGCTACATGTAGCCGGTGATGTAAAAACAAGACAGCCCAACTTGTCCATTGCAAGTTGGGCTGTCTTACGTCTTGGATTTCGGCTTGTCCCGGAAATACGGGCAGTGTCCCTGATTTCCCAGAATAATGACTAATATAATGGGCATTAATCATTTTAGTGCATATTATTATGGTCAATTATCTAATTTTTCTTGAAATTTGCCATATGATCAATATACTGAGCGCTAATTGACTTAATGGCCATTATTCCGGTCGTTTTATTCCAGGTGAGTCATGACGAAACAAAGAGCCTATTCAAAGTACGCAAGGGAAGCCGCTTTTTTGCTCGCTCAGCAGATCAAGCTTGGGCGTAAAAAACGCAAGTGGTCCGAGCAGAACCTTGCAGACAGAGCCGGTATTTCCAGAGCGACACTGCAGAAGATCGAGGCCGGAGAAATGTCTCCGTCCATCGGACTTGTCTTCGAAGTCGCCGCGCTGGTTGGTGTTCCGCTGTTTGAGCAGGATAGTCGTGCGCTTGCAACCAGTATCGAACTGACGCAAAGCAAGATCGCTCTGCTTCCCAAACGGATCAAAAACCCGACCAAGGCGGTGGATGATGACTTCTAAGCCGCGGAATAGAGAAGCCTTTGTCTGGATTTGGCTTCCCGGAGCAACGCAACCCGTAGTCGCCGGTAAGCTTGAGGCCGATAACGGTTTGATTCGTTTCAACTACGGCAGAAGCTATCTGGCGCGCATCAACGACGAAAGACCTGCCATTCCGATTTATGAACCGGAATTGCCGTTGCAGGCCGGAATTCTCCCCCTGCTCAACGACTTGGAGATGCCGAGTTGCATTCGGGATGCCGCGCCCGATGCCTGGGGGCGGAGGGTTATCGTCAACAAACAACTGGGGCTGAAAGGGCGGGATGCGGATACCGGTAGCCTGGATGAGCTCACCTACCTTTTGGAGTCGGGGTCTGATCGTATTGGTGCGCTCGATTTTCAGCGTTCGCCGACAGAGTTTATCCCCAGAGTTCCAAACAACGCCAGCCTGGAAGAATTGCTTGAATCCGCCGAACGGGTTGAGAAAGGCGTGCCGTTAACGCCTGAGCTCGATCAGGCGCTCTTTCATGGCAGTTCCATTGGCGGCGCACGCCCCAAGGCTTTGATCGAAGATCGGGGCGTCAAGTATATTGCTAAAT
Source organism: Trichloromonas sp. (assembly GCA_041583595.1). GTDB lineage: Bacteria > Desulfobacterota > Desulfuromonadia > Desulfuromonadales > Trichloromonadaceae > Trichloromonas. The sequence continues at coordinate 2,911 of JBFHFM010000264.1, read as the reverse complement.
TTTCGTCCGGCAGCGATGTCTACAGCGTTGTAAAAGCCGAATACGTTGCCATGAGATTGGCTGCCCTTGCCGGGCTGGATGTGGCTCCGGTCAATCTGGTCAAAGCGGCGGGTAAGGATGTTTTGTTGATTGAGCGGTTCGACCGCATTGCGCTCGGTTCCGGGTGGACGCGAAAATCGATGGTTTCCGCCCTGACTCTGTTCGGCTTAAGCGACATGACGGCACGTTATGCCAGCTATGAAGACCTTGCGGAAATCATTCGATTTCGCTTTACGCGCCCGGGAGAAACCCTCAAGGAGCTTTATGGCCGGTTGGTCTTTAATATCCTGTGTGGCAATACCGACGATCACGCCCGCAATCACGCCGCTTTTTGGAATGGGCAAGAGCTGACCTTGACGCCAGCCTACGATATTTGCCCACAAGGCCGTACCGGCAATGAAGCGACCCAGGCCATGCTCATAACCGGAGAAAACAGGTTCAGTCAGCTCAAAACCTGCCTGGCCGCCGCGCATCATTTCCTGCTTTCCCGGCAGGCAGCTGTCGATGCGATTGAGCGGATCGAGACAGCTATTCGTGACAATTGGGAGAGAGTCTGCGAAGAGGCGGAGCTTAGCCCGGTTGATAAAAACTATCTGTGGAGACGTCAATTTCTCAACCCGTTTTCCGTTGAGAAATGACTTGGGAGAAAAAATAAAAAGAGGGAGTGTCCCTGGTTTTCAAGCGGAGAAAACCGTTGGGGCTCGCCTCGACAGGCGACTTGTCGAAAAGTTGTTAGACTGACAGGGGAGATCCACGTTCTCCACGGAGGTGATCATGTCTGTCGATCGACGCCGGCTGCGCTACGGTCTCCTGGCGGGACTTGGTTTATTAGCCCTAGCCGGATGGTTTGTGCTGCGTCCGTTTTTTGCCCAGGTCAGTTTTGAAACCCTGGCCAGCCCGGCCGGGGAAAGCCGGGTGCAGGTGCCGCCGGGATTTGCCGTCAACCTCTTTGCCGAGGGGTTGAACGGTCCGCGGTTCATCCGCTTCGGGCCGGATGGTGCGTTGTATGTCGCCGAGCGGGGGGGCGATCGTATCCTGGTATTGCATGATGATGACGGCAATGGGGAGGCTGATCGCCGTGGGATCTTCGCGGATCGGTTGAACCGTCCGCACAGCCTGGTTTTTCATCAGGGGGCTTGGTATGTCGGGGTGCCCAGCGGGGTCGTGCGGCTGGAGGATGGCGATGGCGACGGGATCGCCGAGAAGCGGCAGCTGTTGATTGATGATTATCCCACCTTCGGTCACAGTACGCGGACCGTGGAGTTTTTGCCGGACGGCCGGATGCTGGTGTCGGTTGGTTCGAGCTGTAACGTTTGCCAGGAGCGCGACCCGCGCCGGGCCGCGGTGCTCGTCTACGATGGTCCGCAGGCGAGCGGCGAGCGGGTTTTTGCCCGCGGCCTGCGTAACGCCGTCGGGCTTGCCGTTCATCCGGTCACTGGTGAGCTGTGGGTGACCAATAACGGCCGCGACATGCTTGGCGACGATCTCCCCCCTGAAGCCGTCTATATCGTGCGCGACGGTAGCGACTACGGGTGGCCGCGTTGTCACAACGGCACGATCGAAGATCCGGACTTCGGCGGACCAGGGTCCTGCCAGGGGGTGGCGCTGCCGGTAGTCGACATGCAGGCCCATTCGGCCCCCCTCGGACTGGTCTTTTATACCGGCGAGAACTTCCCCACGGCATACCGCGGCGACCTGTTTATCGCCTTCCATGGCTCCTGGAACCGCAGCGTCCCCACCGGTTACAAAGTAGTGCGCCTGCCCCTCGATGGCAGCCGTCCGCGCGGTCCGGTGGAGGATTTCGCCAGCGGCTGGCTTGATGAGAAAAGCCAGACCGCTTCGGGACGACCGGTAGGGCTCGCCGTTGGACCTGATGGCGCCCTCTATGTCAGTGATGACAAGGCCGGGATGATTTACCGTATCTACTATGTCGGGCAGTAGTGTGGGGGGGGATAAAAACGGGTGGTTCTCAGTGTGCTATGTATTAAACCGGACTGCGAAAACCGTCTGGATTCGCCGCTCGATTAAAAGTTTTCAGCCCACCACCAGCACGAGACTTATTTGATGAAAATATTCGACTTTTCGCCGAATACGACATTCCTGAATCGTGGTGGCCAGCATTTCCAGGTTGTAAACCTCCGTCGGTTCTGATAACAAATCCACCAGCATTGATAGCAACGATAGCCAGAACTTTTGGCGCTGAACATTATGGAGGAAAGACCATGGAACCGGATTTGAATCTGCTCGAGTACCTGACCGGCAAGGGGGTGCAACACATCGAAGAGGCGGTCAAGGGGGCTCAGCATCTGCCGAAGACCGTTGTTGGCGTGGCCATCCATCTGCTCGACATGGACGGGAACGTCGATCTGCTGACATCCAAACAGCAGCTTACTTACGAAAAATTTCTTAAGCCGCTCCTGTTCGATGTCCCTTGTCAGGGGGTCTCCGGGCCTTCGAGCTGCCAGGGCAACGGTCTGGTTGAAACCGAGGCTCTGATCGCCTGTTACAATAGCGGGGAGTTTCTTTGCCGTGCCTGCCGGACGGCTCGGGCTGAGGAGAATGCCGGCTAGTTCTTGCGATAACTGCGAAAATTAACAGGGGGATGCGATATTGAAAAGTCGCATCCCCCTTTAATTTTTGCCGATGATGTGATTCGCTTCTGCCTGAGGGCGGTATTCAGTAGAGCGGTCCGAGCAGATCAAGGTGGGTCAGGTAGAGGCGCAGGTCGAATTCGAGCTGGTGATAGTCCGGTTCCATGTGTTCGCAGAGGTTGTAGAAAGCCTTGTTGTGCTCCTTTTCCTTGAGATGTGCCAGTTCGTGGACGACGATCATGCGCAGAAATTCCAGCGGTGCCGTCTTGAAGACGACGCCG
>JBFHFM010000263.1:0-5238 GCA_041583595.1 Trichloromonas sp. | reverse complement strand
CTTTATTTTTTCATGACAGTTCGGCACGGTCCTTGGAATAGATAGGGGGATGAACACAAACGCCAACTCCGAACATACTGTGCTGATTGCCGTCCCTTGTTATGGCAGCCGGGTGCTCCCCCGCTTTGGCCAGGCCAGGGAATTCTTTTTTGCCGAGGTTGACCTGGCCGGCAGAATTCTGCAGGGTCTGCGGCGGCAAAGTTGGGATTTGTACGAGGAGCCCAATCTGATTCATTGGTTGTGCCGTGAGGGGGTTGACCTTGTGTTGTGTGGAGGGATTCACCCGCGTTTTCAGGTCGCTCTGATGGCGGAAGCGATCGGGTTGGTCTGGGGATTTCGGGGGGAGGTCGAAGAGGTGCTCCGTCAGTGGCTTCAGGAGGAAGATCTGGCGAAGGGGAATTATGCCAATCCATTAATTGGCCAGGCAGACTGCTAGCCCAGGCCGATGTCACGCAGGGGCTGCTTGCAGTTGGATGGTCAGGGAGAATTACGATGAAAATTGCCATAACCGCACAGGGCTCGGATCCTGACAGCAGGGTTGATGAACGTTTTGGCCGGGCTTTTTGGATTCTATTTCACGACGAGGCCGATGGTAGCTGGGATGCCCTGGAAAATTCCATTGCTCGCAACGCCATGCAGGGGGCGGGGATTCAGGCCGCTCAGCAGGTTTCGGAGCGAAAAATCGATGTTCTGATCACTGGGGTGACCGGCCCCAAAGCCTATAAAGCGCTGGAGGCGGCTGGCATCCGGGTGATGCATGGGGCCAAGGGAACGGTGCGGGAAGCACTGCAGGACTATCACCAGGGGCGCTTGACTGAAGCCAGCTCAGAAACCGCTGTTGGCGCTCCATGAAATAACACAAACTTTTACAGTTAAAAGGAGAAAAATCATGTCAGAAGTTCAGGTCATTGCCATTCCTTCCATGTTTCCTGGCGGACTCGAAGCCGGACGTTCCGGGCATTTCGGGCGCTGCGATATCTTTACTCTGGTTTCTATGAAAAACGGGGAAGTTGAGTCCGTGCGGGCTGTCGCCAATGCCGAGCATTCCGAAGGGGGCTGCCTGGTGCCGGTACGGATCCTTTCGGATGCCGGAGCGACTTCGCTGGTCGTTGCTGGAATCGGCATGCGCCCGCGGATGGGGTTCGCCGATGCCGGTATTGAGGTGCTGGTTGGTCCGGGGCAAACTGTTGGCGAGGTGATCGAAGCTTACCGGGCTAACCTGGTTCGCCCTATTGCCGAGAGCGATCTGTGCGGCGGTCACTGAGAAGAGCGTAAACCTCTTGTCAGCGTCGTAAGGTGACCTGACCTGGATTCCTGACGATTCCGTTATCGGCCGTTGCCGCTATTCTATTGAGGATCCGGACCTGCCATGCCGAGTAGACGGCCAGCGCGGCTGGACACCTCGGGCTGGCGCCGGAGGTGTCCTCCGGCGCCGCCATTTATTGAGGTTGAGTTAACGAAGGAGAAAGCAGATCATGAGCGGAAGTGTTTGCAGCAGCAATGCGGGGCAGGCTCCGTGCCTGTCCAAGGATAAACTGTCGACCAACCTGGCGCGGATCAAGCACAAAATTGTGGTGCTGTCGGGTAAGGGCGGAGTGGGTAAAAGCACCGTCGCCACCAACTTGGCGGTGGCCCTCTCCCTGGCTGGTGAAAAAGTTGGCCTGTTGGATGTCGACGTGCACGGACCCAGTGTGCCCCGGTTGCTTAAATTGAATGGAGAGCTGCCTCGTTTTGAAGAATCGGGTCTGATCCCGGTTCCTTGGAGTGACAAGCTTGGGGTCATGTCGGTTGGTTTTTTGGTCAATAGTGATAAAGAGGCCGTGATCTGGCGCGGACCCCGCAAGACCAGCGTCATCGAGCAGTTTATGCGCGACGTAAATTGGGGCGATCTCGATTATCTGGTGGTTGACTGCCCTCCAGGTACCGGCGATGAGCCTCTGTCGGTGCTGCAGCGATTGCAACCGGATGTACAGGTGGTCGTGGTCACCACTCCCCAGGAGGTTGCTGTAGCCGACGTGCGGCGATCGATCAGCTTCTGCCGTACCGTTGGAGCGCCGATCCTGGGCCTTGTCGAAAATATGAGTGGCTATGTCTGTCCCCATTGCGGCCAGGTCGATGATATCTTTGCCGCTGATGGCGGTATGAATCTGGCGGCGGAAATGGACGTCCCTTTTCTCGGTCGGATTCCTCTCGATCCTCAGTTGGTGAAAGCCGGAGACGAGGGGAACGTTTTTGTCAAAGGGGTGAAGGATACCCCCACCGCCGAAGCGATTTCGCGCATTGTCCGTCCCATTCTGGATCTTAATCATAAGGATTAGAAACCCTTTTCATCCATCAGGAAAAATCGGGTAGCTATAGAATTTTTTCAGACGCTCCGGATTTTCTGGAAAAAAATCGTAAAAAAGGTAAAATCCCCATGGCTTCTAGCAGGCTTCTCCTTCCCGTTATTGCGGGAATGGATCCCAGATATCTGGATGGAGATATGAAATGACCATAAATAAACGGTTTGTCCTTCCTGAGCGCCGCAAGCGCCGCCGACGTCTGGCGGCGCTTGCGGGCCTGTTGGTCCTATCACTGACGCTGTTTTTTTTCTTAACTGGTGAACAGGATTATGGAGTGGAACAGGAAGTTGCAGAGGATCTCCCGGTCGAGCAGCAAGAGACTCTTGCGGCCGAACCCGAGCCTGTACGGGAAAGATTGGTTTCCGGGGTCATCCAACCCGGAGAAACATTCAGTGTGCTGTTTAAGGAATATTTCTCCGCCCAACAGATTCATGAACTGGCGGCGCAGAGTCGCGACACCTTTCCGTTGTCCAAGCTGCGTGCCGGACAACCCTACAGCCTCTGCCTGGAGGATAACCAGCTGGTCAGCATCCTCTACGAGATCGACCGTGAGATGCAGTTGAGTATTCGTTGTGCCGAGGATGGCTTTGCTATCGAAAAACTACCCATTCCCTATACGGTGCAGACCGAAGTTGTTCACGGCACCATTAATTCCAGCTTGTTTGATGCGGTGGCGGCCAGCGGCGAAGAGCCCGAATTGGCTATTTCCCTGGCGGATATTTTTGCCTGGGACATCGACTTTATCCGGGATATCCAGCCGGGCGACAATTTTTCAATTTTGGTCGAAAAACGTTATCGGGAAGGGCGCCCCGCTGGCTACGGGCAGATTTTGGCGGCGGACTTTTACAACAACGGCAAGACGTTTCAGGCCATTTTGTTCAAGGACGGGGAGCAGGCGGCCAGCTATTACACCCCTAACGGGGAGAGTCTGCGCAAGGCTTTCCTCAAGGCGCCGCTCAACTTCACCCGGATTTCTTCCGGCTACACCAAACGGCGCTTTCATCCGGTGCTGCAGATATGGAAGGCTCATCTGGCCATTGACTACGCAGCTCCGACCGGAACCCCGATCCGCACCGTGGGCGACGGCACCATTGTCAAAAAAAGCTATGATCGGACCAATGGCAATTTGTTGCGTATCCGTCACGCCGGTGGCTATGAAACCACCTACATTCACATGAGCAAGTACGCCAAGGGGATCGCCAAGGGTAAACGGGTCACCCAGGGGGATGTGATTGGCTATGTCGGAACCACCGGGATGTCCACTGGGCCGCATCTTGACTTTCGGATGTTCAAAGATGGCGTACCGATCAACCCCGCAACCATCAAGTCGATTGCATCAGAGCCGGTTTCCAAGGAAAATCGGATCGCTTTTCAGGCCGAGGTCGTCCGGCTCCTGGCTGATTTGAAAGGGCCCGCCATTGAGCAGGCCAAGGTTGCCAACAGCAATTGATTTTTGACTCAGTAGCAGAAACGCTAGGGAGACCTTCATGTATACAGCCAAAGTGATGGACCATTTCGCAAATCCTCGCAATGTGGGAATCATCGAAGACGCCAATGTGGTGGTGCAGGTCGGCGACCCCGGCTGTGGTGATGGTCTGCTGATTTTTCTCAAGATCGAGGACGATACGATTCTTGACATGAAATATAAAATCTACGGTTGTGGCGCCGCCATAGCCACTTCGTCAGTGGCCAGTGAAATGGCTCGGGGCAAAACCCTCGACCAGGTATTGGTTGAAGTAACCGAAGAGAGTATTGCTGAAGCCCTTGATGGTCTTCCCGAAGAAAAGATGCACTGCTCCAACCTGGCTGCCAGTGCCCTGCGAGCCGCCGTTTGCCAGTGGCGTGAAATCCAGAAAAAAAAGGCCCTTGACCAGGCCAAGTGAACCGATTCCAAAACTGATTGTCTGACGGGGCAACTTGAAAAAGATGGCCCCGTTGCTTTTGTGCGGAAACGGTTCGTAACTTGCGAGTGTTCAATTGGACATGGGGCACAAAAAATTCGCCCGTTTTTGTCCTTGACGTATTTAATCTGCAGAACCGGCCCAGAAATAACGTATTTCTGGGCCGGTTTGTTTTGGGGCAGGACGGGTTTTATGCCCACTTGTTTTCATTTGGAAAGGATGGATGGATGGCACAAGTCTCTGGATGTTATTGGCAAGGGACTACTTTGCGGAAACAATCTTTGGACCAGATCGTTTGCCCATCTGGAGTTTTACCATCCGCTTTCCATTTTTCCGCTATCTGGAGGCAGTAAGACCCCATGTTGACAACCTCAGGCTCTTTGTCGCCCGGTTTTTCAGCCCCTATACGCAATAGTTCGGTGTCCGTCGAAAGGTAAGTGGGGGTAATCGTGGTCGCCGCGCATCCGCTCATGGTAACGGCCATTACTGCACAAACAAAATACTTGGATAATTTACTCATGGGACGTTCTCCTGATCATTGGTTGAGATGGAATTTTCCGGCAGTGTAATCCCCATTATATGGTATGTCAAAAAGATAATATGGGCGACGGCGCTGTATAGGGCAGCATGTTTGGGGGTGCTAAGATCTGATTGGTGTTTGTCTATTTTTTCTGGTAGTTTAAGAAGATATCGGGTGGCTGCCGGAGAAGGGAGGGTCGAGGAAAAAAACTATATTTTTTTCTTTGTCGGCAAGCTGTTAGCGCAACAAAATACCGCATATGGTATTGATTTTCTTCGACAGGGGGTAACTCAGCGCTCCTCCTTGTAACTCGAAGCTTCTCGCCTGAAAAAAATTATGCCTTGCCTGGGGCCGTTTTTTTGCATTTTTGCAAAGAGGGTTGCAACTGATAGACTCTTTGACATAACTGGCTTGCCTGTTCGGGCGTTCCTGGCCGCTGTTTTTGCATTTCCCCTATTCGTATTCCAACCGATTG
>JBFHFM010000262.1:0-5239 GCA_041583595.1 Trichloromonas sp. | reverse complement strand
CATCGACGGCACGGTCATCGATCGCAGCGTCGATGCCGGGCAAACCGTTGCGGCAAGCCTCAGTACCCCGACCCTGTTTTTGATCGCCGAGGATTTATCGCGCATGCAGATCGAGACCCAGGTCGACGAAACCGACATCGGGCAGATTCGCCAGGGGCAAGCGGTGCGTTTCACGGTACAAAGCTATTTTGACCAGGACTTCACCGGCAGGGTGCGGCAAATTAGGCTGCAACCGGAAACCGTCGACAACGTCGTGACCTACACCGTCATTGTCGATGCAACCAACGAATCAGGGCTGCTGATGCCAGGAATGACTGCAACCGTCGATTTCGTTGTGCATCAAGCCCAAAATACTCTGCTGGTGCCGGTCGCCGCACTGAATTTCAAACCGGATTTCAGGTCTGATGGTGCATCGGCCCCTGCCGAATCCAAGTCCAACCAGGTTTTTTGCTTGGAGGATGGTGGCCGGCTGCGGGCCGTTGAAGTCACCACCGGCCAGAGCGACGGATTGCTCACCGAGGTTACCGGCGAGGGCCTGTCGGAAGGGATGATGGTCGCCATCGGTTTCAGAAAGGAAGAGGTTGATTCTGACTCTGATGGTGGTTTTTCTCTGCTTGGTCTTATGGGGCAAGGACAGCGGTCGGGGCCAGGAGCTGGACCGGGACCAGGACAGGGGCCTCGACCATGAGCGCCGAACAGATCAGCCTGTCTCATGTCAGCAAGGTCTTCTCACTGGGCGAGGCCAAGGTAAAAGCCTTAGACCGGGTCTCGCTCAGCATCTGCCGTGGTGAGTTCGTCGCGATTATGGGCAGCTCCGGAAGCGGGAAATCGACCCTGATGAACATTCTGGGTTGTCTGGATACGCCGACCAGCGGTAGCTACTCTCTTGAAGGCATTCCGGTCGAAGGCCTGAATCGCAGGCAACTTGCGGATCTGCGCAATACCAAGATCGGTTTCGTGTTTCAAGGCTTCAACCTTCTGGCCCGCACCACGGCTCTGGAAAATGTAGAACTGCCTTTGCTCTATGATCGGCATCGCACGACCGCCAATCCCCGCCAGAGTTCCATTGCGGCATTGGAGCGTGTCGGGCTGGGAAATCGTCTGGATCATGAACCGAACCAGCTTTCCGGCGGACAGCAACAGAGGGTCGCTATTGCCCGTGCCCTGGTGACCCGACCGGCGCTTATCTTTGCCGACGAACCGACCGGCAACCTTGACAGCCGCACGACCTTGGAGGTTCTTGCCTTGTTTCAAGAATTGAACCGTGAAGGCTTGACTCTGGTGATGGTCACCCATGAAGCGGAGGTCGCCCGCTATGCCAGTCGCCTGGTGGAACTGCGTGATGGCCGACTGCTGCGGGATGAAGCGATTCGCAATCAGCGTAATGCCGCAGCAGATCTTGCGGCTGACGAGGCCGGGGGCATCTTATGAAATGGCGCAAGTTGATCAGCGTCGCATTGAAAAGCATCGCCCGCAACAAGATGCGCAGCCTGTTGACCATGCTCGGGATTATCATCGGAGTCGGTTCGGTGATTACTCTGGTCGCTTTAGGGGAAGGGTCGCAAAAAGATATCGAGGGCGATGTTGCCTCTCTGGGGACCAACCTGCTTATGGTTCGGCCGGGAAGCACTAATTCGGCTGGGGTTCGCGGCGGGGCCGGTACTCGTGCCAGCCTCACCATGGACGATATCCACCGCCTGGAGAAGAGCGCAACCTTGTTGCGCTCGGTTTCCGCCGAAATTCGTGAGAACAGCCAGGTGATTGCCGGTAACAACAATTGGAACACCACGGTCACCGGTGTGGCTCCGGAATATCTGGCGATTCGTAACTATCAGATCGCCAGCGGATCGTTCTTCAGTGATCGCGAGTGCAAAACCAGGGCTAAGGTTGCGGTGCTTGGCCAGACGGTAGCCGATGAACTCTTCCCGGATCAGGACCCGGTCGGGGCGCGCCTGCGAATCCGCAATGTTCCCTTCACTGTCATCGGAGTATTGGCCGAAAAAGGTCAATCGTCGATGGGCAATGATCAGGACGATATTATCCTCGCTCCTGATTCCACGGTCCTGTTTCGCTTGAGTAACGGCAAAACTATCCATGATATTTCCGCAAGTGCCATCAGCGCAGAGCAAATGGATGCTGCCAAAGCTGAACTGACAACTTTGCTGCGTAGTGAACATGGCCTGGCTCCAGGCGCTGAGGACGATTTTGTGATTCGCGACCAGACTGAAATTATCGCGATGGCCACTCGCGTGACCGGAACCCTGACCCTGCTGCTGAGTTCTATCGCCGGGGTTTCATTACTCGTGGGAGGGATTGGCATCATGAATATCATGCTGGTCTCAGTCACCGAGCGCACTCGGGAGATTGGCATCCGTCTCGCCATTGGCGCCAGACCGCTGGATATTCTGGCGCAATTTCTGATCGAAGCCGCCATCCTCAGCCTGCTTGGCGGCTTGATCGGCATCCTGTCCGGCCTGGGCGCAGCCTGGGGCGTCGGCAGCCTGCTGGGAGTCAGTGCGATCGTAAACCCCGCAGTGGTGCTGTCAACCGTTCTTTTCACCGGGGCCGTTGGGGTGTTTTTCGGTTTTTACCCGGCTCGCAAAGCGGCCAATCTCAATCCTATCGATGCTTTACGCTATGAATGACTTTTACTCCTAAGTGTCTGAATTTTGCTTCGGATCCTCATGATGAGTCAAACGGGCCACTAGCGCATTCACAAACTCCTTATAGATAAATGGATGGCGGCCCAAAAACAGCCGCATGATGAAACACCGCAAACCTCCCTCCACGATGGACTAAGTGGACCATTTCGCACTCAGTCCCCTCCCCATAAAAAAAATATTTCATTGCCTTTTTCTTATCGTCTCCATATTGGCTCCATATTTCAATATTATTTTTTGCACACAGAGCCCAGCGAAAAAATAACCAACCCAAAAGGAGTTTCCAGATGAACAGACAAGGAATGCGTTACCGGCCTGATGTGGTTTCAAGGCGACAGCAATATCGGCGTCGATTGGCAATAATCCCTGGCTTGACTCGAGCCGATGAATATAAAAATTACCAGGGTTAAAACAATTGGCGTTTGCCGAACGTTAATGACGGCCCACCTTGTTTGGCTTCTGTCGCTCTCCCGTCACCTCCAGTTTGGCGCCTTTAGCCTTATCTTAATGTCGCCAGATCACCAATGAAACGGGTCCGACCGACTCTCCTGGCTCCCGGAGCGGCAATTTTCCGCAATCTTTACGTCAATCTACGGCTTTCCTTGTGCGACCTACCATGTATGTCTCCGAGAAAAGCCTCGATTCCCTTGATCTTGCGAAAAATTGCTCGTTTCCAATGTGAAACACTCCTTCCATCCATAGATTCCGGATGGAAATTAAGTAGCTTGAAATACACGCTGCGTAAGTAGGGATAGCGTTATTGACTTCCTTGCTCTGGCACTCGTCTCCAATCTGGGGGATCTCAACAATTGGGCGCATCAAAGGCCGGCACTGCACAGGTTGCTGAAAGCGGGGAAAATCATTGATACGCCTTTTTCGGGCTCGGAGGATTCTTATGGATAATCAATATCCTGGCATATATGGCTATTTTAATGGAGTGTCCCAGGCAGCAATAGGTCAAAGCCATGACGAAGGGATGGACAGCCTTCAAGTACCCTATATGGAAGCACTTGAAAGGTACATGGGGTATGGATTGTCAGATCTGAAAAAAGCCAACTTAATGAATCGTGTTGATACCAAGTTTCTTATTTCGATCCAGCAACTGCCGTTGTTGTTGTGGGAACTACAGCCCGATTATTCGTCATTGGACATTGATGGAAGAAGACTTTTTACTTACCAAAATACCTATTTTGACACACCGGACCATCGCTTCTATTACTCGCACCACCGGGGCAAACTTAAACGATATAAGGTTCGTCACCGTTATTATGTTGATAACCAGCTTGGGTTTCTCGAAGTCAAGCTGAAAAACAATAAAGGCCGCACGATCAAGTCGCGTATTCCACAGTTGGAACCCTGCCTGAACAGCCAGAAAGTCACCTCTTTCTTAGCTTCAACATTGAAAGATAATTTTCAGGAACTTCAACCTGCACAATGGGGATCCTATCAGCGTATTTCTCTGGCAAATGAGGCCACTGGAGAACGCTTAACACTTGATCTGAACCTGAATTTTCAATCCGTTGATCATCGTGCCAATGTTCATCTGCCTAATTTTTTCATCGCAGAGCTTAAACAGAACCGCCATAGCATGGACTCCCCATTTATTCGATTGATGTCCAGGTTGGGTGTTCGCCCGAAAAGCTTCAGCAAGTACTGTATCGGTTGTTCCATGGTGACACCAGGGTTGAAAGCCAACCGCTTTAAGCCGCAACTGATGGCATTGGATAAATTTAACTAATCTGAGGATTCCGATATGTTTGCAACTCTTGATGTTGATTTCCTGCTTAAACTACTCATCAATACCTTCTCCGTTATCGTACTTGTATTCACTTGTTATACGAGAAATTTTTCTATCGGCGATACCAGAAAACGGGAACACGCCATGTCTTTTCTGATGTTTGGTGTGGGCGTGTTCATCGTGACCTATCTATTGTCCTCGGCGCAAATATCGATGGGATTTGCCTTTGGGCTTTTTGCGGTCTTTTCCATGCTGCGCTATCGCACCGAATCGATCTCTGTGAAAGAGATGACCTATCTCTTCCTGGTCATTGCGATGTCCTTACTCTCCGCGGTTAGTAAAACAAGCATGGTAGAGCTCATGATGCTACATGCCATTATCTATGTGAGTGCACGAGTGTGTGATGCTGTGATTTCTGGACCTGCATTTGTAGTACAACAAGTTCAGTATGAAAATATCGAAAACATCAAACCACAAAATCGTGACCTGTTGATACAAGATCTCAGGTCGCGTACCGGTTTGGATATTCAGGAGGTTGAAATCGGGGACATAAATTTCTTAAGAGATACGGCTAGTTTACGAATATTTTATATGCCAAGGTCTGATTATAACTTGCGAAGTGGCAGCAAGGCTACGTTAAGTCCCGCTGAATAAAAGTAATTTTAAGTTACAGGAGAATCACATGCATTATCTAAACTTGGCCTTAAATAGACAGCTAGTTTTTTTAAAAATATGCCTCATTGTCGGATTACTCTTTCAGGGTAGACCAGCGGTGGCCGATGAAAGTCTTTCCAAGGTTAGAGAGACCATTGCCTCAAAAACTGAAATCAGTGGAGTACTG
>JBFHFM010000261.1:0-5249 GCA_041583595.1 Trichloromonas sp. | reverse complement strand
GCCCGGATGGAACTGCCTCGTATGCGATTTCTGTTCGTCGGGCCGGGATTTTGCCTACAGCTTCCTTCAGATTCCACCTCGCGATGAACACCCTTGCCGTTCGGCTAACGGTTCCCGTCATCAGGGTCCGTAGAGGACTTGCACCTCCAAGTCTCCAGTTGAACACCACATCCAACCGAATGGCGCTTGCGCGCCACGCGCCATGCCTGGCGCACCATAAAAAAAGGCCCCGAATCCCGGGGCCTTTTTTGCTTGCCATTAACGCATATGTTTTCTCGGCCGGGGAACACTGTGCAGGTGCTCATCTTTATATTCCCGGTCCCTCTTACGCATAGATTCGCGTATTTCAGTTTCACCTTCTGCAAGTTCGGCTGCATGCCGATCCATGATTTCCAGATCTTCATCCAATCGTTCCACATTTCTGTCAAAGTCGGTATGAGTGGTAAACATTCCTTCACCTCGGTCCACCTCAGTCATGGTACCTCCTTCCACCAGGGGGTCCGCCAGCCCTTTCAATCCTGTATCGACCGGGTCCGGCGGACTGATACAACCTTTCGGGGAAACCAGTATAGCACAGCTTCAGGATTCTGTCCGTCAGTAACCAGACTGCATCAAGCCATCACCGTCAACCGCTTGTCTCTGCCATTCAGACTGTAGTATCGAGTAATCCAACTGAAATCCACCATAAACACTCTTGACCGCAAGTTCGATATCACCGGTCCGTGCAACCTCAACAATCAGGTCATTCACTAGATATCGTCCATAACGGTCGATCAGGTAGGCCACCATCGAATAACTTTGATAATAGGCACTTTGAATCAAGCTATCGCCAAGTCGTTCGAAACTCTCTTCCATAAGAGACCATTCGATAAATTTCATCGGTATGGGCCCAGCCGGAGGAGTGAAGATACGTCTGCCGGCAACTTCAGCCAATCCTTCGTTTAGCCAGACAGGGACCGGTCCGCGAGCCATAAAATGCACCAGCACATGACTGTATTCGTGGTAAAGCAAAGCCTTAAGATGGGGTGGTAGATGCTCAATACCGCCAACCGGTATTCTAATTTTTCCATCATAAAGCCCCCCCGACCATGCAGGCGCTCCTGTCAAATCATCGTATATCTTTCGCGAATAGACAAGCACGGGCAGTTGAACCTGAGGATAAAAACCAAATTCGGAACCGAGTTCGTTGTAGGCATCCTCAAGAACCTCCAGAATTTCATCCCCAAGATTTTCATTAAGGTCTCCGTCACAAGAAACAGAAAACGTGCCTCCCTGGGTGCTGACCATGCGCTCCTCGACGGGTAATTCGCGACTCACCCGCTTTAGAAGTTCAGCAACTGAAACATCCTCTGGCAACCCTTCAGCAGCCTCCTCGAGCACCTGCCTGGCCCGGTAAAGTTCACCGGTTGAGTAGTACAACTCCCCGAGAAGAAATAAAATATGCGGATCATTGTCTGCCATGGCCAGCGCTTCATTGAATTCAATTTCCGCCGCCCCGACATTCCCCGTTTTCATCAAAGCCACTCCGCAGTAAACCCAGAAACGTGGATCGTTCCCGGCCTCTTCCTTACCCAGACCAAAAAATTCGACGGCCCGCTCATATTTGCGGGCCGATAGCATTTCAAACCCTAGTTGCAGATAACATTCAGCGAGATTGCGTCGGATAGTGGACTCGTAAGGAAGCGCGCGGGAGGCTTCGAGCAATAAGGGCAGAGCTTGTTGCGGTTCTTTATCTGCCAAAAACTGTACCGCCTCGGCATTGAGCTCTGCCGGAGAACTGGCAAACGCCGGAAGGATCGGCAACAGAACAACCGTGGTCAGAAGGAACAAAGAAATGACGCAGTGAACAGTAAACCTCAGGGCCGTAGTCCTTTCTGGAAAAGCAAAATGGGATATCTCACGCTAACACAGCCCAAACAATCGAAACAAGCCCAATAAAAAAAGCCGTCTGGCATTTCTACCAAACGGCTTATTTATTAACTGTACTTTGGGGGATTAATCGCCATCAAGCATACGACCAAGACCTCCAAGCATGGATCCTTCTCCCCGACTACTTCCGCCAGCACTCGGCGCATGGGCCAGAATGCGATCAGCGAGGCGGGAAAAAGGCAGACTCTGCATCCAGACCCGACCATGACCGCTCAAGGTCGCTAGAAACAGCCCCTCGCCACCGAAGAACATACTCTTTAAATTGCCAGACCGCTCGATGTTATAGTTAACGGTAGGTTCAAAGGCAACCAGGCAGCCGGTATCGACGCGCAGGGTTTCTCCCTTGAGTTCACGCTCTACGATGGTTCCACTGGCATGAATAAAAACCATGCCGTCTCCTTGCAGACGCTGGAGAATAAAACCTTCACCTCCGAAAAAACCGACTCCAAGTTTGCGCTGAAAGGCAATGCCGACTTTGGTCCCCAGGGCCGCACACAAAAACGCATCCTTCTGGCAGAGAATCTCTCCCTTCATCTGTCCCAGGTTCATGGGAATGATCTTGCCAGGATAGGGGGCGGCAAAGGCGACATGAGTCTTACCCCGACCATGACTATTGGTAAAATGGGTCATGAACATCGATTCCCCGGTAATGACCCGTTTACCGGCACTGAACAGCTTGCCCATCAGACCCTGATCACCCTCCGAGCCGTCCCCCATACGGGCCTCGAAAACTATGCCGTCTTCCATGTAATTCATCGCACCGGCTTCGGCGATTACCGTTTCCCCCGGATCAAGCTCGATTTCGACCATCTGCATGTCGTCCCCGACAATTTTATAATCGACTTCGTGACAGGTCATCATGGACTCCTCAGTTGTTAGCGGGGCCAACGCCCCTGCTTCAGAATATCCTGCATAGGTTGATGAATAAGCCCATTGCTGGCCAGGCATTCCTGACCATAAATATCATAAGGTCGACCTTCAAAATCACTGAGACGACCGCCAGCTTCTTCAACCAGCAGTTTACCTGCAGCAACGTCCCAGGGCTTTAATTTCATCTCCCAATAACCGTCAAATCTACCAGCCGCGGTATACGCGAGATCTAGGCTGGCAGAACCCGCGCGCCGGCAAGCCTGGGCCGCCAGCTGAAAATTAACGAAATGATCATAGTTGTTGACCGGACTCTCCTTACGGTCATAAGGGAACCCGGTCGCCAACAGAGATTCGGACAATTGCGCGGTCTTTGAGACGAAGATCTGGATGCTATTAAGGAATGCGCCTTGCCCCTTTTCGGCAATAAACATTTCACCGTGAAAAGGGTTATATATGACGCCGAGACAGACTTCACCTCCTACTTCGAGGGCAATCGACACAGCAAACCAGGGAAACCCATGGACATAGTTGGTCGTTCCATCGAGAGGATCAATAATCCAACGATAATTTGAATCCTTGCGTCCGTAATCGGCCTCTTCGGCGAGGATATCGTGACGCGGAAAGGTCCCTCGAATCATGCTGACAATGGCCCCTTCGGCTTCCTTGTCAGCATCGGTTACCAGGTCGACCGCACCTTTTCGACCAACGGACAGAACCTGACCGAATTTTTTCATCAACACCTGGCCACCATTGAGCGCAGCCTGAACGGCTATTTCTCTCATAAGAGCACCATCAGTTTAGGCTTCCGGATAAAAATAAGCGCCATCCTTGTCTTCGCACCACAAACGAGTGGCACTGACCACAGCGAGCGGAATGCAGACAAATTGCAGAAACGGAATAGCCAGTAAAACGAGCACACCCGTTCCGAAACCAAGCATGGTGGTCTTGCGAAAAAAAATGTACCTACGCTGGTCGCCAAAGTTCATGCGCTTTCGCGAAAAGACAAATCCCATATATTCAACCACCAGAAAAAAAAGGGTCAACATGACCGCCAACACTGAATAGATCATGCTCCCAAAAACCGGAACCAGGTGGAGGATCAGAAGAAACAACATCAAGATCACAAAAACAGAAATTTTCTTCACCTCAACAACCAGCGTTCGCAGAGAACTCTGCCAAAAGAGCTTAAGCGAAAAAGGGGTGTCATCCTTTATTCCTGTAATTATCCGTTCCGTTTTTTCTGACAAAAGATCGTTAAAAGGCGAGGCAATCAGGTTACCAACAACAGTGAAAGAAAAAAAGACCACTACCGTGGTCACCAGGACTGCTAAAGTCCAAAGAAAATAATAGAGGACCGCCCAGTACCACGCGTCTCCCTGAGGAATAAGGTGAACGACTTTGTCATTGAAAAAATCAAGACCAAGATAAATTGAGCCGGAAAAAACGATCAGATTGATCAGAAATGGAATAATGACGAATCTAAGCAACCCGGGATGCTGAATGATGAAGCGGGCACTGCGAAAGAGGGAAAAAAAACCTCGGGAGAAATTACTTACGGGTTTGACTGTTTGCGAAAGAATCATGGTGCCAGACTCCTGAATGAAAAAATAACCCTGCAGGGGGGCAACAATCCTAGCACAAGGCTGAAACAATTCCAACGTGCTAAGTCGCTAGAAGCTACGAACGAAGAGAGTCCCACACCCCCCTGACTGTTGATTTCTCCAGGGGTTCGGACGCCTGACAGAAACGCCCTGGGCAACAAGCCAGGCGTGTAATTCATCAATCTTTTGCACCGGTGGACTTAAATAGCTTGAATTCGGTACCGGGTTGCAGATCAGTAGATGCAAGGTGAGCTCTGGAAAGCGCAGAAAAAATGGAATCAGGGGCAGAAATTCAGTCCGCTCGTCGTTGATTCCCTGAAGCAGAAGGTAGTTGATCCCCACCTTACGCCTGCGGCGGCGAGACAGAGACACCAGCCCCCCTTCAAGAGCGTCAAGTAACGTGTCTAATGACGGAGCACGCGGTACCAGCAACCGGTGGGTTGCTGGGGTGCCGGCGTGTAGTGACAGCATCAAGCCATTGTGAGGCCATTGCAGCGCTTCCTTGAAAAGAGTCAGAGGCCCGCCAGTCGTTGTCAATGAAACAGGAATTTGCTCATCACGACAGCGCCCCAGGAACGTCCGCGTCGCGTGAAAATTGTGCAACGGTTCGCCAATACCCGAAACAGTCACCCGCACCGGATCATACCCGGCAGACCGGGCCGATTCGAGCTGCAGCCACATTTCGTCAGCACACAGGTTGCGCAGCAGGCCGCGGGAACCAGAGGCACAGAAAGGACAACCAACAGCGCAGCCAGCCTGGCTGGAGATACAGAGGGTGCCACTACCGTAATAGACCGCTTCAACAGAAAGCCCATCTGCCAGCGGAACCAGATATTTTGAATTGGCCGT
>JBFHFM010000260.1:0-5320 GCA_041583595.1 Trichloromonas sp. | reverse complement strand
TTTTGTTTGGTTTACCCTGGCAGAATCATCAGCAGCACTTTGACCGCCAGGATCTTGCCGATCAGGGCGACGGGGTAGACGGTCGCATAGGCGGCCGGGGCGTAGGCGGTGGTTGATAGGGTTCCGGCGGCGGCCAGGCCCGAGGCGCTGGTCATGCCGCCGACCAGTACCCCGAGCAGCCGCAGGAAGCGGATGCGTAAAAACCGGAGACCGACCAGGGCAACCAAGACGACGGGGATGAGGGTAACTAAAACCCCGGAGAAGAGGAGGGCCAGGCCGTTTTCCTGAAGGGTGTCGACGAAAGAGACCCCGGCCGAGGTGCCGACGGCGGCCATGAACAGGGCCAGCCCCAGGTCGCGGATCAGCCGGTTGCCGGCTGAGGGGACGTCCCATATCATTGGTCCGGTCTGGTAGAGTGCTCCAAGGAGCAGCCCGGCCAGCAGGGTACCGCCGGTGGTGCCGAGAGTCAGTGGACCGACCACGGGAAGCGGCAGGGTTATTTGCCCAAGCAGAAAGCCGAGCAGCAGGCCGACCAGAATGGGCAGCAGGCTGATTTCATAAGTGGCTTTCATGTCGTTGCCAAGCATTCGGCTGATATTGCGAAGGGCTCGTTCGTCCCCTACAGCGTGCAGTACGTCGCCGAGGTGCAGGCGGGTGTTGGCGTCGGCTGGCAGGTCGATGCCGCTGCGGGTGATGCGGGCTATCTGAACGTTAAAAATTTCGTGGAAATTGAAGAAGCCAATGGTACTGCCGGCGAATTTTCGTTGGGATATGACGATGCTTTTTTTGGTCAGCCTCCGCTCGAAGGCTATTTCGTTTTCTACCGGGTGGCCGATATAGAGCTGCACCTTTTCGAGGTCGGCCGTGCGTCCGACCACCCGCAGGTGGTCACCTTTCTGCAGTATCGTGTCGCCGCCAACCAGGACGGGCTCGCTGGCCCCCTTGGGGATCCGACGGGTGATGGTTACCGGTGCGATGTTCTTGAGAAAGATGTCGGCGACCCGTTTGCCGAACAGGTTGGGATTGCTGACCTCGATGTGGACAAAGGTGATGGGCGGGTTGACCTCGGACAG
Source organism: Trichloromonas sp. (assembly GCA_041583595.1). GTDB lineage: Bacteria > Desulfobacterota > Desulfuromonadia > Desulfuromonadales > Trichloromonadaceae > Trichloromonas. The sequence continues at coordinate 4,247 of JBFHFM010000260.1, read as the reverse complement.
TTCTTGCGACAGTTGTTCTTCTTCGGCAGGGATGTTGGTGCGCAGCAGGTGTGGCAGGAGCTTGATAAAGATCGCCATGCCGATAACACCGAATCCGTAGGTGACACCGTAGGCAGCCGGGGCCTTGTCATAGCCGACGGTTTCCACCGCCGCTGCCAAGGATGGCGTACTGGTCATGGCCCCGGAAAGGAGCCCGGCGCCGGTACCTGCGTCAAAGCCGAAAATGTGGCAACAGGTAAAAGTGACCAGGGTGCCGGTCACGGCAATCAGAAGGACGCCGATGGCCATGGGGATGCCGTGACTGCGAAAGGAACTGGTGAAGCCGGGCCCGGCCTGCAGGCCGACAGCGTAGATGAACATGGCCAGACCTATGGTCTGAATCCCCGTGGGGAGGGTCAAGCCAAAATGACCGAAGGCGAGGGCCACGAAGATGATTGCCGAGGGGCCGAGGGAAAGGTTCCATAGGCGTATTTTGCCCAGAAGTTCGCCGATAACGATAATCAGCAGCAGGATAAAAATAGGGTTGTTGAGTAGAGTCATGCTTGAAGGATAAATGATAATGGGCCAAGGGCAAAGAAATATTCTTCATTGTATGAAACAGCGGTTGTCCTGCGAAATTCCGCTGGCAGAAAACGGGCAATCGACTTAAACTGCATCCAGAAAAGGTTTGACAAATATTTTGTCCCTTATCTATAGTGACAACCGTTTGAAAAATCTGTCTTTTTTGTTTACCCGTCATGAATTTTTTTTGGTTTCGCTAAAGGAGAAGAGCAGGCATGGCACAGACATACAAGGTCGCAGTCCTTCCCGGCGACGGTATCGGTCCGGAAGTAATGGCCGAAGCGTTGAAGGTTCTCGATGTCATTGAGAAGAAGTTTGATGTGAAATTCGAGCGTACCCACGCCAATGTCGGCGGGGCTGGTATTGATAATGAAGGCAAGGCCCTTCCGCAGACCACCATCGATATTTGCAAGACGTCGGAGGCCATTCTGTTTGGCAGCGTCGGCGGTCCCAAGTGGGAAAGCCTCCCCCCTGATGAGCAGCCTGAGCGTGGCGCCCTGCTGCCGTTGCGGAAGATTTTCGGCCTCTACGCCAACCTGCGTCCGGCGATCATCTTTCCTGCCCTTACCGGGGCCTCGAGTCTCAAGGAAGAGGTCATCTCTGGCGGTTTCAACGTGTTGGTGGTGCGGGAACTGACCGGCGGTATTTACTTTTCCCAACCCAAGGGGATCGAAGGGGAAGGGGATGCTCGAATTGGTGTCGACACCATGCGCTACAGCGTGCCTGAAATCGAGCGCATTGCCCACGTCGGCTTTCTGGCCGCCCGGAAGCGCGGCAAAAAACTCTGTTCCATTGATAAGGCGAACGTGTTATCGACTTCGGTGCTCTGGCGTGAGGTGGTGACTCGCATCGGCAAAGAGTACCCCGACGTTCAGCTTTCGCACATGTATGTCGACAATGGCGCTATGCAGTTGGTGCGCTGGCCCAAGCAGTTTGACGTCATGCTCTGCGAGAATATGTTCGGCGATATCCTTTCTGACGAGGCTGCCATGTTGACCGGTTCCCTTGGAATGCTTCCTTCGGCCTCTCTGGCGGAAGGCACTTTCGGCATGTACGAGCCTTCGGGCGGCAGCGCCCCCGACATCGCTGGTCAGGGAATTGCCAATCCGATTGCTCAGATCCTTTCGGCCGGGATGATGTTGCGCTATTCTTTCGGTATGATCGAGGCGGCCGACGCCATCGACGCGGCGGTGGAGAAAACCCTCAATCAGGGCTACCGAACCGGTGACATTTTTCAAAACAAAGCAGGGGAGAAGAAGGTCAATACCGCCGAAATTGGCGCTGCGATCATCGCTAACCTGTAAAATAGATCGTCATAAAACCTGGGGCACGGGGAACTGCGGTTCTCCGTGCCTCTCTCTTTGCGGCTCCTCCTCTGTAGAGGCGCCGCTTGCCGTGCCCAAAGTCCAAGCCCAACGGCCAAAAGTCGCATCGCCCAGTCCAGAACATGTAAGTAAAAAAGCATATTCCCGGTCGCAGGAGCGATTGTGGGGGTAATAAACACAGGAGTCCTTGAATTATGACCAGACTGTTCAATGTAGCCGTTGTTGGCGCCACCGGAGCTGTCGGCCGGCAAATACTTGAAATTCTAGAAGAACGGCAGTTCCCGGTAGGCGAACTGCGGTTGCTGGCCTCTGAGCGTTCGGACGGAGACTTTCTCGAGTTTCGGGACGAACAGTATATTGTGCAGACCCTTTCTGAAGATTCCTTTAAGGGAATCGATATCGCCCTTTTCAGTGCTGGTGGCGAGCGCAGCGCTACTTTTTGTCCGATAGCCGCAGCGGCTGGGGCGGTTTGCATCGACAATTCGAGTGCCTGGCGTATGGATGGCGAAGTACCGCTGGTGGTCCCCGAGGTCAACCCCGAGGCGCTCGCCGGTTACCGAAATAAAGGAATTATTGCTAATCCAAATTGTTCAACCATCCAGCTGGTCGTGGCCCTCAAGCCGTTGCACGACTGCAGCCCGATCCGCCGGTTGGTGGTATCTACCTATCAGTCGGTTTCTGGGAGCGGCCAGAAGGCCATTGATGAGCTGCGCGTGCAGTGCGGCGAGCTGCTTAACGGTCGTCCCAGCGACCCCAAGGTCTATCCGCATCAGATCGCTTTTAATTGTCTGCCCCATATCGATACCTTTCTCGACAATGGTTACACCCGCGAAGAGATGAAGCTGGTCAACGAAACTCGCAAGATCCTGGGGGATGAAAACCTCCGGATCACCACGACTGCGGTGCGGGTGCCGGTCTTTTACGGCCACAGTGAGTCGGTGAATGTGGAAACGGTTGAGACTATTTCCGTCGCCAGGGCGCGTGAAGTGCTGGCCTCTGCCCCCGGTGTTGAGTTAGTGGATGATGTGGCGGAGCTGTCCTATCCGATGTCGATCGAGGCCGCTGGGCAGGATCTGGTTCTGGTTGGCCGCATCCGTGCCGACGAATCTTGTGACACCGCCCTTAATTTGTGGCTGGCTGCGGATAACCTGCGCAAGGGTGGGGCAACCAACGCTGTGCAGATTGCGGAACTTCTCGTCGAAAAATATTTGTGATTGGTGATATGGGGTTGCTTGATGACATTACGCTCGGGCGTTACGTTCCTGGCGATTCTCCTATGCATCACCTTGATGCGCGGATCAAACTCTGCGGCCTTCCTTTGTTTATCGTGGCTTCCTTTGCCGCGCCAGGACCAATGCGGCTGGCTGGGCTCGGTGGCTGTGCCCTGGTGATGGTGTTGTTGGCACAAATCCCCTGGCGGGTCTGGTGGCGTGGAATTCGTATCTTCCGCTTGTTGTTTCTCGCTACCCTGCTGCTGCACCTGTTGCTGACTCCCGGGCGCACTCTGTTCGGCGTCGAGTGGCTCTCTTACGACGGCCTGTTGCGAGGATTGACGGTCTGCACGCAATTGCTGCTGGCCATTGTCTTTTCCTCATTGCTGACTTTGACCTCCTCGGTCACGGGACTGACGGCGGCGATCGCTTCATTGCTGGCGCCGTTGCAACGGTTTCGAATACCGGTCGATGAACTGGTCTGGTTGCTGCACCTGGTCTTGCATTTTATTCCGGTATTGCGCGAAGAAGGAGCCGCTCAGGTCGAGGCTTTTCGTCGCCGTGGCGAAGATCCGGGCCGGGGGGGAATTCTGCAACGTGGACGTCTTGTCGGGCGCATGCTGGCGCCGCTGATGCTTGGGCTGGTCGATCGGGCGGATCTCCTGGCTCACGAGGTAGCGGCCGGCCGGCATTCGATGGCGGATGCAGTTAATGCGCGTCTGCCGCATCTGGCGGCGTTTGATTTATGGATGGCTACCGCAGGTTTTCTGGCGCTGGCATTACTTTTGGGATTGCGGTAAATGAAAACCATTCGCCTGACGATTGAATACGACGGAACGGCCTATGTCGGTTGGCAGATCCAGCTTAATGGCCTGGCTGTGCAACAGGTTGTCGAAGAAGCCCTGGCCCGGGTGCTCGGTGCCCCGGTGCGGCTGACTTCCTCTGGTCGTACCGACGCCGGGGTTCATGCTCGCGGAATGGTTGCCCATTTTACCACCTGTTGTAAACTTCCAATGGCGGCCTACTGTGAAGGTGTTAATCGTTTTTTGCCACAGGACGTGGTGGTACGCGAGGCGTCCGAAGCCGAAGACGGTTTTCATGCCCGCTTCAGTGCCAGGGGGAAGTGGTATCGGTACACTTTATGTCTATC
>JBFHFM010000259.1:0-5350 GCA_041583595.1 Trichloromonas sp. | reverse complement strand
GTCAGCCCGGTCGCCTTGAGCTCTTCGAGACGCTGCCAGACCTGGTGGCGGGACTGGGGGTCGAGGCCGGTGGTCGGCTCGTCGAGAATCAGCAGTTGCGGACGGTTGATCAGCGAGCGGGCCAGCACCAGGCGGCGTTTCATGCCGCCGGAGAGTTCGCGGATCGAGGTGTTCGCGCGCCCCTCCAAAGCAAAAAACCGCAGCAGCTCGCGCGCTTCGTCGCGCGCCTGCTGCTGCGGAATATGAAAGTAGCGGGCAAAAGTCAAAAGATTTTTTTCGACGCTGAGGTCGGGGTCGAGATTGTCCTCCTGCTGGCAGATCCCCATGCGCTGCTTGATGCCGCGCAGATTCTCGCCTAGCGGTTCGCCGAAAACTTTCAGGCTGCCTCCGGTTATCGGGCTGTAACCGTAGAGCATGCGAATGGTGGTGGTCTTACCGGCGCCGTTGGGGCCGAGTAGACCGAAACACTCGCCCGGCAGCACCTGAAAAGAGATGCCGTCGACAGCGACAAATCCGTTGAAACTCTTACGCAGGTTGATGGCTTCGATGACGGCAGACACGAAACACCTCGCTGACCCGACTACTTAGCCGTCAGCCAGCGGCCGAGATTGGCCGCCAGGGTGCGGTTATGCTCACCCAGAAAACGGTTTTGAAACAGGCCATCGTCACCGAAAACCACGAAACGCCCGGCGCCTTTTTGTCCGGCCGTCACGACGCCGAAAGACTGGATGGGGTCACCGGAGGATGGAATCTGATCGCCATTGAGATCGACCCAGGCGTGGGGTCCGGTTGAGGCGATTATTTGCGACTGCTGGTCAAAATTAACTAGCGCCCAACTGCCATAAAGCTCGAATCGATCAAGACCTTCAAAGAGGGGATGACTTAGCATACGATGAACCTGAAAATTGAGTGATTCATCATCAATGAGGTCATCATGTTCGCGAATCACCCTGTTGGAAAAATCGACGCCAAAGGCGTGCAGCAGATCGGCCAGCGGCGGGCCGATGTGCAGCATCACCGCCAGCGCCCCTCCTCCTTCGACAAAGCGCGAGACCACGGCAATTTCATCGGCGGAAAATGGCGTAAAGGGACCCGATATCACCAGCGCGCTCACCCCCGACAGGTCGGCATCAGTCAAGGCTCCGGCATGGCTGCGGACCTGGCTGCCCTGATCACGAAATATTTGGGCCATCTGCGAGAGATCAAGCGGACGCTCTTTCTCTACCACAAACTGCTGGCCGTGCCCTTCGTCGAACAAGACCAGCGGACCGGGGTCAGCACCGGAGGTAGACGCCAGAGAAAAAAGTAACGTCAGCGTAAGTAAGTATTTCAGCATAATTTTGAAGCCCCGAATTTCTCGGCATATTCCTGTTCAATACACCGGCAATGATTATGGGTCGAACTGGCGTTGGCCAGGTAGATCACCTTGACCTCGGGGATGTCGATCTGCTCCGCAACCTCACGCAGCGTTTTTTCCAACGCCCGCTCCCGTTCAATAGCGAGCCTGAATGCGGCTTTCTCGGTAAACCCTTCGGCCTCAAGCTGCTTTAAAGCCGCCCACCAGTCGCTCTTGGTATTCGGCGACTCGGCGAGAAATTCTTCAAAAGAATGGATATCGCCACCGCGATAAACGTTGAAGAAGGTATAGGCGTGCTGACGTTCTTCCCGGGCCAACTGGGCAAATCGGCAACAGACGGCAGGATCCGTCATCTTCTGTGCCGCCAGCCGGTAAAAATCCATGGCATCCTTTTCAGTCTGCATAGCCGCCCTGATCGCCTGCTGCAAGTCGAGGGGTAATTTCATCAAATCCTCCAACGTTGTGCTTTTGACAAGGGCGGCCGTTGCGACTCAGAAAAACCGTTTCAGCAGACCGGCGAAGGCCGCCCCATGACGGGCCTCATCCTTGCACATTTCGTGTACAGTATCATGAATGGCGTCATAACCAAGCTGCTTGGCCTTGACCGCGATATCTTTTTTACCCTGGCAGGCGCCAAATTCGGCATCGACCCGCATCTGCAAGTTGGTTTTGGTATCGGGCATCACCACCTCGCCAAGCAGTTCAGCGAACTTGGCAGCATGCTCGGCCTCTTCGAAGGCAATACGCTTGTAAGCTTCGGCGATTTCCGGAAACCCTTCGCGGTCGGCCTGACGGCTCATAGCCAGATACATGCCGACCTCGGTGCATTCGCCCATGAAGTTGGCGCGCAATCCTTCAAGAATTTCCGCATCGACCCCTTTAGCGACCCCGATGCGATGCTCATCGGCCCAGGCGCGGTTTCCCTCGCCCTGTTCTTTGAAACGCTCAGCGGGAACCCCACATTGGGGGCACTTCTCGGGAGCCGCTTCACCTTCGTGGACATAACCGCACACCGTACAGACAAACTTCTTCATAAAGTATGTTCCTCCTTGATGATTTGTCAAACAATTAAAGACCTAATTGGTCTCAATTATAGGGATCTAAAATCATTCGTCAAGGAAAAACATGACCATTATGGTCTTTTTTAAACGATGTGGGAACGCAAGCGTCGGACCGTCTCCTGATCAGGGGTAAAGGGAATATCGGGACGCTTGGGCAACAACAGGCGATGGCTATCGCCAAAAGGGGTCTCTTCAAGTTTGCGGTTATAGGCCAACACCATCAGCGCTTCAAGATTGACCACATCTTCAATGTTGTAGGCGAGCAGGGTGTCCAGCGCGGCACGGCAACCGCTACGCTGATAGTCGCGCCAGAGCAACACGGCGAAAAACCCGTCGATACCATCGAGATCTCCGCGTCCCAATCCCAGTTGCCGCTCACACCCTTTGAGGCCTCCCCGATAGCCGAGGCTGTGCAACAGGTAGCGCAGATCGATGTGGGCCTGCGACAGCCGGATGTTCATGGCATTTTCAATAAAGGGGACATCAAAGCACTTGCCGTTGTAGGTGACCAGCAAAGCATATTCGCGAATATCGTCGGCAAAAGCCTCTAGGTTTTCCCCCTGCACGTAGGTGCGGATGCGTTTCCCATCGTAAAGAGCGATGGTGGTAATCCTGTCGTGCTCGCGATTCAGACCGGTGGTCTCGATATCGAGATAGGCGATGCGGTCCCGGAACTCCGGAAAGATCCGCCAGTGCTCCTTCGAAGAAAGCCGGTCGGTAAACCAGCGCGGATCTCCCCCGGCCAGACGCGACTGAGCCTGCGGCAACAGTTCGCGGGCGCTGCCCAAACGAGCCGGAGAAAGCGGCGGTGCTGCATGCTGCAGCAGTTCCTCCCAACTACAGATGCCGGAATCCCACAGAAAACGTTCGCTGCGGGCACTAACGCCGGGGAGATGACAAAAAGTACTGGTCAACATGGGTTTCCTGCCTATTCGTTATGATGTCGTAGTGGATTGATGGAAGCAGCATTGGTGTCAAGATTTTGTTTTACCTATTTTCACCCCACAGCCTTCGGCCAAGGATCGTATTACAGCCCCCCGCCACGAAGCGCCGAAGGTGTTTTGCACACAAACGCTCATCGTTGCTCCACCCAAGCAACCGAAATCACCCCGCGAAGGGGCCATTTTTTGCTTACTTTTTGTTGGCTTGGAGAAAAAGTGAGGCGTCTGGCGGGACGTGACCCGCCGATTTTGATGTTTCAACGAAGGAGGTGCAGAGTAGAACAGCCCCCTACGACTCCCCCCTGGCGTGAGAAAGAAAAACCCTCTAGCATCTTCAGAGAATCCATATATTATGGGACGGCACGTAGAATATCAACGCTATTGCATTAATCCAGTCAACCTTTACACGAGCCCCCATTGAACAACGTCGCCCTGATCTACCTGATCCTGATTACCGTCGCCTACACCCTGCTCTTTCGCCGCTCGCCGGAGAAAACCCGCCAGAGCCTGAAGGTAGCCCAAAACTCGCTGGTTAAACTAGCACCGATGCTGATCGCAATCTTCGGCCTGATCGGCCTGTTTCAGGTTTTCATCCCCGCCGAACTGATCCAACGCTGGCTCGGCGCCTCCTCAAGCGGCATGTCGCTGCTCATCGGCGGATTGATCGGGGCCATTGCCATCGGCCCGCCAGTTGCGGCCTTCCCCCTCGCCGGTTCGATGCTCGATGCCGGCGCCTGGCCACCGGCTGCGGCAGCTTTCGTGGTTTCATGGATTTCGGTCGGGGTGATCACCCTCCCCATTGAAGTTGAAGTTTTCGGCCTGCGCTTCGCCCTGGCGCGCAACGCCATCGCCTTTGCCTCCGCGCTGCTGATCGGCCTGTTGATTGGATGGCTCCTATGAGCGCCAAAAGACCGAGCCGGGCATTCAGCCCCTGGTCGCTGGTGCGCGCCCAGTGGCTGCCGCTTTTCACTCTGCTGCTCTACGGTTGGGCATTTGTCGTTCGTCCCGAACAGGCTGGCGCCGCCCTGGCCTATGGCGCCAAAGCCTTCTCTTCGGTAGCCCTGTTGATCGTCGCGGTGATGGGCCTGGTCGGACTGACCCAGGTCTGGATCAGCCGTGATGCGGTCGCCCGCCTGCTCGGCCGCGAAGCCGGTTTCAAAGCACTGATCATTTCAGCGCTCTGCGGCACCGTGTTGATTGGCCCGGCCTACCTGATCTTCCCTCTGCTCATGAGCATTCACAAGCAGGGCGCCCGCTGGGCGGTCATCGTCACGGTGCTGGCCGCCTACGCGGTGAAAATCCCGATGATTCCTCTGGAAATCGAATTTCTCGGCTGGGGGTTTTCCCTCACCCGCTCCCTGTTGACCATCCTCTTCGCCATCCCCTGCGGGCTGGCTGTTGAGGCGATCATGGAAGCACGCTTTCGAAACGACTGAGCCCGGCATTTCGCCGGGCTCAATCGACAGCATCAAACGGGTCACAGCTATTCAAGACCGAGATCCGGTTGCCAGCGGATCACCTGCCGATCAAAATCGATGCGATAATCGATGTTCCGCAAAAAATCCATACCGAGCAAACCATCGAAACGGGATTCAGTAAGCGTGTGATCAATCACCATCGCCCGTACGTTATCGATCTTGAAGGGCCCTACCTTGATATACTGAAATTTCACCACATCAGTCGGAATGAGCCCACCACCAGCCACCTGCGAATAGCCGGATTTTTCACTCTCGACATTCAATCGTTCCAGCGACGAACGGTGAAAGACCGTTCCCGAGGCGCCAGTATCGAGCAGCAGAACGACATCGGCTTTGTTGCGATCGAAAGCGACCTGGGCCGGCACCAGCACCTGATTACCGCGAATGGTCACCGGCGTTTCCAGCGATTTTAGTAGGTTCTGGCGTTCTTGCTCAGCCCGCTCCGCCTTCTGCTCAAGACGGGAACGTTCCCGTTCCTGATACTCCCGCTCACGCAGAGCTTCCTGCTCCTCG
>JBFHFM010000258.1:0-5358 GCA_041583595.1 Trichloromonas sp. | reverse complement strand
GGAGAGCACACTGATGTGCCGGCAGGTGACATTGGCGTCGGCGGCCGTGAAATCGGTTACATGTTTGGCCAGTACAAGCGCATTACCAACCGTTGGGAAGCCGGCGTGCTCACCGGCAAGGGCCTCGATTGGGGGGGCTCGTTGGTACGCCCGGAGGCGACTGGCTATGGCGCCACCTTCTTCGTCGATGAGATGCTCAAGGTTCGCGGCCAGTCCTTCGGCGGTAAAATCTGCACCGTTTCCGGTTCGGGCAACGTGGCCATCTATACGATTGAGAAGATCCATCAGCTTGGCGGTAAAGTTGTCGCCTGTTCCGATTCTGGCGGGTATATTTATCACGAGCAGGGTATTGACTTTGACCTGTTGCAGCGGCTCAAAGAAGTTGAGCGCCGTCGCGTCAAGGATTATCTCAACTATCATAAAGATGCCAAGTATGTGGCAAGCGGCAATATCTGGGAAGTTCCCTGCCAGGTGGCAATGCCTTCTGCGACGCAGAACGAAATCAATGGCAAAGACGCTGCCCGGCTGGTTAAAAATGGTTGTATCGCTGTTGGCGAAGGGGCCAATATGCCGACGACTCCCGAAGGGGTTAAGGTGTTTCTCGAGGCGGGTATCGCCTATGGCCCTGGTAAGGCCGCCAATGCTGGCGGGGTGGCTACCAGCGCCCTGGAAATGCAGCAAAACGCTTGCCGCGACTCGTGGACCTTCGAGTACACTGAGCAGCGCCTGCAGCAGATCATGAAAAACATCCATGAGCTCTGTTATGAGACGGCCGAAGAGTTTGGCACCCCTGGTAACTATGTCAACGGGGCTAACATTGCGGGTTTCATCAAAGTAGCTAAATCGATGGTCGCGCTCGGTCTGATTTAATTCAACATGGTTGACTTACAGTAACGAAAAAGGCCCGGCATTTGCCGGGCCTTTTTCGTTACTGAAGAATTAGATTTAATTCTCGAAGCAGACCAGTTTCTGGCTAACCACGTCGGCCATCAGTCGTACCCCTTCCTGAGGGGCTCGGTAGACCTTGACGACCTGCTTGTAGCGACTGCTGGCCGGCATCAGTCCTTCGAGGGCGTTGGGCAGGCTGAGGCGCCAGGTGTCATTGACGAAGCAATTGCGGTTGTCCGGAAAGAGGGCCAGATAGAAGATGTCGGCCTCAACCAGGTCCTGGAAGAAGTGGGAGCCGTAGGACAGTTCTGGCATTAGATCGCCGCTGGTGAAGGCCACTTCGCCGATGGCGGTGATGTTGTTGATCTCGGAAAAGGAGATGGGTACGCCGAGGGCCGGAGTTGAGGTTCCCCAGCGGCCGGGGCCGAGCAGCATGGTCGGGTTTTCTTTGCGGTCGGCTATACGCTTGTTGAGACGTCCGACCAGTCGTGCCACTTCGTATTTTTCGGATATCGGCAATCGGTTGTATTCCGCCCCTTCTATCCAGATGATCCATTTGATTGGCTGGGAGATGTTGCCACCCATGAAGTTTCCTTCGCTGCTGAAAAAGGTTTTTTCTTCGGGGATTTCGGTTGGGATATCGACCTGAATCTCTTGCCCTTTGGTTTGCAGGGGGCGGCATTGTACTACGTTGAGCTTGGCGATTCCCTGCTGCGTGAAATTAACGGTGAATTCGACGTCCACCGGGTATTGATAGGCGTTCTCCAGGGTTTTCAGCAGGCGCTGCATGAGTCCTGTGAAGGGCGTTTCAGAAAGTAAGCGATCGAAGGTCAGCAACCAGACATCCTGCACTTTGCGGCCGCGGCTTTTAAGCAGGTTCATGGTCTCGTTGTCCTTGATGCCGTACATGGACCAGGGAATTTCGATGCCTTCCTTGACCAGGTTGAGCAGCGATACTGTTTGCAGGGTGTTGGTGTCGACGTTGAGCAGGTCGACGTCGCGTTGAGAAAATTTACGGGTGTCTTCGAACCCCTTGTGGGGTTTTTTAAGCGGCGCGTCGAGGGCGACGATTCGTGGATAGTCTCCTTCGACCCGGTCGACGGCGCGGGTTCCGAGTCCCATGACCAGACGCAGCATGCCCGCCCGGGGGTCCATGTCCTTGTCCCAGACGAAGGTGTTGTAGGAGACGCCGACTCCGGCGAGTTCTGGAAAGTAGTAGTGTTTTCGGTAGGCGCCGGAAACCCGCTGGATGAGCAGCGCCATCTGTTCGTCTTTCTGGTCGAGGCCGCGCTGCAGGCGGTAGGAGAGGGCGTCTTCGCTCATGGCGCTGGCGAAGATTTTGCGAACGGATTCTTCGAATTGGGCCAGTCGTTCTTCGGGACAGCCTTGGCTGACACAGAAGAAACTGTCATATTTGCCGGCAAAGGCGTTGCCGAAACCGTCTTCGAGCAGCGAACTGGAGCGAACGATGATCGGGTACTGGCCATAGTACTCGAGCATCTTATGAAATCCCTGGCGAATGGTTTCGGGAAAGCTCCCATTCAGCATTTTTTCACGCAATTTAGCGCCGGCGGTGAAATAACCTTCGGAGGTCTTTTGTTGCATGAAGAGGTTCCACCAGCCGTTATGCACGATGTACGAGTAGTAGACGTTGGAGCCGACGAAGAAGGAGTCGTGGGCTTCGAGGTGTTCTTGCCAGTCGAATTCGGTGTTGTTCAGCAGAATGTTGCGGGCCAGCAGCATGCCGACGGCCTTGCCGCCGATGAAGCCGGTACCGATGACTCGCGATTTGATGTTAAGCAGGTCGCGCAGTGACAGATATTGGCGGGCCAAGGCCAGAATGCGCTCGTCGCGACCGATCAGGTGCCGGCAAATGTGAATGACCATCTTTTGCTGTTCTTCAGTAGCGGCCGGGTTGTCGGTCAACGCCTCGGCTTGCAGAAAGAGATGGTGCCAGTGGTCAAGCTGGCGATGGACGCTGCCTTGCCTGCGATCGGCAATGGTGCTCAGCAGATTGGTGGCCTCAAAGCTGTTGGCCAGGGGGATGAACTGATCGCCCTGCTTGCGATGAGGCAAAAACATGGTGGGGGAGTGTCGTTGCCAGACCTTGAGCGGGTGAATGTGGAAGTGATTTTGGTGGTTATAAACGTCGATAAGAACCTGGGTTGTCTCACGGATGCGTTCGATGGTCTGAAACGAATGTCGGTCGCGGATCAGGGAGAAATAGGCGACGGTGTCCAGTTCGAAGAGGTAGGGACAGGTAACCCGGAAAAAGTTGCCGACCATGTAGTCGGTCGCCCAGGCGGACAGTAAATCGGAAAGGCAGTCGAAAACATAAAAGGTGCCCGGTCCTTCTTTGCTGATGATGGCATGAATACGGGAGGTGAACGATTCAAAGCCGAGGCGTGGCTCCAGTTGATAGGTCGTGATCTGCGGCGAGGGTTCGAGCAGCGGTTCGTGGTCGCCGAAGCGCAGGTAAACCATCCTTTTGTTTTCCTGCAGGGCATGTTCGACAAAAGGACCGACAAAATTGCGGTAATCGGCAATGGTATCGACCTTCCAGACGACATTATCGCCGATGCGTAGACTGTCGAGAATTGAGTCAAGTCCGGTATAGCCGGTAGTAACGCGGGTCGATGGTTTCATGAGGTGACTCCAGCGGGTAGGCGGTAATGAGGCGGATTGAAAAGCAGGCATTAATCGCTCCGTGCTCGAATTTATAGCACGGCATCTGGTCGTGTGCTAGAAAAAACAGCAACGTTGGGTGGCTAGCGTTGGCCTGTCGCAAGGCGATGTCCTCAATTCGTCAGAGGGTATTTGACGGTACATTGAAAAGCGGGTATAAGGGCCAGATGTTTCTGTCTGTGTAAAAAAAATCTTGAGATGACTAAGTGAAAGTTTCAACTTGCAAGGTCTGCCGTTTTTTCGGGGACATAGGCTGATATCAGTCAGGTCGAGATCCTGAAAAAACACGGGAGCGTCGGGTTGATTTTTTTTTCGATGTCATCAATGGCTTGTTCTTCTCACCAAGAAAGGGTGTCGCTAGGCCATGAGGGGCCATTCTCTGTTTTCTCTGTTACGTCGTGTCGGGATTGTTGTTGTGTTACTGGTGGCTGCCTGTGCCAGGCCACCTGAAGTTGTTCCGCCTCCCCCTGTCCTTCCGCCTGTGGTGGTGCCGCCCGTGCCGCCGAAAAAAGTTGAGGCCCTCTCTGCTGTTTCCTGGGATGTTGTCGATGGGTGGCTGCAGGATGATCTTTCTCAGGCCTTGGAGCCGTTGCTTGCCAGCTGTCAGGTGCTGAAAAAACGTGAGGGCTGGGCCGAGGTCTGCCGTGATGCCGCGGCTCTTGATGGCGCCGATGGCGCGGCAGTCAAGTTTTTTTGGGAGGAGCGTTTCGTTCCGTACCAGGTTCGCAACAGTGACGGCAGCGATTCCGGTACGATTACCGGCTATTATGTTCCTGATCTGCGGGGCAGTCGCACTCGGTCTGAGCGGTATCCTTATCCGATTTATGGTATTCCGGATGACCTGCTGGTCATTGATCTGCGTAGTGTTTATCCTGAACTCGGTGAGTATCGCCTGCGGGGGCGGGTGGAAGGGCGGAGGGTGGTTCCTTACTGGAGTCGCGGCGATATCGATGAGGGAAAGGCTGCCCTGGTTGGCCGTGAGCTGTTTTGGGTCGCTGACCCGGTGGAGCTTTTCTTTTTGCAGATTCAGGGGTCGGGCCGAATCCTTCTGGATAATGGTGAGAGTGCCATGGTTCATTTTGGTGATCAAAACGGTCATCCCTATCGTTCCATCGGCAAATTGCTCATCGATCGTGGGGATATGACTCGTGATCAGATGTCGATGCAAAATATCAAACGATGGGCGCAGCAGCATCCCGATCGGGTTAAGAGTTTGTTGGCAGAAAATCCGAGCTATGTTTTTTTCATTGAGCGGCCGGCAAGCGTCAAGAGTCCGCCCGGTGCCCTCGGCGTTCCACTGTCGCCCGGCCGGAGCCTGGCGGTGGATCCACGCACCATTCCCTTGGGAGTTCCGGTTTTTGTCGATACAACCTGGCCTTCGAGTTCGGTCCCCTTGCAGCGGTTGATGGTCGCGCAAGATACTGGTGGTGCCATCAAGGGCGCGGTACGGGCCGACTTTTTCTGGGGGATGGGTGATTTTGCCGGAGACTATGCCGGCAAAATGAAGCAATCTGGCCGTCTCTGGGTGTTGCTCCCCAAAGGAGTGAGCCCGACACCGGCGGTGAAATAATGTAGCTGGGATTGTGTGGTTGCTGTTCGAATCTCTAAATAGTTTTGCGTAATTCTTGCGGGAGGATCTCTCGCTGATATTAACCAGGGGATCTGAAGGTTTACCTGGTGTCTGAATTGAAAATGCTCCATTCGCTTTGGCGGGTGGGGCATTTTTTTATTGGTTCGATATTTTACACAGGGAGTGGTTTTGCTGAAGATGGTGAACCCGCAAGC
>JBFHFM010000257.1:0-5372 GCA_041583595.1 Trichloromonas sp. | reverse complement strand
TGATCCTTCGGATTGGCCGGATCACCGACCGGCCCCATGCTGACGCCACCGAAGTTGGGACTCTCCTGACGCTGCTCCTGCAAGTTGATCGCGAAATCAGCGATTTTCTGCGCCAACTCCAGAGCGGGACGCTGCCCGGTCTGTCGATACAAGTGCCCCGCCGCAAGCCCCAGCCAGAGATTCGCCCCGCTACGCACCGACCAGTCGCGGCCAACCATACCTTCATCGGAGACGGTTACCGCCTCAATGATCCCTCCCAATCGCCAGACTCCCGGAGTCATGCGATAGAAATCGATGATCTTTTGCGCCTGAGCCACCTCCCCTACCGCCAGCCAGGCCAGGCTCACCACCGCCGCGTCATAGGTGAAAGTCCAGTGGCGAAACCGTTCGTCCCCCACGTGACTGTAGGGCATTCCCGAACCCTGGTCCCGGTTGGCCTCAAGCCAACGCTGCAACCCCTGTTCGGTGGCCCGATAAGCCGCGGCCTGTACCTGTAAAGACACACCAAGAAACAGGAACAACAAAAACATCATCAGGACTTTTGATTTCATATGAGACGTCGCTCACCCAGGTAAATTTTTAAAAAACCAACAAAAGACAACCCATCACTGATCTTGAGTTTCCCGCAGTCGTCTAACCCGCTCGACAACCGGGGGGTGGGAAAAATAGAAGGCCGCGTACCAGGGATGCGGATGCAGATTGGCGAGATTATCGCGGGACAGCTTGACCAAACCTGTTGCCAGGTCATCAGGAGTGCCATGCAGCTCGCAGGCATAGCGGTCAGCCTGCCATTCGTCACGGCGGGACAGCCAGCTCCCCAGCGGCGTAAAAGGGAACGCAACCAGGCTACCAAGGAAAGAGAGAAGCACCCACTGGGCCGCGAAGGAGACTGGTTCCAGCCCGAAAAGTGCAGATAACCCACCCCATTCGATCAAACGGTAAGCGAGATAGAAAACGCCCAACGCCAACAGTTCGGTTTTGAGCAGGCGTTTGAAGATGTGGCGTTTTTTCCAGTGACCGATTTCATGGGCCAGAATGGCAAGGATTTCGCCCGGCGCCAGTTGTTCAAGCAAGGTGTCGAAGAGCACGATCCGCTTGACCCGGCCGATACCAGTAAAGTAAGCGTTCGAATGGCGGCTGCGGCGGGAGGCGTCAACCTGATAGACCCGGCCGGCGGCCAACCCGGCCCGCTCCATCAAGGAGCGCACCGAGGCTTCGAGCCCTTCTTGCTGCACTGGCTCGAAGCGGAAGAAGAGCGGCTCAATGACGTAAGGCGAAATCAGCATCAGAAAAAGGGTGAACAGGGCGAACAGGAGCCAGCCCCAAAGCCACCAGAGACTCGGGCTGGCCGACACCAGCCAGAATCCGCCCCCGAGCAGCACGCCGAGCAGGAGGCTAGAAATCAACAGCCCCTTGACCAGGTCACTGGCCCAGAGACCGAGGGTCTGGGTGTTAAAGCCGTACTCTTTCTCGATCCGAAAATTTCGATACAGGCTAAAGGGAATATCGAACAGCGACTTGAGCAGTATCAGGAATAGAAAGAAAAGCACCCCTTGCAGGATAGGCCAGGCGGTCAGCGAAGCAATCCAGCGATCATAGAGCGGTAGCAGACCAGCGAAAAGGAAGGCCAGCAACAGAGCGCTGTCGACCACCGACTCGACCAGACCGAGGCGGCTCTGGGCCAGGGTGTAAGCCGAGGTCTTTTGCAGGGTCGCCGCGTCGACAACCTGTTCGAAACCCGGAGGGACGACGCCACCATGACGCTTCAGATGACTCAGGTTGAAGCCCCGCAGCACATACCCAGCCAGCAGGACAAACAGATAAGAAAGTATGATGAATGTTGTCATGGGCGGCATGATAACCGATTCATCCTTTTGGGTCGAGCCTTCTTCGCATCGATTTGAAACTTCTATTCCATTAACAGCCTGATCGTTTAATAAAAGATTTCAGTTTAATATGCTGTAACTTGAGTTATTATTTAGCGGTGACTGGAGATGTCAGTCGCCATCATCGCATGACAACGGAGCTTTCCCATGCCACTGAATCGCCCCGCCTCATCCACCGGTCAATCTGCGCCCCATGACCCCGCCCTTGACACCTTCATCACGGCCCTTGAAGCAGCGGCCGCCGAGACGATCGAAGAGTGCAGGGCCGCTTCAGCAGCGTTCCTTGAAACCTTTGTCCAGGCCGTTTCCAGCCTCACGGAGAGCCTGGACAAAAGCCGGGCGCAGCTGGCCGACTCTTTTGCACAAGTTCGCGAAAAAACACCTGAAAATATTCCAGAGGCCGCTGAGAGACTGCAAACAGAACTGGACGCACAGCGTTCCTGGCTGCAAAAAAAGGTACGCCCCCAATTCGAGCAGCAGATGAAATCGTGGGCGCCGGACAAGAAACCGGTTCTGGGGCTATTGGAAAAGATGGCCGAAAGCGCCCGGGCAGCAGCCGACGCCCTCCCCGACCAACAGCAACCACAGGTAAACGCCCCGGCACCGATGAAGAAGAATCTGTTGCAGCGACTAAACAGAGGGCTTCGCCAATTCTCAGGGCTGGATGATCCCGCATCGAGCACCCCCAGAAGTCGCGCCTGCCAGGCGCTGCCTTCATCCGAAGCCCTGCAGATGAACCCGCTGGTAGTTGAATATGCCGAATTCATTACTCAAATAGAATCCAAAACCGCGGATATCTGGGCCAGCCTGAGATTTCATTTCCAGGTCGCCAGAGAAGAACTCGACCTGCTCCAGACCGCCACCGACAAGACTGTGGATTTTGCCAAGGTTATCGACGAAACAGAGCATCTTGCCGTGGGCATTCTCGCGTCCGCCGCCGAACAGATCAGCGCCCAGGCGCAACCGATGCAGGAATTCTGGAGCGCCCTTTGCGATCGCCTGCAGCAACACGAAAACTGCTTCTGCCAATCCCTCTGCGACACCTTTGCCGCACAAGAAAACGGAACGGAGGGCTGGCTCGAAATCCGTCGCACCCTAAGGCAGCAAAGCGACCGGGTTCGCCAACGGCTTCTCGACAGCCAGGGGGGCAAAGGCCCGCTTAACCTCATCTCTCTATCCAAAGCGATGCTGGGGGGGCTACAGGCCGTCATCCCAAAGGAAACTGGACAGCAAGAAAAACTGCTGCGACTTGCAGATTTGCCGTCAACCACCGAGATTCTAAAACGATCCGATAATTTTCCCCACCTTTACCGCCGCCTGTTCACCCTTGGCCCATTGAAAAATCGCGAATTTCTGGTCGCCCGCGACGAGGAGCTGAAAACTCTGGACGACCTGTACAAACGCTGGGAAAACGGCAAATCCTGCAGTCTGGCCGTCATCGGCCCGGAAGGGAGCGGCAAGACCTCGCTGGCCAACTGCTTTGCCAGCGAATACGGGGCCCGCGGCAACCTCCTGCGCTTTGAAATTACACAGAGGTTGCGCACCGAGCAAGAGGTCATCGCGCTTTTTCACCAATGGTTTGCCATTGAGGAACCAACCGAAACCCTCGATGCGCTAGTGCAGCAGTTGCGATCCCGACCGCGCGGGATGTTGCTGATCGAGGGGGGACACAACCTGTTTCTGCGGGTAGTCGGCGGCGGCCGCGCTGCAGAAGTCTTTTTCTACCTGGTTCTGGCCACCCGCCAGCATTTCCTCTGGCAGATCACCTTTCGCAAAATTCCCTGGACCCGAATGGACTATCAGTTCGGCATCAGCCGTTTTTTTACCCACCAACTGCCCACCCTCCTCGCCGACCAGCAGGAAATCCGTCAGGCCCTGATGCTACGCCAGCGAATTTCCGGCTATCCCCTCGATTTTCTGGGCAATGACAACGAAACAGCCGAAACAACCCGGGAGGAGCTGAATAAACGAGAAGAGCGCTTCTTCCGAGAATTGTTCGCCGCCAGCGGCGGCAATCTCGATGCGGCCCTCTACTACTGGCTGCTGTGCCTTACCTACGATCCCGAGAAGCAACGCTTTGCCGCCTGCCACCTGGGGAAAATCGATTTTTCCTTTCTGCGCAGCCTCGATCGCGACCAGCTCTTCACCCTCGCCGAAGTGCTCGGCCACGGTGGTCTTTCGGCCTGCGAACACAGTAAAATCTTTCACTGCGACCTGCTGCACAGCCGCCTGCAACTTGACTTTCTGAGCAGCCTGGGGCTGTTGCTGGCCGCTTCTAGCAGCGACAACGATGAGCCAATCCCCTATCGGCTCAACCCCGTTTACTACACCCCGGTGACCAGCACCCTCGAAGCAATGCACATTATTCACTGAAAGATATGGCCATGACCGACGGGACACTCCATACCATTGTCGAACAATTCTCCTTTTTTCGCCTGTTGGCTGCGACCCTCTTCTTTCTGGCGACCTGGGGATTCACCCACCTGCTGCGCCTTGGCACTGAAAAGCTGAAAGATAAGTTCACCCGCCACAGGCTACTGATTGCCAGTGTCTATCCGGTGCTGCGGTTGCTGATCTGGATTGGCGGTGCCGCCTTCATCATTTTCGCAATCTTCAACCCGACACTGAATACCATCATTACCATCAGCGCTTCCGCCGGACTCGCTATCGGCCTCGGAGCCCAGGACCTGATCAAGAACATCATCGCCGGCATCCTGATCCTGCTCGACCGCCCTTTCAGGGTCGGCGACATGATCCAGGTCGGTGATCACTATGGCGAAGTGACCAACATCGGCCTGCGCTCGATCCGACTGCAGACCTTCGGCGACAGTACCGTCACCCTGCCCAACGCCATCGTCCTCGGTCAGGCCATTTCCAACTCCAACTCCGGTGCCCTCGACGAAATGGTCGAAGTCCGTTTCTCTCTGCCGGCTCATCTCGATATCCAGCAGATCCGCGATCTGGCCTACGAATCGGCCGCCAGTTCGCCCTATGTCTTTCTTAAAAAACCGATCAAGGTCATGATTGAAGACCAGTTTGACCGCACCTTTTTAACCCGCCTCACGGTCAAGGCCTACGTCCTCGATATCCGCTACGAACGGGTGCTGGCCAGCGATATCAGCCAACGCTTCAAGCAGGCCCTGCTCGAACGCCAACTTCTATCAGAAAGCACCGTGCTCGGCATTCTTGCATCGGCATAATTCAACCTGGTTTTCGCGGCCCCGGGGTTTCCTTGAAACAGACGGCCAGCGCCATCCCTGACACAGCAATTTGTGAGTGAGCGCCAAAAGCCTGCAACGGACAGGAAAGGCCGTTGAAAATAAATGGGAGGAGCTGCGATCCCCTTTCAATTCTCTGGACTTCTGATCCGCTGCTGCAATACAATACGGACTGTTTTTCAACCTTATCAATAAATTCAGAAAGATCGCAGGCATGCCCGGCCAGATGCATTTACGGTTCCGCTTCTTACGCAGTTCCATGGTGTGG
>JBFHFM010000256.1:0-5404 GCA_041583595.1 Trichloromonas sp. | reverse complement strand
CGGTGGCGCAGCTGGCCAAATCCCGCGGTCTGCTCACCCTGCTCGACAACACCTTCATGACCCCGCTGCTACAGCGCCCGCTCGAGCTCGGCATCGATGTGGTCATTCACAGCGGCACCAAGTTTCTCGGCGGCCACAGCGACCTGATGGCCGGCCTGGTCACCACCGCCGATCCCGAGCTGGCCAGGCGGCTGAAGCAATTTCAGAACGCCTTCGGCGCGGTGCTCTCTCCCTTCGATTCGTTTCTGCTTTCTCGCGGCATCAAGACCCTGAAGCTGCGACTGGAGGCGGCCCAGCAATCAGCCCAGCTGCTGGCCGAACGGTTGCAGGCCCACCCGGCGGTGGCCAAAGTCTGGTTCCCCGGCCTGGCTGATTTCCCCGGACGCGAGCTGCACTTCTCCCAGGCCACAGGCGCCGGCGCGGTCCTCTCCTTCGAACTGAAGGACAAAGGGGGAATCGCCCCGCTGTTGCAGTCGGTCAAGCTACCGATTATTGCCCCGAGCCTTGGCGGGGTGGAGACCATTCTCACCCACTGCTGGTCGATGTCCCACGCCGCGATTCCGGCCGAAACCAAGCTGAAGCTCGGCATCCGCGAAACCCTGCTGCGAATTTCTGTTGGCATTGAAGACATCGAGGATATCTGGGACGACTTTGCCGCAGCGCTTTAAATGCGTTTGACAAAAGGGCGGCTTTTCTATTAGAGTTCAAAGCTACAACCGCATAGCACAACGTCTTTATCAAGAGTGGTGGAGGGACAGGCCCTGCGAAGCCACAGCAACCGATCCGCGTCGTTAAACGATGGCGGATGCCAGGTGCTAAATCCTTCCTTGCTGCGGCGGGAAAGATGGGGACGGAGCCCGCGAGGTATTCATACCAGCATCAAAGGCCCCTACCCGTTATCAAGGGTGGGGCCTTTTTTATTTCTGCAGGGGCGAATCTCGTTTTCTCCCTGAACGATCACAAAAAAACGGGCGATCACAAGGATCGCCCCTACGAAGGTAGATAATTTGAGCACCAGCGTGGGTATCGTCACAACCAAATACGCCAAGTTCAATGTCGAGCTGAAATTGGAGAGTGGCCGACTGCTCGGTCCGCTCACTCTTGCCTACGAAACCTACGGCAGCCTCAACAGCGACCGCTCCAACGTCATCCTGGTCACCCACGCCTGGACCGGTGACGCCCATGCCGCCGGCAAAAACACCACGGATGATCGCAAACCGGGCTGGTGGGACGACATGATCGGCCCCGGCAAGGTGCTCGACACCGACCGCTTTTTCGTCCTCTGCTCCAACGTCATCGGCTCCTGCAAGGGTTCGACCGGCCCGGCCAGCCTTAATCCCCGCACGGGAAAACCCTACAACCTGAGCTTCCCGGTGCTCATGGTCCGCGATATGGTGCGAGCCCAGAAACTGCTCCTGGATTGGCTCGGTATCAACTCGCTGGTCACCGTTATTGGCGGCAGCATGGGGGCGATGCAGGCCATTGAATGGGGCCTGCTCTACCCCGAGATGGTCCGCTCGATCATCCCCATCGCCGGCTGCGGCCGCACCTCGCCGATGGCCATCGCCCTCAACGCTTTAGCCCGACAGGCGGTCTTCAACGATCCGATGTGGAAAAAGGGCAACTACAAACCCGAACATCCCCCGGCGGACGGCCTGGCTCTGGCTCGGGCGGTAGGGCACATCTCGTTTCTTTCCGACACCTCGATGCACCTCAAATTCGGCCGGCGGTTCTCGGCCCGTGACGGCATGTTCGACTTCTTCGGCCAATTCGAGATCGAGCGCTATCTCGCCTACAACGGCGCCAGCTTCGTCGACCGTTTCGACACCAATTCTTTCCTCTACCTGGCCAAGGCTCTCGATCTGTACGATGTGTCGTGGAATTTCGACAGCATGGAGGAGGCTCTCGACAATCTGAAGTGCCCCTCCCTCTGGTTTTCGTTCACTTCCGACTGGCTCTATACTCCGTCCCAGACCGAGGAGGTGGTCGAAGTGCTGCAGAAACTCGGTAAGCCGGTCAACTATCACCTGATCGATTCGGACTACGGCCACGACTCGTTTTTGGTCGAACCAGAAAAATTCACCCCCCTGATCGTCGAATTTCTCAATAATCTTAAATAAATAACGCCTCAACTCCCCTTCGCCAACGCTGCAGCGAAGTGACCCCGAAGAGCAAGGAGCCGGGCACCTTTCTTTTGCCTACTTTTCTGGGCTGAGCAGGGCGATTCCCGCCGGTTTTGATTGTTTCTTTTCCCCTCCAGCTAAGGCTCGGAACAAAGAGCAAAATCAAAACTCCGGGATTGCGGCCAAGGGGGGTGACCCACAAACCGAAAAAACAAAAGGCGTGACCAATTCGGTCCCGCCTCGTCATTTTCACAGATATTTTCTACCAGCTATTTTTTATCCCCGCCAAACAAATCAAGCTGATCAAATCGATGCACCGCCACCTTGAAAGGCCGCTTGAGAAAACGCGGGCAATCGACCAGCAGCGTACCGTCGGCCTGCTTACAGCTTCGTAAACATTTGCCGCAGAGCGAATTGCATTCAAGTGGTTTGAGCGTTTTAGCCAAGAAAATTTCCCCTCGAAATAATAATCAACATCTTTCGATATTATCACCGCACGCGAATGTAAAAGTAAAGGGGACTGTTGCTATTGTGCTTCGCAGGCCAGAATAGTGCCGATGGCGGCCTTAAGTCGCTCGACACTCCCTTTTTCAGGTTCAATATCAATCTCGATGCGCCGCGCAGGTCGAGTATGGTCATAGAGAGGATCATAGTAAAGAACCATCAGCTCACGAACCAGTTGCTCCCAACTCCCCGCTCCCAGCAAAGCCAGCATCTGTGCCACCGCCTCACCACCGAGCCGGGGCTTGAGCGCTGTAATGGGCGCCACGAAGGCCTCGCGCAACGAGTCCAGGGCGGGGTAGTCTTCGAGGATAACCTGGGTGCGGTAGTCGAGTGAAGCGTTGACCCACAGGGACACTTCCAACTGCAGCGCGGCATAAACCCTGGCGGGCAACTGCAGCCTGCCGATATGACGGCTTTCCCCTTCAGCCAGAGCATAGGAACCAGGCGGAACCTTACGCAACTCATCCCACAGGGCGGCCTCAAAACTCTTCTGGCTCGGCTGAGGCGGCAACCCAAGATTACCGAAAGCGCTTCCGCGGTGACCGGCAAGCCCCTCCAGATCGATGACCGGATAACCCTCACCGGCAAGTTGCTTGAGCAGCCGCGTTTTGCCGACCCCGGTCATACCACGCAGCACCAGCAGACGCCCCCACTGGCCCCGCTCGAAAAATTCACAGACGTGGGTACGAAAACGCTTATGCCCACCCTGCAACTGACGGGCGGGAATTCCGGCCAGGTTGAGGAAGTAAGTTAACGCCTTGCTGCGCATCCCCCCCCGCCAGCAAAAGACGATAACCGGACCGCTCCCCTGCTGCCAGGCGGCCTCGACCTGCTCAATCAAATCGGGGATTTTGGGTGACACCAGCCGCACCCCTCGCTGGCGAGCGGCCTGCTTGCTCTGTCGCTTGTAAAGGGTACCAACCTCGGCCCGCTCTTCATTACTGAAAATCGGCACATTGATCGCACCGGGGATGCTTCCATCAGCGAATTCAGCCGGGGTGCGGGCATCGACCAGCAGAGCCCCCTGACTGCGCAGAACCAGAGCCTGCGCCAAATCTATGGTCAAATCTTCGGACATAATTTCCCAAAACTACTAAGTAAAAGTTGACTATTCTGCTGTTATACCGGAAATCCCCCTCACCGACAAGTTTTCCCAAACAAACACCATCCTGGAGTCTTTTTCTTAAGAAAAGCGATTAATCAATTGACAATCGAGGTCGGCTGAGGTAGGGTCTGTTTCCTGACGCGGGGTGGAGCAGTCTGGTAGCTCGTCGGGCTCATAACCCGAAGGTCGGAGGTTCAAATCCTTCCCCCGCAACCAAAAAATCCGAAAGGGACCAGCACAATTGCTGGTCCCTTTTTTTACGTTTAATTCCATTTGATTATTGACGGCAGGCTGCTCCGCCTAGAGAAAATGTACCGCCTTGCTTTGAGGACGGACCGGGATCTCGAAACTGACCTTGGTCCCCTGCCCCGGCGTGCTATCGACCCAGATTCGGCCGCCATGGGCTTCGACGAAATGCTTGCTGATGCTCATCCCCAGGCCGGTGCCGCCAATCGAGGTATTGGAAGCATCGCCACGATAGAATTTTTCAAACACCCTGTCCCTCTGTTCAGCGGTCATGCCGAGCCCCTGATCCTCGACCGACATCTTACAGCTGACCTCATCGCACTCCACCGACAGACGAATCAGCCCCCCATGAGGTGAATACTTGAACGCATTACTGAGGACATTATCCAGAATTTGTTCAACCTTGGCCTTGTCGGCAACAATCTCGATCGTCTTTTCGGGAAGATAGACCTCAAAGAGATACGGTTCCTGTCGAACCCGATAGGGCCTGACGACCTGCTCGACCAAAGTGTTGAGATTAAAACCATCAACAAAAATCTCAAGCGGACGCCCCGACTCGATACGACTGATATCCAGGAGATCGTCAACGATTTGCGACAACAGATCAGCTTTTTCGAAAATATACCTCAGGCTCTCCTGCTCGATCTCAGGAGACAGCGTCCCCTTCTGCGACAACAGCAGTTCGGAAAACCCGACGATAGCGGCCAAAGGGGTTTGCAGTTCGTGAGCAGCGGTGGAGACGAACTCGGATTTCATCCGATCAATAGCACGATCACGGGTCACGTTTTGCATAATGGTGATCATACCAGTCACGCGCCCTTCCTGATCGCAGAGGGCCGAGGTTCGGGCCTGAAAAATCATCTCAACGCCATCGGGCGCCTGTAGAGCAAAATCGACCCGCCCGGCAGAATCCTCCATACTCAGCGTGGCCTGAAGTTCCTGAAGCAATCGCCGATCAGAAAGAATGTCCTCCAACGACATTCCCAGCGTTTCGAGCAGGCAGAGCCCCAATAGCTCTTCGGCGGCTCGATTCATCATGATAATCCGATGGCTCGGATCGGTAACAATCAGGGGATCAGCTACCGACTGCAGAATGCCGTCCATCTTGGCCCGCGAATCCTCCGCCGTCGCCAAAGCCACCCGTACCGACATTTCAGCCGCCTTGCGATCGGTGATATCGATGAAACTTTCCAGCAAATAGGTTCGCCCGTCAAGAACGATAGTCGAAACCGATTTAAAGATAGGGATTTTGCGGCCATCCATACATCGCAATTCGCACTCACGTGTCGTAAACGTCAGATCTCCTTCAAGAATTGGACACCCAACACAAACCGTGGGACAGAGAAACTTCATGCATTCGGATCCGAGAATTTTATTAATCGGTCCGCCAATCAGCTCGCCCGCCTTGCTGTTGACCTCGACGATG
>JBFHFM010000255.1:0-5467 GCA_041583595.1 Trichloromonas sp. | reverse complement strand
TTCTGCTTCTCTTCCAGATTCAGCAGGCCGATGGCCCCAGTCGGACAGACCTGGCCACAGAGGGTACAGTTGTATTCGCAATAGCCGATGCGCGGCACGAGCAACGGGGTCCAGATCCCGCTAACTCCGGCCTGCAGCAGGGCCGGATGCAAGGCCCCACCGATGCAGACCTTCATACACTCGCCGCAACGGATACAACGCCGCAGAAATTCGGCTTCAGCTACCGACCCGGGGGGACGAAGCAATGCGGGGTCCAGGTTCCAGCGATTTGGGACGCTGAGCATGACTGGCGCAGTCATCGCTCCCGCCGCCAACGACGTAACGACCCCACGGCGCGTAAGATCGACACCAGCCGCGGCGGCCGGTCGCGGTCCCAACGTGAAAGAAACCCGCTGCGACGGACAGAACCCCGAACAATCGAAACAGAGCAAACATTCGTCCTTGCGGTAGCCCTCCTGGGTCACGGCCCCGGTCCGGCACTCACTTACGCAGCGCTGGCAATCAGAACAGGCCGATGCGGGGGTACGCACGATAAGCGAACGCCGACTGCACATGCCAAGCAGGGCGCCCAAGGGACAGAGGTTCTTACACCAGAACCGGCGCTCGACCCGCTCAAGCAGCAGAATCAAAAGAAAAACACCAAAGGTAAGAAGCGCCAACTGATAGGCCGGGGGATGAAAAGAGAGAAGATGATCGCGAAAAAAGTCGTAACTGCTATTGACGACAGGAGAAATCAGGGGCACCGAATGATTGTAGAAGAAATCAAAGGTCTCGTTAGCAACCAGATTAAAGGCCGGGTTCAGTGCAACAGTCAGGCTGCGCAAAAAAATGGACAGGGGATCAAAAAGACCAAGTAGCTGCACCCCGCCTAAAGAGGCCGCGGTCAAGCCGAGCAGCAGGTAATACTTAAATCGACGCCATCCCGGCTTGGCCGTCTGCTTGCCGCGCCCGGCAAGCTTGCCAACGCCATCGAGAGTTGTTCCCAGCGGGCAGATCCAGCCGCAGAAAAACCGGCCGAACAGCGCCGTCAAAGCCAGCAGCAACAGCGCCGGCCAGAGCAGCGCCCAGCTGAAACCACCTGGGGCCAGAGCATCGGCCAGGGCCGCCAGCGGATCGATGCGAAAGAGCAGGCTGACCGGATAGCGCAGAGTGTCGGCCCCCCGATACTCTGTCTGCAGAAAAAGCCAGAGGAAACCGAGCAGACAGCCCCACTGCACCAGCATCCGCAGGTGCCGAATCTCAACGCGCTTTTTCAAACCATCCGTACCCGGGCCAGATCCATGGTTCCCAGCCCTCGTTTCGCGGCAGCCGCGATGGTTGGAATCTGTTCCGGACGAAACCCGAAGAGCGTCGAAGCATAGGCGTCGGCAGCGACAATGTCAGGCGATGCGATCAGGGTATCAAGCACCCGTACATCCTCGAGCCGCCCTCCCTGAGGCCCGTTGGCCACGAGAATCCGCGTGGCATCGACGAGGGTCAGGGTCGAATGGACAACCGAATTGATATCCGACAGGGAATCGGCAATGTTCTTATGTAGCTGTCCGCGGTTGCCGCCAATCACCCCCATGATGTTTTTCATGCCAAGGGTCAGCATCGAAATCGAATGATGCTTGGCTACTGGCAGATTAATGAAGCAATCGGCCTCAAGGGCCGGCCGATAGAAGGACCAGCGCTTGAGATCCTGCCCATTGGCAATATCGAGCTCCCGGTAGGCACGGCGGTCCATGTGTTCGACCCGAACCCGTTCCGATTTCAACGATTCGACCGCCTCCTGGATGCCGCTCTGCACATAACAGCGCCGGGGATCATTGCAGGTCCGATCGAAGATTTGAATCGATTTGGCCCCCGCTTCCAGACAGTGCTCCACCACGGCTCGAACCACCAGGGGGTTGGTATTCGCGCCGAGTTCCGCCGTCCGGTCCCAACCGATATTCGGTTTAACCACCAGGGTGTCGCCGGGTTTGACAAAAGACGCCATCCCCCCCAAAGCGTCCAGTGTCTCCCGCACCAGGGCAGCAATATCGCGCCCCTTGCGCACCGCAAGAGCCGGCTCCAAACCGGCCGCCTGTGCCGGCAACGCCAGCAAGTCAAACAGCGGCACGCTGCCGACCGTGGCCGTGGCCAGAGCCATCTGCAGCGAGCGGCGTACGAATTCCCGACGATCTATCCCGTTCATGCGTCCTCCAAAGATCGGTCTTCTTCCCTATTCCAGGGATTCTGAACGACGCCTCAGATGAAGCGCCCTTCCTTGAGGAACTTTCTTGCGACGTCGCGGCACCCGTCCTTGGCCGCTTGCGCTTCAAGATCCTGCATGGCTGCGTTGCTAATGGTGCCTCCCAACTTGTTAATCAGGCGAGCCAGAGCCGGAAATTTCTTCAGGGTATCCTTGCGAACCACCGGGGCGGCCTGAGCCGGGACACCGGGTCCAACGACCCGCGGATCGTCGAAACCGAGCGGCTCGAGCCAGATCAGGTTAAGATCCTGATTATAGGCCGCCTTAACCGCCTGATACTGGGCTGCCGGGTCACTGACCGCCGCTCCCTTGAGCACGTCGACCTGCCCGACCCCGGTGTATTCCACGTACAGGTCGAGATCTGCCTTCATTAAGGCCTCGTGCACCTCGGCAGTCGTCGCATATTTCGCCACCTTGATCGTGGTGCCCGTGCGTTCGGTGATCAGGATCGATATCATCTCAGCCAGCAGTTCCTGCTGTAAGGTCCCCTTGGCTCCGATCACCAGGGTTTTACCAACACAAGCACCGGCCGGCAGGGCCAAAGCAACCGCCACCATGGACAGCACCAGAATTTTTACCCACAATTTTACCGCCATCATGTTTCTCCTTCTTATTTAATAAAACCGATTTTCTAATGATATTGCCCATCAGGAGCTTTAGCAATGCCAGAACATTCATTATTCCCCTCAGCGGCGATTTTTTCTTCATAGCTGTTGAGGTTCTTCTCCAACGCCCGAATCAACCCCCGGATATGCCCCGGGGTCGTGATCACCCGGCTACGGACTTTAGCCCGATTGCCCTGTGGTTGGACATAGATGAAATCAAGAGTAAACTCGGCCTCGCTATGATTAACCACCATAAGGTTAGCATAAACGCCCTGCGCGGTTTCTTCATCGAGCTGGATTTCCAGCTTCTCCACTTTCTTTTTACTTTCCATATTAATTCGTGTCACTCCATATCAATCGCCAATTAACGGATAAACAGCCAACGAATCACCGTGGCCACATACAACGAGCCAACCAGCCCGACCACCAGGCCAGCCGCAAGGAAATAAACACGGGTGGGATAAATCCCCGCCAGACGACCGGCTACCCGCCCTGCGGCCAACAACGAAAAACCCAGGCCCGACACCATCAGCAGCAAAATCAACCATTTGAGAATCTCCAGCGGAACGAGAAGTCCCGGCTGCCCCACCAGTTGCATAACATTCATCGCCAAATAACTTGTCACCCCGGTCGGATCCTGCAGCACGTACGGGAGAAAGGCCGCCTTGGCGTTTACCTTGACCAGAGCCAGCAGCAGATGCGCGGTAAGCACCAGAGGGATGCAGGGAAGCGCCAGCAAACCGAGAGAAGCCCAGAAACCTGGACGGGGATCGGGAGTGGGCAGGCGATTCACATCGCTAAGAGATGGCGGCTCCGGCTCGGCAGAACTGATTCGGATGCTGCCGAGTTTCAATACCAGCAGCCCCGGCAACAGCAGGAGCACAGGAAGCAGCAGGGTCACCCACAGGGTCGCCAGCAGGTAATAGCCACCGGCCTGCCAGCCAATCAGGGCGGCCGTGTGCTGTGGCAGCCAGAAAATGGCCTCGCGCAAATCAACGTACACCTTGCTGAAGTTAGCCGTCAGCATACCCATCAAAACAAGGAAGAAAAAACTCTCAGACGAGGATAAACTACCGGGCCGGAGATCGGCCAGCCAAAAGCGCCGTCCCAGCAGAATATTATCGTTCGGGCAGTTTCGGGCACAATGGAGACAGAGCTGGCACTCGGCGCTGTCGCAAACTTCGGCCGGCATCAGATCAACCGGACAGTCGCGTCGGGATCCATGCCAATAGAAAATGCCACGGCCGAAAGTCACCTTCGACCAGACCCGGCCGCCAGAAACACATTCTTTGTCAGCACACCCGGCGCAAACGGTAGCATCCTTCACCCGCAGCTGAAAAGGAGCTACCCGGGCATAGAGCCCCATGACCGCCCCGGCCGGGCAGAAAAGCGAACAGAACGCACGTTTGCGGAAAACCAGGCCGACCAGCACCGCCAGCAACAGCGTCAGCGCCATCAGAATCGCGGTATAGTCCGGGTAACGGTGGATGGTAAAGAGATAGACCGATAGCTGCAGAACCACCAGGGTCAGGGTCACCGGGACAAAATTCTGCAACCACTTCGGCAGCGAGCGCTGCAGACCCAGCCGCGAGACCAGCTCGTTGAGCCAGCCAACCGGACAGACGGCGCACCAGGCCCGTCCCAACAGCAGGGCGATAAAGACCACCCCCATCATCCACCAGACCCAAAACAGGTGAGTCGCCAGGTTGGTGTACATCAGCGGATCCTTGACCGAGACCCCGGGGATACCGTGGTGGTGCCACCCCCAGGCGATCATCGCCAGCAATACCCCCAAAGCCGCCAGGCGCAGAACCCTCCAAAACCAGGGGGACAGCAGCAGGCGCCGCAGCCAGAGAAGATCAAGCAGATTTCTCATGCGCAGCGCCTTTTCAGGTTTCGATCAGTGATAAATGCTATAAGGAAGGACATACTCACCTTGCTCGTTGCGATATTTAACATGCCGGCCAGAAATCATCTCCAGCGACCGGGCCGCCCACTCCCGCACAACCAGGACCTCGTCTTCGAGCGCCTGCTCAAGCGCGGACGCCGCGGCAGGCCCCCCCAGTGCCCCGAGGGACATGGCGGCATTCATCCGAGATTGCCAGTCGACATCGGTTAATCCGTCAATCAGAGCCGCTTCGGCCCGGGGGTCTTTAAGTTTCCCCAAGGCATGCAAAACGTCCTGACGGGCCAACCCATGGACACGTTGCAGCAACGCAGGTAACGCCCGGGCATCACCGATATCTCCCAACGCCCTAACTGCGGCCGAAGTCCCTCGAACAGAAGCGGTTTCCAGAAACGCCAGCAGGGGCGCAACGGCCTCCCGGTTTATTTTAATCAAAGCTCGAACGGCGTAGCGCTGAACTTCCCTATCTTCATCGCCCAGAGCCGGCAGCAGATAGGAGATACCGCGAGGATCACCGATTTCTCCCAGCGACCAGGCCGCAACATAGCGGCGCTGCAGCGACCGATCGCCAAGCACCCGGCCGATCGGCTCAACGGCCTGCGGCGATTTCAGCGTCCCCAGGGCAGCGATAACATGTTCACGGCGGATACGATCGTCCGTATTGACCGCAGCCAGTAAAAACGGAACGGCCGGATCGCCAAGCTCGAGGATCAGCGGATAGAC
>JBFHFM010000254.1:0-5475 GCA_041583595.1 Trichloromonas sp. | reverse complement strand
GGCAAATGGCGGTGGCCTACTTCATGGCGCATGCCCCTCAGGGCTTCTGGCCGGTGGTGAACAAAGGGGAACTGGCTGTTCTCTACTGCTTTATTTTTCTTTACTTCGCCGCTGCTGGCGCAGGGCCATGGAGCCTGGATGGGTTAAGACGAAAAGGTCTCTAAACTGCAGAAGATTGTTATTAAAGGAGGGCCGAACAGAGGGGGAAACAGGCGGACTGCCTGCAGCTAATTTTCATCCATAGATTTCGGATGAAAACTAGCTAATCCATCTTGCCTTACTGGCATCATGCGGAAGGTACGAAGAAGGGATCGCCATGGGCAACCCTGACGGAAAAGGAAAGAAATTCTTTCTCTTGGGCTTGTTAATTCTAGCCCTGGTTACCCTAAGCGCCGTTTGCTTTCACTCTATAGAAGAGATCCATTATCTCAAATCCTTTTTTCCACAAAGCTTTACGGTACAGGATGCCTTCTACGCCAGCGCGATCGAGTTGATCAAGGTCACCATCCTGATTCTCCCGCTGGTGTTGATTATTGTCGTCTGCCTTGTTTATTTGAAACAGGACAGGCAATGACAGACATCTTCGAGGAGGAAATCAAACGGGTCCCCCAGTCACCTGCTCAATGCAACAGAATCAAATTATCGTTTTGCTTGTCAGGAAAAGGTGATTTTTCCATAAAGGACGTAAACTCAGATACCGGTAACGGCCGAGAGAAGAGAAAACCCTGAACTTCGTTGCATCCGAGTTCACGTAGGAAATCATAGTGTTCCTTCCGCTCTACTCCCTCAGCGACCACTTTGAGGCCCAGGCTATGGGCCATGATGATGATAGCCCGGGTAATCGCGGCATTGTGAGAATCGGTCGGCAAATCACAAATAAACGATTGGTCGATTTTGAGGACGTCAATGGGAAACGCCTTGAGATAACTGAGAGACGAATACCCTTTGCCGAAATCATCAATGGCCAGTTGCACTCCAAGCGACTTGAGTTCACAGAGGATTTTAAGACACTCCCCAGAGGTATCCATCAGCATGCTCTCGGTCAACTCGATCTGCAGATATTGAGGGTCAATATTCGTAGCCACCAGCACATCGGCAATATTGGCCACCATATTCGGATGACTGAACTGGTATCCCGATAGATTAATGCTAATAACCCCTGTCGCCAGCTCCATCTTGTCCCAGATCGCCATATTTCGACAGACCTGCTGCAGCACGGTGTGGCCGAGTTGAACAATCATACCGCTTTCTTCAGCCACTGGAATAAAGTCGACGGGGTAAATCGTCCCCTTTTCAGGATGCTCCCAGCGCACCAGGGCTTCAGCTCCGGTCAAGACCCGGGTATGAGTATCAAACTTTGGCTGGAAATGAACAACGAACTGCTCTTTTTCCAACGCTACCCGTAAATCATTCTCAAGGGCTAAACGATTCAGCGCCACAGAATCCAGCGAAGAGTGGAAAAAGTGAAAGGTATTTTTCCCCTTTTCTTTGGCCTGATACATGGCCGTATCGGCATGCTTGAGCAAGCTCGCCACGTCGCTGCCATCTTCGGGAAAAAGACTGATGCCGATACTGGTCGTAACGGTGAGAGTATATCCCTGAACCACAATCGGCTGACGAATCGCCTGGATGAGTCGCTGGGCAACCCGACCTGACTGCTGGGGATAGGTCAACCCGGTGAGAAAGACGACGAATTCATCTCCCCCCAGACGCGATATACAGGTCGGCTCGCTGTTGTTGAGCCGTGACACTGTATCGCAGGTACGCAGGCAATGCTTGATCCGTTCAGCAACGGCAATGAGCAGTTCATCTCCTATATGATGCCCGAGGGTATCGTTGATGCGTTTAAAGCGATCCAGATCGAGAAAAAGTAACGCCACCGCGGACTGGGTTATGGCCGCTTCCTTTACCGCGACATCAAACTGATCTATCAGCTGGCGTCGATTCGGTAACCCGGTCAGGGTATCGAAGTAGGCCAATCGATGCGCCTCATCAGCCATTTCCTTGAGGTCACTGGTTCGCTGAACGACCTCTTGCTCCAGGAGTAAGGTCTGCTCGGCAAGGCGCCGCTCACGAAACTCCACCTGGCAAAGCATATGGTTAAACATTTGCGCCAGCATCCCCAATTCATCATTGCCCGAAACCGGAACCCGCAACGAATAATCCTGACAGGACGACACCTCTTCCATAGTTCGGGCCAGATCACCGATCGGTCGGGCGAGATACGCCTGCAGTCGCAGGGCCAGCAGCAAAGTCAAAATCAATAACGAGCCGATGACACCTGCAGCAAAGACGATATCCTCAACCATCGACTGATATCCTCCGGACAGATCGGCGGTCAACCTAAGGACACCAACGGTCATCCCTGTAAAAATCACTGGCCGGGCGATCTCGATCGTTCTGGACGACCAATCGACCGTCGTCACCTCTTTAAAAAAAGCGGTTTGAGTCAAGCTGGATTCTTGTAAGGCCAAATCGGTATGCTCGACATCCCCCTCGGGAAAATATGCCAGCAAGCGGCCATCGGAAGTGTAGATTTTGGCGGTGGATATTTCAGGGTGGGCACGTAGTAAACGCAGGTCGCGCCGGACCAATGCGGCATCCTCGGCGGCCAGAGCCTGGCCACTTTGATCGACGAGCATCTGGGCGAGTTCACAAAGCCTGGCAACACTCGAACTGCGAAATTCTTGCCATTCCCGATAAGAAACCTGGCCTATGCAGACCATTGCGGTAAGCAATGCGGTCAGCACCGTAAAAAGCTGAACCTTCTGCTTCAGCGACAGCCCTTGCATAGCCATTGTTACCCCTTCCGCCCGTCTCAGGCGGTGAAAAAACAGGTCCATCCCGCGAAATGCAGGGAATTAAGGAACAAACTCTGACACGCTGAAATCACGAGTGTTCTCTTCCAATGGCCCCCAACCGGAGAATTCCCTTCAAAAACGAATAAACTCAAACCTTTTTAAAATCACCGGAAATGAAACAAAGCTAACCACGTAGCAATAAACATTCCACCTTTACCTAACATAACGGACTGGACTTGGCTTTCAGCTTGGGTTATTTTAACAAGCTCAAAAATCATATCGTACACACCATATTCAACCTTCTATCGAACCACAGGAAATCCCCCATGCAGAAAACAATCCTTATCGCTGTATCGATCATGGTGGCTGGCATGGCTTTGATTTTTTCCATCCAGTCAAAAAACAACCGGTTTTCCATTGTCACCGCCAGCGACGGTCAAACGTACCAGGTCGATAAACACAGCGGCCAGACCTGGCTGATCGACGGTAAGAAAAAAATCCTCGTCGAAGACCCGAATGCTCCCCGGCCTATCTTTGAAGAACTCGAGATGGCCAAAGAAGAAATTGAAAAACTCAGTGTCGAAGCACGCCTGAACAAGGGAACCTTTCTCGGAAAGGTTTATAATGGATGCAACATACCGTTGACCCGAGTGGTTCTCACTGTCACAGCGAAAGAACCTGATGGCACCTTACGCTGGACGCGCGACCTTACCGAGGGGATGTTCGTCAAACCCATGACCACCGGCCATTTTGCCATGAGCGTAACTGACGGCGAAGAACTCGGCGAAGTCACCTGGACCGTAGCCAAGGCATTCACCCGCCCCCTGACCAGCAAATCACTGGCAGGGCGCTGAAATGATTCGTATCAGGGCAAGGCATGAGTGCCCTTTACAAGCGACATTAATTCATGTTCTTTTGACACATTGCGGATTTTCTGCCACCTTGAAAATGTCAGCAGGTAAAGAGTAAAGTATCCCTCTTTTTGCCTTTGCACCTCACTCCTTACGGATTCAGAAATTATTATAAAATGACTGGAGAACCCCCATGAGTCTTCTATTTACTTTGGCCGGATTGGCCTCTTTTTGTGCGCTGTACTTTTTTCCCGTACAGTTGCAACTCACCCCCGAGATGAACGAACAGTTGCAACTGGCTACAGTCGCCCTGCTGACCCTGGCCGCCCTGCTGCAGTTGCTGGGCCTGCTGCGCCGCAAGCCAACCCCGGAAGCAGCCCCCCCGGTTCAGGCCCCCAAAGCAGAACCGGCAGTGGCTCAACCTTCGGCCGAAAGCATTGCCCAGGCCCAGGTGGTACAACTGCTCGCCCGCCTGCAGGAAAAAGGGCGCCTGGTCGATTTTGCCATGGACGACATCACCCCCTACTCAAATGAAGAAATCGGCGCCGGCGCCCGGGTGGTCCATCAGGGGTGCAGCGAAGTCCTGAAAGAAATATTCGACATTCACGCTGTTCACTTAGGCGACGAGGGGGAAACCCTCAGCCTGGCCGCCGATTTTGATGCCCGCGCCTACCGCCTGGTCGGAAAGGTGCCCGAGCAGCCCCCTTTTACCGGCACCGTCCTCCACCGCGGCTGGAAAACCAACAAAGTGACTCTGCCTCGCCTCACGGACACGGCTCGCGAAATAATCGCCCCGGCTGAAGTGGAAATAGGCTAAGCGTCCAGGGAGTTCAGACCATGGAAAAACGCATCGCCCTGGGTATCGACCTCGGCACCTCAAACTCCGCCCTGGCCTGGTGCACTGCAACGGAACAGAATTCGCCCCAGGTCCTCCCCATCCCACAGTTGCTGTCATTTCAGACGACGGGAGAAAAGGACAGCCTGCCCTCGGCCCTCTACCTGCCACTGGAACAGGAGCAAAAGAGCGCCTCGGCCCACCTCCCCTGGGAAAACGGCAACTCTCCCGATGGCATCGTCGGCGCATTTGCTCATGCCCACGGGGCACTGTTGCCTGAACGACTGGTAACCTCGGCAAAATCCTGGCTGTGCAACGCGCAGATCAATCCCGAAGAAGCGATTCTGCCCTGGAAATCGGACCTGGGTGAACGTAAAATTTCCCCTTTCGCCGCCTCGCAGCGCTATCTCGAGCATTTACGCCTGGCCTTTGAGCAGTTCCAGGCGAATCAGGGCAATCGACCGGACATGGCCGAGTGCGAAGTGGTGCTGACGGTCCCCGCCTCCTTTAATGAGGTGGCCCGCATCCACACCCACATGGCCGCCGAAGCCGCCGGTTGGGGTGAAGTTACGCTGCTTGAAGAGCAACAAGCCGCTTTCTACCACTGGATCGATATCTGCGGCGAACGGTGGCGCGAGCAGGTCAGCCCCGGCGACATCGTGTTGATCTGCGACGTCGGTGGCGGAACTGCCGATTTCAGCCTGGTGGCGGTGACTGAACAACAGGGCCAGCTGCACCTCGAGCGGATCAGCGTTGGCGATCACATTCTGCTCGGTGGCGACAACATGGATCTGGCCCTGGCCTACACTCTCAAGGCCGAACTCGACCAACAAGGGAAGAAGATTGACAACTGGCAGTTCCTCTCCCTTGTCCATTCTTGCCGGCTCGGAAAGGAAAAGCTCTTTGCCGACCCGACTGTGGATGCATTTCCCATTGCCCTGCCCAGCCGCGGTTCCAGCCTCTTTGCCCGCACGATTACCAGCCAACT
>JBFHFM010000253.1:0-5512 GCA_041583595.1 Trichloromonas sp. | reverse complement strand
CACGTTTCGAGTAGTCCCGGTACAGTGGTCGAGTGCACCTATTGCCACGTCGCCGGCCACCCGCAATCGCCGGACGGTCTCACCTCCGGAGACCCGGAAGCCTTGCTGATCAGCAACAACGCGGCCGTCGGCATCAACTATCGTTCCGGCGGTATACATCTGCGGAGTGACTATCCATGGGGGACCTACACCACCCTGGCTGAGATCTGCTGGGGCTGCCATGACCAGGAAAGTGTCTCTATCTCTGAGTGGGGAACCAACACCAGCGAAGCCACCGGCAGCAGCGGCTACAACTTCGGGTCCCTCAACCAGAGCGCCTGGACCGGTGCCATCTGGACGAGCGGTAAGACTGAGTTTGCCTACAAAACGGGCTATATTCAGTCAACCCACACTGCGGATTCGACCGGTACCTCCAAGGTAACATGGGACAGCACCAACGGTCGTTATAACGAAACGACAGACCCAATTTCCAAAATCCGCTGCTCCAACTGCCACGATGTGCATGACAACAACCTGGCTCCCGGCGATACCATGACCGGTCGACCTTACCTGCGAGGCACCTGGAAGAGCAATCCCTACGAGGAGGATGGCGCGCCCTGGTCGAAGGTCTACGCTGACAAGGACACCAAGCTGAATGGAGTGCCCCGCGGTTCGACGGCATACAACGAATTGGGTGGATATTTTATAGATCAGAACAATGTCAGTCCGGGGACCACGACCTCAGCAGTCTACCCGACTTCTGGATGGACAGTGGAGTCGTCGGCCGGTTTGTGTATTCTTTGCCATGGAGATAATGTTGATGACATGGACCAACGAGACGATGTTGCCGATGGCAATACCCTTTGGCTTGGAGACAACGGTCATAGCAACTCGGCCCTGGGAGGGACCTTTAGCGCGGCGGCCAATATCTTTGATTACAGCCACGGGCGACCAACTGCTGTCTTAATTGACTATACGGGATCGACAATAGCCAGTCAGACTTGGGCAAACATGGTGCCCGACATGGGGCTGGTCACCCAAAATGCCGATTCCCTGATCGGCGCCGGGACCCGGAGTCCGGAAACGGCTGGATATACGCCAACGGTTGATTATAGAGGCTACGCATTCAATCAATACAACTGGGGGGCCACGGTTGACGCCGGAACCACCGATCAGATGTATCATCAGTTCAGTTGTTCCAAATGTCACAACCCGCACGCCTCCCGGCTGCCGAAGCTGATGATCACCAACTGTCTCGATATCCGTCACAACACCTGGGATGATGCAAAATCGAGCGTTCAGGCTGGAGCCTATTCAGCGACAGCGCTAAACCCTGTCGAGCGGGGCATGCCGGCGGCATACTATGCTGCGGCGGTAAACTGCCATCGTTTCGACCCGGCACGCGGCGATGCCGATAATAATAATACCTACGAAACCAAAACCTTGCGAGGGGGTTGGAATAAAGTGACGCCATGGGTTAAAGACAATCTCTACAACGTAGAACATAAGGGCAGTAAAGACCCGGCATACGGGACCAGTAACGCAACAACACCATGGCGCCACAGCGATTTTCCAACTGAAACAACGGGATGGTAAAACTTAACCACTAAAGCAAGCCCGGGTCGGAGGAATATCTCCGACCCGGACTTTTTTAAGCGTCCCGACTCGAAACATGCATCAAAAGATGGCGTTCTACCGCCGTCTTCCTGACATTACATGAAGGCTAAAAACAACAGGAGAGACACTGTGAAAAACATACTAATGATTTTTTTCTTGCTGCTCTCTATATTCGGATTTCTTGGCTGTGCGACCAAGGGAGGCATATCGACTAAGACACCAACTCCGGCCATTCTTGATAATTCCGACGTCATCACACTCGAATGCAAAGTGGCCAACCCCATCGGCTGTCGCTACCATGGACGGATCTACCCGTGGAACGCCTGGGTTGAAGCCATGGGCTATAATTCAAAAGAATACGCCCTGAAGGATGTCATCCCGTCCGGCAACAAGGCAAGCGTTCGGATCATAAAACGCTAGTCTTCACCCCTGGTCCATAACACCAGCCAGAATCAATAAAGGCCGTGACTCCCCTGGTTCATTTCAGGAAGTCACGACCTTTGTCGATTTATAAAATGTTTTGGTTATAAAATTTCAGCCGCTTTGCGCATAAACGTAGCGGCATCGACCTTTCGGCCAATGCGGGCATAGCCCTGACCGATCTCTAAAAGAGCTGCGGAAACTTCGGCCTTACTCTGTCCGAAGTTTTTCACCGGGAGAAACAATCTGCCATTGTGAGCCATCATCAGTGCCCGGCTATTCTGCTCCGCGTACTCGCCAAGGGTCTTCTGGCCGAGATTGTAACGCGCCGAAAACTCGAGAATCGGCCGGTCATCGGTGTTAAAATATTCCGCATCTTCGCAAAAATCCATCAAGGCTATTTCAGAAAAGAGATAGCGGGAGGCAATCAGGTCGCCCGGTGAATCCAGGTTGATACCTTCCATTATTTGACGAATACCCGATACCGCAAACCGCTGCCGAAGCTGCTGATAATCGAATTCAAGGGGCTGGCGGGCGCCAACCATGATCAGGTCGGACCCTGCCTGAAAAACGAGTACCCGTGGGAAAGTTTTGAGAAAGGTCCGACAGGCAATTTTGAGGTTATCAAGGGTGATGTCGTAGAGGCCGATCCATTGGCAAAAAATGCCGCCCTCCTTGAGCCGCTTGGCCGCCAGTTGATAGAAATCGTCGGTAAAAAGATTGGCGTTGCCAGACTGCCAGGGATTGGACGGCTCAGAGACAATGACATCGTAGCGATCTGGGCGGGTCAGCAACAGATTGCGACCGTCGTTAACGAGCAGTGACACCTTCGGGTCTTTCAGGGCCTGGCCGTTGGCTTCGCGAAAATATTTTTCCGCCCTGACCACCTCGGGGGATATTTCGACGCAATCGATGCGACTGGTCGGGTGAGCACTCATCCCCCTCAAGGTGATACCGGTGCCGAGGCCGATAACCAGGACTTCAGAGGGGGCGGGGTGCAGCAATAGGGGAAGGTGACCGACCAACACCTGGGTAGCCATATCGCGCCCGGTGCCGCCGTCGGTTTTGCCGTTGACGGTAAAAAATCGAAACGCCCCATCGGTGCTTTCTAGGATCGCGACGGTGGTATCCCGCCCTTCGATTACCTCGAGAATTTTCTCGTCCTGCAACACCTTGGTGATGCCGCCCATTTTTTCGTACTTGGGGGCGTAGCAATAAACCCCGCTGTTCATCAGCTGCTGGTTCCAGGAACTTGGCAACAAAGCAACCACCAGTCCAAAGATCAACAGGGCTGGCAGCAAACGGCCAACGGGCTTACGGGCGCGGATGCGGTAACTAACCGCCAGCATCACGGCCAGCGAAAGATTCAAAATGGCCAAGAGATGGAAGCTGCCCAGCAGCCCGACGACCGGGACAAGAAAAAAACCGGCAACCAGGCTACCCAGTACTGCACCGAGGGTGTTGTGCAATACCACCAGACCGACCCCCTCGCCGGTACGAGATTTGCCCGGATCGATAATCGCCACCGCAGCGGGAAGCAAGGCTCCGGAGAGAACCGTCGGCAGAGCCATGATCAGAAAAACGATCAGAAACGACAGCATCGAGAGATGCCACCAGCGTTCTCCCGAAGCCTGGTGAGCAAACTGGAACAGGTAGGCCAGCTGATCATAAAAGGGGGCAGTGATCAGTATCGTGAGCCCCATCAGGGTGGTGAGGAGAAGGAACAGGCGAACTTCATCCATGTGGGGACGCACCAGGCGGGCATAAAGAAAGCCGCCCCCCGCGATGCCAACGAGATAGGCGCAAAGCATCAAAGAAAAGGCATAGCTGGTATTACCGAGGAACAAAAGCAGGACTCTGGTCCAGAGGATTTCATAGGCGAGGCTGAAAAAGCCAATCAGTCCAATGCTGATAAGGACCAACCGATACTGCGTCGCCCTCAATTCAGACGCCATCAGGTCTTGACAGGTGGCACCATCAGCATCCAGCGGGTTGAAGTTTTGGGCCAGAACCAGAGAGACGCCTGCGATTGCCAGATTGATGAAAATGGCGATAAAACAAGTCACTGACAAGCCAAGACCGGGGATCAGAACAAATCCGGCAGCAAAGGCACCGAGCGTAGCGCCGAGAGTGTTCATGGCGTAAAGCCGCCCGATCTGCCCCCCCGATTTGCGACGGGCAAAAAAGCGGCACATCAGGGGGAAGGTCCCCCCCATACAGATCGTCGGCGGTAGCAGTAACAAGGCGGAGAAAAAAGCTCGAACGGTGAAAGGCAGTATGGGCAAGGAGGCAAAGTTCTGTGTCAACGCCACATAAAGCCATTCAACCAGATTCAAGGTGGGGGCAAAGAGCAAAGCGAAGAGAGCGATGCCGGCTTCGAGTCCGGCGTAGACTTTCAGCAGGCAGGTTTTTCGATCAGCAAATCGGCCAAAGAGCCAGCTGCCGATCGCCAATCCGGCCATGAAAGTGGCGGCCACGACGCTGACCGCCTCGATTGTGGCACCAAAGGTCAGGATCAGATATTTGGTCCAGAGAACTTCATAAACCAGGGCGATACAACCCGATAGAGCGAAAAGAAAATAAATCAAGCGTTTTTGCGCGAGGGACATTTCCATGACAGCTCCGTAACATACTCGTAAGATTTTGAGCGATGACACATTAAAGCATGCTACTCATGGCTAAACAATGGAAATTCACCGTAAACGCAATACAAACAAGATACGAACAACCACCAATCTCCAGTCGGAAGTTACCCACTTTAAGAAAAGGGGCCAAGGGGGATTTCTCAGCAACAGGCAAAGTCAATGCTCCTCGCGCCAAGAAAGGGAAAAACTCCAGAGAACTGGCCAGAAATTCGAGAGATTTAACCTTTTTGCCATATGAGTCACATATTAGATAACCCCCGCGATTGACATCCCACCAAGACATGAAATAATTCCAACTTGGCTTTTTATACAGTTAAGTCAGTCCTCAAAATTTCGCCACTTTTTGTCACAGGGGCGATACGGCGCCTCCACTGAACCAGATCCAGCCCGTGTCACCGTTCCTTGTCTGGAACAAAATTCTTTAAAAATCGGTAGAGTAAACTAACCCAAAAAGATACGAGTGATTCGCTGAACGCAAAAGACTCATGCCAGGGCAATGATTAAAAATTACCACCGGAGATTGGGGCTATGAAAGAACAGAAAAACGAAATGATCGAATTGTTAAAGTTCAACAAGGGATTTACTGATCCTGAAAGATGGGTTGAGTATGGAATCACCCACAATTTTCAGAAAATAAAAGCTGAAAAGTTAAAGGAATGCCCTGATTGCAACGCCCGATCAATAAAATATATCGGTCAGTTTGTTTACTATTCAACACTGGTGAATCTTCAAGCGTGCAGTCAATGTGGACTGGTATTTACCGACACTCGGATTGATCCGAAGGTCATTTCATCGCATTTCGAGAAGGCATACAAAGACGAAAAATACTTTTTAC
This sequence comes from Trichloromonas sp., assembly GCA_041583595.1. GTDB lineage: Bacteria > Desulfobacterota > Desulfuromonadia > Desulfuromonadales > Trichloromonadaceae > Trichloromonas. The sequence continues at coordinate 16 of JBFHFM010000253.1, read as the reverse complement.
ATCGACGACGCCGAAT
>JBFHFM010000252.1:0-5543 GCA_041583595.1 Trichloromonas sp. | reverse complement strand
GGATTTCAGGGCCGCCCCAAGTTTATTTGTCCGGAACGGGACGCTGCGGTTTGCCCTGGTAGTCGATGTCGTCGCAGCGCATGGGGAGGAATGTCTCGGGGGGACGTTCCATGGTGTCGACATAGCAGGCGGTGACCCCACTGGCGACCAGAAGTGAACAAAACCGGTAAGTTTCTTCCGGTGAAAAACCTTGGTCTGAGAAGAAGGCCGAGGCATACCCATTAATGTTTATACTTTCGTCAAACTCTTTACGTAGAATTTTATCAATTTCATAAGCCAATAATAAATGCTCCCCAGGAGCGTATCCCAGGTTTCGGCTGACTCGCTCCATTGCTGTGACCCGTTCATCACCTTTGGCAATCGGTCTGGCGTAGCCTGTGATTTGAGGTTTTCCTCCGTGCAGGGCACATTCTTTGTCGACGATGGCTGCTACCGATACACCCGATTTATGTTCACTTAAGGCTCTCTGGATAAATCCCAAACCACCCATAATGGATCCTTGACCATAAATCCTTGAGTCCCCTGCCATGACCCCCGCCGCTGTGGCCACCACCGGTGAAACGCGCAATGCCCCTCCCAAAGCGCCGATCTGATTACACCAGATTCGCGGGTCTGGCCAACTCAGGCAGATATGTAAAGCTTCAACCCAGTCGGCAAACCGTCGTTCTACCATTCGCCCGGTGGCGTGCAGGATCATGACCTGAAAATAGGAGAGTTCACCGACCATATCCTCAAGCAGGTTGATTCCATGGCTGAAAACTCCCTCCCCCATCTTCCAGCCACCCTTACGGCTTCGTACGGCCCCGCGCAGATCTTCCCAATAACTGCTATTCATGATTTGCTCAGTCTTCTTCAAGGATATAGTCCTCATCTTTAGGAAACGGCATTGCGGTAATTGGTTTGTTTGTTAATTCAAGGCCCTGAGCCAAAAGGCCGGGGGCACACAATAATTGAAAAAGACCTCCCCCCATTCTTGGCTGAAAACCCAGATCTGAAAAGACCGCGGCGGCCAGTCCGGTTGCCAGCCACCCCATTTTATGGGGATGTAATGCTTCTGAAAAAATATTCCCCCAGGCGAGAACGGGTCCAGCACCGGGGAGTTTAGCCAGTTGTGTGGCCATTTGGCAGGACAGGGAATCGATGTCACCAAAACGGTTGCCGAACCCTGGGGCAGGATGCCAGTCGCCGGTTTCAGGGCTTTCTTGTTGCGAAAGAATTTCCTGGGCTACTTGGACTGGGTCCTTTTTAATCTGCGTGCGTAAAAAACGCATGGCCCCCTCAATCTCACCGGCGCCGAGATGGTTGCCCCCGAGAATGCTCAGGGAGATTGGAAGGATGTGCACCGGGTCGGTTTTCCCAACGCCCGTGAGCATGGCGGCGCGGGTCGCCGGGTGGCGAGGGCCGGGGTTGATCAGGGCGATCATAAGACTCTCAAGTAATTTTTCTTTGTCGCTATTGGGCAACTCTCCCTGAAACAACAGAAAAAGGACATCGATAAAGCTGCGTTTTTCCATCAGTTCCAAAAGGTCGTAGCCGTGGCAGAGACAACTCTCGGCGACAAAAGGATTTTCTTTATCCGGCGTTTCCTGCCATATCCTGGTTCGTTGGCGCTGAGCGAACGACTCATTTCGGCTGATAACCTGATGCTGTTCTCTTTTCATATTTAAAACCTGTAACGCATTTCTGCCCAGATGCTGCGGCCTTCGAGGGGGTAATCTTCTGAGATGATCCCATTGCTGGGCTCACTGGCGTCTTCGTCAAATAGGTTGCGTATCGATAGGGTGAGGTCGCAAAAGCCAAAGGCTCTATCGCGGTGCACTGTCAGATCGACCAGAATATAGTCGTCGATATCGGATCGACTGTCATCCGCATCCCGTTTGCGGTCTCCTACCCAGGTGACCTGCGGATTAAGGGACCAATTCGGTAGAACATCCCAGTCGGCATTGACATAGAGTTGTTGTCCCGGAGCATCGGCTATTCGGCTGCCGGTATCGGCGTCTTCTGAGTGCTGCCAGGCATAATTGCCTTTGATCTGCAGACTCTGCGATACCTTATATGTTGTTTCGAACTCGAAACCGTAACCGTTCTGGTTTCGGGCATTTTGCGCAGTGTAAGTGTCGTCCCCAGAGTTGACGAACTCGATGAGGTCTTTAGCCTTATAGGTAAAGAGGCTGAGTGCCGTTTGCATGTCCAGGGTTGGCTGATAATCAAAGGCTAACTCAAGGGTGTCGATCGTTTCCGGATCGAGATCCGGGTTGCCGAGCGTTACTGGGTTATTAACGGCAAATTGCTCTGAAAAAGACGGGGCCCGGAAAGCACGACCATAAAGAAGTTTGGTTGTCAAATTGTGGCGGGTGGACCAGACCAGGGCCATTCGCGGGTTGAGCGTGCCGCCGAAGTCCGAGTAGTCGTCGTAACGGACACCGGAAGTCAGCTCCCAGTCGGGTGCGAATTGCCATTCATCCTGCAAGGAGAGATTCCAGAGCTTTCGTGAGGAGTCAGGCATGTAGATGTAGGAGGTGTCGGTTACGTCAGTCAGAACGCCCGATGTGACCCCCGAGCCATAGTTTTTTGTTTCACGGGTACTCGCCTCCTGATAGGTATAGCCCGTGCCAAATCTCAGACGGTGGTGTGCCTGTCCGGAATAAACGGCGGAAAGGTCGAGCCCGGTCTGTTGTTCCGTACCCTCCGGTTTTCCGATGAGGCCATCGGGATAACCGTCCGTCCCCGGCGGCAGCAGATACAAGGTGCTTTCGGTATTATGGTAAAGATAATGCAGGTTGGCCGTGAAATCCCAATCTTGCCCCAGGTTCTCATTGTGGTAAGAAAGATCGGCAAGGTAAAGGTCCGTGTCTTGCCCACCTTCGGAATCCAGGGCCTGGTAGGCCCCTGCGCCTTGGCCGGCGTCATTCATTTGCCAATTCCAGAGCCGCAGTTTCCATTCTTTGCGTTTTATTTCAAGATGGGTATCGATGACGTCGTAGCGGGTGCTTAAGGATCCCGGCGCCAGCGAGGCACTGGTGCCGTCTTGCTGGTCCAGAAGGGTTTGGTAATCACTGTTGATCTTGCGACCATTGTCGCCATCCGTCTTTTGCCATTCGAGTGAAAAGGACAGTTCCCAGTCGTCCCAGGTCTTGCCGTGTTGCAACCAGAGATCGTGGGTGTCGAAGGAGCCTTCTCGCCCTCCGATTTCAGTACCGTTAATTTCCCGGGCATCTTTGGTGATGATATTGATTACCCCAGCAAAAGCGTCGGCACCATAGACGGCGGAGCCCGGACCTCGGATGATCTCGATGCGCGAGATTGCCGAGACCGGCAGGCGGAAGAGAATGGGGTGCCCGCCAGTGTAAAGGAAGGGGAATGGAACCCCGTTCATAAGCATCAGCACCTGCGAATTAAATCCAGAGTGAATGCCGCGGATCGAGTAGACCGAGTCGAGTCGGTTCAAGGTCGAGAGCGAGACATGCAGGCCGGGGACGGTCTCCAGGGCTTGGTCGAGGGTTGTCGCACCCATCGCTTTGATGTCTTCGGCCGTGATCACGCTGGCTACCGCCGGGGCTTTGGTGATCGGTTTCATACTACCTGTGGCGATGCTGACGAATTCTTCGTCTCCGTAGAGGGAGGCCAGATCTTCATCCTGGGCCCAGGTGTTCGGTAGGAGGGCTGTCGTCAGTGCCAGCGTGAATAGCCAAACTCTTAATCTTTTCATGCGTCCCCCTGTGCTTCAGCCGACAGAGTACTGCCTTCTGTATTTACGTTCTTCAGAATGTCGAATCATAAAATTCCCCCTCCGGGATCTTGTAATTGGAAAATACATGACTGAATTCATATTATGCCTGCGCCCCTGAAGGCTGGGATGTCAGGGGGTATTCGTCTGCTGCCGTAGTTTTTACTTCAGCTTCTTTGTGGTCGCATTTAAAAACCTCTTGCTGGTGACTGTGCTTTGAAACCGAGGATGCGAGCGTGGTTTCGACCTGGATCGGTAGCGGAATGCGTATGCTGAAGGTCGAGCCGATGCCCTGCGTACTGGACAGAAAGATGTCGCCACCCATCAGTTGGCAGAAACTTCTGGTGATGGCGAGGCCGAGGCCGGTGCCTTCGAACTTGCGGGTGACACTTCCGTCGGCCTGACGGAATTCTTCGAAGATGACTTTTTGCTGGTCTGGGGAAATGCCGATCCCGGTATCGTTGACGTCGATGCTAAGCTGTTTGCTGGTGAGATGCGCCGACAACGTCACGATGCCGTGAGTGGTGAACTTGCTGGCATTACTCAACAGGTTGAGCAATCCTTGTAACAGTTTTTCACGATCGATGTGCAGATCGTTCAACTCGTCCAGAACTTTTAATTCGAGTCGGTTGTTATTTTGCTTCATGATCGGTTGCATGGTTTCTACGGCCTCGTTCAGCAGGTTGCGGAGATCGACCTGCTCGAGACACAATTCCATCCTTCCCGCTTCGATCTTGGCCAGGTTGAGGATGTTGTTGATCAGTGAGAGCAATCGTTTTGAGTTTTGAATGACCCGGTTGAGATCTTCAACGCACTCGTAACGGCCTTCGATTTCGAGTTCTTCTCGTGTGACGTCGGCGTATCCGATGATCGCCTGTAAGGGAGTTCTCAGCTCGTGGCTCATGTTGGCGAGAAATTCGGATTTGTGCCGGTTGGCCGAGAGGGCGGCGTCTCGGGCCTGAACCAGTTCGCGGGTCCGGATAGCGACTTCGGTCTGGAGCATTTCCCCATGGTTACGCAGGCGCTGGTCGCGTTCCTGCAGGCTGCTCATCATCATGTTGAACACCCCGGCCATGTGCAGGATTTCTTTGGGCCCCTGCAGCTTGGCATAGACGTACGTGCCGTCGTTTTTAGCTTCTTCCATAACTCCTGAAAGCTCGTACAGTGGCAGAGTCATGCGTTTGATGCCGAGATTCATCAGAAAGAGCAGACCCAGGGCAAAGGTGAAGGCAATGCCGATGTTGTTCCAGAAAATATGGGTCTGAATGTTGTGCAAGGTGGTTTTGCCCATGTTTACGCTGGCATAGCCGAGTAGTTCTTTCCTTCCTGTGTTGGGGAAAAAAAGAGCCTCTCCTTCATTACTGTTGTTCACATCTTCGGCGCTGAAGACCGGAGCGACGAAAAACCACTCGATATTCGTTTCCTGGATCAGGGCTGGCTTTTGGATGGTCGATGGCAGATCCATGGGCGATTTGAGGTTTTCATCGGTACCTAGTGTAAAGAGTGTAATTCCTTCAGGGGTGAGTATTTGGGCACCGCGGACGTCAGGAAAGCTGAGAATGTTTTGCAGTGGTTTCTGGGCGTTTTCCTCGCTGCGGTAGAGCAGTGCGAGTAGGCTCTGGTCGGCCAGATTGCTGGTAATCTGCAGGCCCTGGGCGAGCATCAGCTCCTGGGTTCGGTTACTGGTAACCCAGGCCGTGGTTAGGGCTGCGGTCAGCGCCAGGGCGAAAATACCGATGGCGACGATGCCGAGCAGTTTACCGCGGAAGCCTATTTGAGAATGCCATTGAAGCATCATTCATTCCTTTTTCCGTCG
>JBFHFM010000251.1:0-5547 GCA_041583595.1 Trichloromonas sp. | reverse complement strand
CGCCGCCGGAGCTGAGTGGACGTTTTGCGAAAAAGACGGACAAATGTCTGAGCGAAGCGAGTTTTTGTCCGTCCGCAAAATGTCTGCGAAGCGCAGGGGACAAGGAGGCTGTTCGAGAATAAGGGCCGAAGCGAAAACGCAAAAGCTTGAGCACAGATTTTAGCTCGTTTGAGAGCTCATAGCAGTAGCTATGGGCCGAAAAGGAGCTGAGATATGGGCCAAGCAGCTGCGTTTGCAGCCGGGCATCTATTCTCGCTCAGCCTCCTATAAGGGCAAGGAGCGGGGTGCCCTTTCTCTTCTTACTCTCTTTGGGCAAGCAAAGAGAGTAAGTCGCCGTCTGGGGGCGAAACCCCAGGGTCTTGGTCCAAAGCAAGTAAACCCCTGAACTACACGATGGAATGGCCTAGCCTTTTATAGACCCACCGGCAGAGCAGGTAGTTTACTGAACTACAAAATTACTGATTAAAAAAACGGATTGCAATGAACGGAACTCTGTACGTCGTCGGCATCGGTCCTGGCGGCCATGAACATATGACCTTTGCTGCCCGCGAGGCGATTGAAGGTGCCGATACGGTGGTCGGTTACAAGACCTACCTCGACCTGGTGGCCCCGCTGCTCAGCGGCAAAGAAGTGGTTTCCTCGGGGATGAAAAAAGAGGTCGACCGTTGCCGCGAAGCGCTGGAGCTGGCTCGCGCCGGCCGCCGGGTGGCCTTGATTTCGTCCGGCGATTCGGGGATTTACGGTATGGCCGGATTGGTGCTGGAACTGGTCGGGCCTGATCCCTTGACTGAACCGGAAATTGTCATCGTTCCCGGGGTGTCAGCCGTGCAGGCCGCGGCCTCCCGTCTCGGTGCCCCGCTGATGCATGATTTCGCGGTGATCTCCCTGTCCGACCTGCTCACCCCCTGGTCGTTGATCCGTCGTCGCCTCGATTGTGCCGGGCGGGCCGATTTCGTCGTCGCCCTCTACAACCCCCGCAGCAAGGGACGGGTGCGCCAACTCGACGAAGCACGGGAAATACTCCTTCGTCACCGCAATCCGCAGACCCCGGTGGGGATCGTCCGCAACGCCTGCCGGCCAAATGAAACAGTGACGGTGACTGATCTGGAACACCTCGTTGAGCAGGAAGTCGATATGCTGTCGTTGGTGCTGATCGGCAATTCGGCGACCCGGCTCGATAGCGCCGGGAGGATGTTGACGCCGCGTGGCTACAGGGAGAAGTACCTTGTTGAACCCAGTGAGGCGTTAGGTGTGAGGAGTGAGGTGGAAGAGCTTTTACCCCTCACCCCTCACCCCTCACCCCTCACTGATAAAAAATGCTCCGCCCTTTTTATCGGCGGCACCGGCAGTGATGTCGGCAAAAGCGTGATTGCCGCCGGCATCTGCCGGACTCTGCAGCGACGGGGAATCTCGGTGGCGCCTTTCAAGGCGCAGAATATGGCCCTCAACTCGGCGGTGACCCCTGAAGGGGGTGAAATCGGTCGGGCCCAGGCGCTGCAGGCGGCGGCTTGCGGCATTCCGGCTCATACCGATATGAACCCGGTGCTGCTTAAGCCCAATTCCGATATTGGCTCCCAGGTCATTATCCAGGGCCGTCCGGTAGGAAACATGACCGTGCGGGAATATCACAGCTTCAAGGTGGAGGCGTTCGTCAAGGTAGAGGAATCCTATGCCCGGCTGGCGGCCCGTCACCAGGTGGTGATCATGGAAGGGGCTGGCAGTATTGCCGAGGTCAACCTCAAGCAGCACGACATCACTAATCTCAAGGCTGCCGCTATGGCCGATGCGCCGGTGCTTCTGGTGGCCGACATTGATCGCGGGGGAGTTTTCGCCGCGTTGGTCGGCACTCTCGAGTTGCTCGATTCTACCGAGCGGGCACGGGTTGCCGGGGTGATTATCAACCGTTTCCGTGGCGACGCTTCGCTGCTGCGACCAGGGATTGAGCTGATTGAGGATCGCACCGGGGTGCCGGTTCTCGGAGTGGTTCCCTGGATCGACCTGAAGCTTCCTGAAGAGGATTCGGTGGCGCTGGGCCGCAAGCGCCGTCGGCCCAAGGGACAAGGACTGCGCATTGGTGTGGTGCGGTTGCCGCGTATCTCCAACTATAGTGATTTTGATCCGCTCGAGCGGGAACCGGACATCGATCTGATGTATATCGATGAACCCTCCCAATTGTCAGGTCTCGATCTGCTGATCCTCCCCGGCACCAAGAGCACCTTGCCCGACCTGCAATTTTTGCGGGAGAGCGGATTGTTTCAAGCGATCCTCAATTTTTACCGGGACGGTGGGCGGGTCATCGGAATCTGCGGCGGTTATCAGATGCTTGGCCGCCAACTGCGCGATCCTGACGGAATCGAATCGGGCCTGACCACCGCCGAAGGGCTTGGCTTACTTGATGTGGAGACCGAACTGCAGCTGTCAAAACAGACCCACCAGGTCGAAGGGGTGACTCTGGGGGCGGCTACGGAGTTCGGTCTGCGGGTAGGGATGCCCGTGAGCGGTTATGAAATTCATCAGGGGGAGACCCGCTGTGGATCTGCGGCCAGGCCGATTTTGCGCCTGACCCGCCGCTCCGGTGCGGTGGCTGATTTGGACGACGGTGCGGTCTCTGCCGATGGCCGGGTGTGGGGAACTTATTTGCATGGCCTGTTTGACGACGACGATCTGCGTCGGTCCCTGCTGGCTCCGTTGCGGAACGATGCCGGAATGGCGGAAGCGCATCCCGTGGTCGATTCCCTGAATATCGAACTTGACCGGCTTGCCGATCACCTGCAGACGCATCTGGATATGACGAGCATTTTCGGTTTGCTTGGCCTAAGTCTTCGGGAGGACCAGTGATGGAAATGGCATGGTTGATAGTGGCGGCTTTCGTTCTTGACCTGTTGCTTGGCGATCCCCACGGAATGCCTCACCCTGTCATCCTTATCGGTGCTATTATCAACCGGCTTGAAGTGGTGCTGGCCAGTGTTTTTAACAACCGGCGCCTGGCCGGAGTGCTGCTGACCGGGCTGACCCTGTTGATTACCGGGGCATTGGCGTACGGGGTGTTGCGGCTGGCGGCGGTGATTCACCCTGTAGTCGGGCTGATCCTGGCCGTTTGGCTGGCTTACAGCACCTTGGCCCTGCGTGCCCTGCATAAGGAAAGCCGCGAGGTGGTTCGTTTTCTCGAGCAGAAACGTCTGGTCGATGCTCGCCGCAGCTTGTCGATGATTGTCGGCCGGGAAACAGCGACCCTTGATGAAGAGGGGATTTTGCGGGCCTGTATCGAAACAGTGTCGGAGAACACTTCAGACGGCGTGGTGGGGCCGCTCTTCTACCTTTTTATTGGTGGCCCGGTGTTGGGTGTCCTCTATAAGGCTGCCAGCACCCTCGATTCGATGGTCGGCTACCGGGATGACCAATATCGCGAGTTGGGCTGGGCTTCGGCCCGTCTGGACGATCTTCTCAACCTGCTGCCGGCCCGGCTGACCGGGATGCTGATGGTGCTGGCGGCGCTGTTTTGCGGCCTCGACGCACGTGGCGCTTTTCGTATTATGTGGCGCGATGCCCGCAAGCACGCCAGTCCCAATGCCGGGTTCCCTGAGGCGGCTACCGCCGGGGCGCTTGGCATTCGACTCGGTGGCCCGGCTACTTATTTCGGTGAGCGGGTTGAGAAACCGACCTTGGGGGACAACCATCGCCCGGTTACTCTGGCCAGTTACCGGGGGGCCGTGCGGCTCATGTATCTGAGTTCGTTCTTTGCTGTGGCTATGGGTTTCGGGCTTTTGGCCATGTTGTCGTAACATTTGTTTTGAGGTGTAAAAAGATTGGCTCCTGGGAATGCAGCTCAACGGAGCCCGTTGCACTTGTTCCACCGATAGTTTCCGGATGGAACGAGTTATGAAAAAGGAGTACTGTTATGCACCAAAAGGTTCTGACCTGCACCTTGTTGTTTTTGATTGTATTGGGGCTGCAGGGGTGTGGTGATTCGGAAAAGAAGGCTCAGCTTGAACTGGATCGGGCGCAAGCGCTTCAGCAAACCGGTGAGATGATCGAGGCCGAGGAACTCTTTCGTGACATCGTCCTGAAATATCCGAAAACCGCTGTGGACACCACAGCCCGATTAAAGTTGGACGAGTTGGCACGAGCCCAGCAGGCAGCAAGAAAGACCCTGGTCGATACCCTGGAGAGCCTGGTTCAGGTTTTTGAGGGATATCGCTCCCTTTATGGGGGATATCCGCAGGCCTTGGAGGATTTGGATACCAGCGGCTACTTCTTTGATTCGGCCTATATGGCCGGGGTCGTACCGGAGGCGGTGACAGTCTATCTGGTGCTGGATGGCGATGCGCAGCGGTTTCTGCTCTGGGCCTTTGATGAAAATATGCATTTTGGCGTTTCCACGACAGGTGTGTCTCACCTGGAGAATTTTTTCGGCAATGAAGCAATTGAGAATTTACTGGTGGCGTACCGTCCGGTTCTTCGTCTTGGGAATCTGATTTCTCTGGTCCCTGCGGACAATGCCCTATGAAACCTTTAACTCACGGCGGAGGGGTTGCCCAGGCAGCCCGGCAGCTGGGAGTTTCTGCTGCCGAAATTCTCGATTTTTCTGCCAGCATCAATCCTTTCGGTGTTCCCGACCAGGTTTTGCGTGCGGCTTTGGAGGCATTGGCCGACGCCATTCATTACCCCGAAATAGATGCCGCGTCCCTGCGTGATGCGTTGGCTGTGTACCATCAGTTGCCTGCGGAGAATCTGTTGCCGGGGAGCGGTTCTACCGAGCTGTTATATCTCCTGCCGCAGGTGCTAAGGCCCAGAAGGGCCCTGTTGGTCACCCCGGCTTTCAGTGAATATGAGCGGGCCCTGTTGCAGGCGCAGGTGCAGCTTGATTTCTTTCCGCTCAGCCCGGAAGACGGCTTTCGGCTTGACCCGGATAAATTGCTGCGGGCGATGTTACCTGATACCGACATGATTCTGTTGGCCAATCCGGGCAACCCGTCGGGGGCGGGAATTGATCCTGAGGTTATCGAGATCCTGGCGCGCAAGGTGCGAGAACAGGCGGTGCTGGCGGTGGACGAAGCGTTTGCCGATTTCTGCCCGCAGCGTTCGGTACTCGAACAGGTCACAGGCCACGGCAACCTGTACGTTTTTCGCTCGCTGACAAAATTTTACGCCATTCCTGGCTTGCGGGCCGGTTACCTGGCAGGGCCGACCCGCGGGATCGCCCACCTGGCGGCCGCCCGCCTTCCCTGGACCCTGTCGACTCCGGCTCTGGCGGCGGCCATCGCCTGCCTCGGCGAAGACGAATACCGGCGGCGGACCCTGGCTACGATTCCCTTTCTGCGGGAAGAGCTAAGACAGGGGCTGGAGGCTCTGGGCCTGCAGGTTTTTTCCGGTGAAGCCAATTATTTGCTGGCGCGTCTCTCCGACGGTGCTCCGGACGCCGCCTCCCTGGCGGCAAGTTTACGGCTGCAAGGGATTCTGATCCGCGATTGCGACGATTTTCCTCCGCTGGATGGGCGTTACCTGCGCCTGGCTGTGCGTAACTCCCACGAAAACCAGCGATTGTTG
>JBFHFM010000250.1:0-5675 GCA_041583595.1 Trichloromonas sp. | reverse complement strand
TCGAAGCCCGCGAAGATGTCAGTCTAAAAATCATGGACATACTCGAACAACTGGGAATGGGCATCGCCTTTCCGAGTCGCAGCGTTTATCTGCAGCAGAACAATCCCGACCTTCTCGCCACAAATCATCCAAAATAAAAATTTGGCGCTTTGCTGAAAAGCGCAACTTGGTTCGTTCCAGCCCAAAGCCAGCCCCTTCACCTCTTTGGCTTAACGCGGGCCAGGCCAACATCGGCACGACACAAACAACAAGCGACTAATTCACATATTTAAGTGAAAAAAACATTGCACTTTCCCCGGCAGCCCCAGGGTCTAACTCAGCCCTTGTGACGCCCTACGCCTGCGGATAGAAAAAGATCCAAAAGCCTGCATAGCAAAAAACGTGATTACGCGGAACAGCCCCGTCAAATACCTGACCTCACAACACAAAAAGGACATTTAATGACTTTTTTGGTCAAAGCTACGCCTCAGATTATCCCTTTGTACGGTATACTGCCGTACTTATTTTCAGCCCGCAAAGCAAAACATTTACGTTCCAATCATTAATGCATCAACTGCGACAGAAATAACGAAACGGCCTCTTGAGTTCAACGGGCAGAGATAGAAAAACTTGAGGGGAGCAACGGTCCCCATCGATGATGATTGTGCGAATATCTCGATCTGCGAGGCCTTCTGAACACTTCAAAAGAAGATATCCATTAGAAAAGACGAGAGCTTCTAATTAGCACTGCTCGCCACAAGACAAATGGCTTGCACGCCATCATCGGTGGTCTTAATTATTCAATCATAATCTCGATTTGACGAGACTTCACCTGGTTTTTTTTCGGCAGCACCACCTTCAACACGCCCTTGTCGCAGCGAGCACTGGTGCGATCGGCATCGACCGAGGAGGGAAGCGAAAAAACCCGCCGAAAATTACCATAACTCCGCTCAATCCGTTGATAATTCTTTCTCTGGTCTTCGTTTTCAAGGCGTCTCACTCCCTGGATAATCAGGGTGTCATCCTCGATTTGAACATCGATATCCTCCTGCTCGACCTCAGGGACCTCCAACTTGAGCACCACCTCGTGCTCATCTTCGTAGATGTCTACGGTTGGCTGCCAGAGCTCCTGCTCGAAGGGATCTCCTCCGGCATGCTCTTTGCTTTTGTTTAATAAGCGATTCATCTGGTCTTGCATTGCTATCAGTTCAGGGTATGGATCCCACTTGACGATCGCCATTTTTTACTCCTTAGCTGAAAAATAAAGAGACGGGCACAGAAGCTGTAATCTTGCCATTTAATACGGGCAGTTGCAACCGATTCGCCGAATCGGATTCAAGTGTTACGGATTCCGACTGAGCAAATACTGAAAAAGCCCATAGCGCAACAAGCTCTAAAAAGAAAATATAAATTCGACCAATTGAATAAAGAGACAGGAGAAACATCTTATGGAAAATCAGATTCGTGAGCTGTTCCAGCAATGGGGCGATGACGACGAGAAACTTCTCGTCAATATTGATAAGCTGACCAAGGCGAATGGCCCTGCAGCTTACCAGGAAATTCTTCGCCAGCTTACGTCCAAATCATATGACCCGAAAACCGCCTGCGAGCATTGGCAGAAAGCCATGCAACACCGCGATCGCCTCTTTCCAGGCGAGCATACCGGAAAACGGATGCGCCCGGCCCTGCTCGACTACCTGCATACGGTCGCCCACGAAATGCGCGACCCGCGTATTGTCGAAGCCGGCCATCTGGAAAATATCCGCCAGGCCTCAATCACCGATGGACTGACAGGACTCTATCACCAGACTTACTTTAAATCCCATCTGGAAAAGCTCACCGGAGGCCAAACAGGGACAGCAAGCAACCGCTTTGCCGTCATACTCTTCGACCTCGACCATTTCAAGCAGTACAACGATCGCTGCGGTCATCTGGCCGGCGATCACGCCCTTAAGCTGACCGCAGAAATCCTGCAGCTCAATCTGCGGCCTGGTGATTTAGCCTGCCGTTATGGCGGTGAAGAATTCGCAATACTGCTGCCGCGAACCAACATTAACGAAGCGTTCGATCTAGCCGAACGCTTCCGTATCGCACTCGAAGAAACAGTCTTCCCCGGCCAAGACCTCCTTGACCGCCGTAACCTGACGATCAGCGGCGGCATTGCCGTCTGCCCCGACAGTGCCACCACGGCCGTCGAACTGCTCGCCCATGCCGACGAGGAATTGTACCGGGCCAAAGAGCAGCGCAACCTCATCAGCCCTTCACAAAACGGCCAGCGCCGGGAAATTCGTCACAAAATGCAATCTTTGGTCGAATTTGCCCTCGACCCACAGGATTCTTTTTACCCCGGCCTCTCCTTCGACATCAGCCGTACTGGCCTCTCCTTCGGCTGTAGCCTTGAGAAGATCCCGGCCGGGACCACCATCTGCCTGCGCCTGAAAAAGCCATTCTGGGCCACCGATTGCGATCTGCGCGGCACGGTGCGCAACATCCAGAAACGCGGCAACACCGGCATGGTTCGCGTCGGCCTCGAATTTGCCGAGATCCCCGAAACCATCTGGGTTCTGCTACCGGAACGTCCCCGGGTGTTCGACAAGTTCAAGAACCTCGAAAACGAGACGAACCTCTATTACGCCGCCTCCTGATCAACTTCCACATATTTTCAAACCAGCCCAGTCCGTCCGATTGACAAAAACCTGACGGACTGGACTCGTTTTCACCCCTGCAGAGAATTGTCTACCGCCGACAGCTGTGATAACCTGCCTATTTTCAGACACGTCACAAGGAGACATAGAATGGCTGCAACCGTCTACCTGGCCGACCTGCGGGCAGGGCACAAAGAAAACCTCTTCATTAAACTTGAACGACTGTTAGATCAGGCCGGAATCGAACAGATCGTCGGCCGCGACCAACTGGCCGCCATAAAAATCCATTTCGGCGAAAAAGGCGGTCACGCCTTTATCCGCCCGATTTTCATACGCCGCATCGTCGACCGGATCAAACAGCTTGGCGGTAAACCGTTTCTCACCGACTCCTGCACCCTTTACCCCGGCGAGCGCAAAGAAGCGGTATCTGCCTTGTGCTGCGGCATCGAAAACGGTTTCGCTTACGCCGTCGCCGGAGCGCCACTGATCATGTGCGACGGTCTGCGCGGCCACTCGTCGCGCCGGGTACCGGTTTCCGGCGAACTGCTTGAAACTGCAGACATCGGCCTGGAAATTCTCGAAGCCGACATTCTGGTCACGGTCTCCCACTTCAAATGCCATGAGCTGACCGGCTTCGGCGGTGCCCTGAAAAACCTCGGCATGGGCTGTTCGAGCCGCGCAGGCAAAATGGAGCAGCATTCAACCGTCGCACCCAAAGTAGCGGAAAAAGACTGCACCGGCTGCGGTGTCTGCCTGCGCGCCTGTGCCCACCAGGCCATCCTGATCTCCGCTGGCAAAGCCCGCATCGACACCCAGCGCTGCACTGGCTGCGGACGCTGCATCAGCGTCTGCGAAGCCAAGGCCATCAAAATTCAATGGAACGAGGAAGCACCGGCAGCAATGAAGAAAATGGCTGAGTACGCCAAGGGAGCGCTATCGGGCAAAGAAGGCAAGATGCTGTTCGTCAATTTCGTCACCCAGGTCTCCCCGTCCTGCGACTGCTATGGCCATTCCGATACGCCGATCGTCCCCGATCTCGGTCTTCTCGTGTCCACCGACCCGGTCGCCCTCGACCAGGCCTGCGCCGACCTGGTCAACCAGGCCCAGGGACTGCCCAACACCGCCCTGGCCAGCGGTCACGAACCGGGGGGCGACAAATTTCGCGGCGTCCACCCCGACATCGACTGGACCATCACCCTCGATCACGCCGAGAAAATCGGTGTTGGCACCCGCAAGTACACCCTGACCCGGCTGCAACCGAAGGGGACGAACTGGTAAACAAGGCGATACGAAAAACAGGAGGCCGCATTGCCGTCCGCCTGCCAACGATTTTTGGGGGCCAATATCAAAAGACCATCGACCAGGACAGGGTCAAACGGCCCATCTTCGATCCGCAGGGAGTTGAAATGTCAGTGGTTTAAGATTCAGCAGGAGGGATAGGAGCCGGGGAAGGGGCCGCGACCATACAACATTCAACGGCGAGGGACTCCAACAACCCCTCGACATCCTGGCGGCGGGACTCGGAAAAAGTGATTTCTACCAACGCTGCACGGTTGTCGAGGGTACTCACGACCGCCAGACCGTCGTAACTCTCGAGAATAAAACGCAGGTAGCCGATTTCGGCACGGGGAATCTGAAAATGACGTTGAATAAATCTGCTCATGATATATTCCAGAATAGCCGGAAGGCCCTTAACAAACCCCCGACAGATGATAGAATCAAGATAACTCATGAAAGCCCGGCAGCCCAATCTGTTTTTGCTTGACGGAGCCGACGACTGTCGTTATTCTCACTGAACAATTTTTAGTGGTAATAAAATGATTATTGGTCTACCCAAAGAGATCAAGACCCATGAATACCGGGTCGGAATAGCGCCAGCCGGTGTGCGAACCCTGGTCGAAGACGGCCATCAGGTTCTGGTCGAAAGTTCGGCCGGAGTCGGCAGCGGAATCAACGACGAGGACTATCGGGCGGTCGGTGCCAATCTGGTCAACTCGGCCACTGAACTTTATGCCAGCGCAGAGATGATCGTCAAGGTCAAAGAGCCACTGCCGGCCGAATATAATCTGCTGCGCCGGGAGCAGATCCTCTTTACCTATCTGCACCTGGCCCCGGCTCCTGAACTGACCCGGATGCTCCTTGAGCGTCAGGTCACCGGCATCGCCTACGAAACGGTGCAGCTTACAGACGGTTCCCTGCCACTGCTGCATCCGATGAGTGAAGTAGCGGGGCGCATGTCGGTACAGGTGGGAGCCCATTTCCTGCAGAAGGAAAACGGCGGCAAAGGCGTCCTGCTCGGCGGAGCTCCAGGAGTTCGTCCCGGCAAAGTGGTCATTCTCGGCGGCGGCACCGTCGGCAGCAACGCCCTGCGCATCGCAGTCGGCATGGGTGCCGACGTAACCATTATCGACCTCGACTCACGACGGCTCGGCATGCTCGACAATCAGTACGGCAACCGCATCCATACCCTGATGAGCAACTCGCAGAACATCGAGGATGAGGTCTGCCGGGCCGATCTGCTGATCGGCGCGGTGCTGGTCACCGGGGCGCGGGCGCCGACGCTGGTAAAGCGCGGCCTGCTCAAAGAGATGGAAGCCGGGAGTGTGATCGTCGATGTAGCGGTCGATCAGGGAGGTTGTGTCGAAACCATCCACCCGACGACCCACGATAAACCGGTCTACACGGTAGACGGTGTGCTGCACTACGGCGTAGCCAATATGCCCGGAGCCGTCAGCCGCACCAGCACCTACGCCCTGACCAACGTCACCCTCCCCTATGTGCGCAAGATAGCCGCTCGGGGGCTTTTGGACGCGGTCAGAGAAGACCAGGCACTACATAAGGGCATCAACACCCATGGCGGCCTGCTCTGCAATCAGCCGGTAGCCGAGGCCCAGGATCTTCCCTGGCAGCCCTGCCCGCTGTAGCCGCAACGATAAAACAAACAGTTTCCGCGATATCTCTTTTCCAGCCATCAAACCTCCTCCAGAGTCGGCTGATTCCCCGAAAAAGAGATATTTTTGCGATCCCCGGGTCCCCGCCCGGGTTTTTTTT
>JBFHFM010000249.1:0-5712 GCA_041583595.1 Trichloromonas sp. | reverse complement strand
TGGTTCGATGCTCGACCCATCCTATGAATGGGAGGCTTCCGGCCTGGCTGGTCCGAATACGGCATTGCAGGAATTCGTGGCCCAAAAGCGGTCTCTGGTGATTGAGAGGCTGTACCAGTTTGAAACAGTTCACATTCCTGATGTCGGGGCGTTGCCGGCTGAGTATGAATTTGAAAAAACATATTGGCAGAAGCGGGACGTTTTGTCGGTGGTGGTGGTTCCGATCATCCGCAATGGGCAACTGGTCGGTGCTTTGGGGTTTGAGTCGGTTCGTGAAAAACAAATCTGGAATAAATTCGACTTTGTCTGTTTCAGGACCGTTGCCGAAATTTTGGGAAACGCCCTGGATCGCCGCTTGTATGAGCACCGCCTGCAACTCTCCCTGGCGGATGCCGAAATAGCAAGGGATAAAATCGATGCGATTCTGAGTTCCGTCGCGGATGGGCTTATTGTTACGGATCAAAAAAATCGGGTCGTGCTGATGAACAAAGCTGCAGAGACACTCTTGTCAGGTAACTTGCGAGAGAAGTTATTGCAGCCGGTTGCTGAACTGATCCGGGAACCGGTGTTCAATGAACGCCTGGTGGCCCTTCAGACCACTAGTGACTCGTCTTTTCAACTCCTGCTTCAGTTGTTTGATTGGGGCAAAGAGGAACCGCGGTCCATTCAGGCGCGTTCGTCGATCGTTCTTGGCCAAGACGGTTCAGTCCATGGGGCGGTAACCATTCTGCGTGATGTGACCCGGGAGCAGGAAGTCGATCGCATGAAGAGCGAGTTGATTTCCATCACAGCACACGAATTACGCACGCCGTTAACGTCGATTCTTGGTTTTGCAGAGCTTTTGCTCAGTGAATATCATATGGAAACGATTGATGAAAATCAGCGGCGGGAATTTGCCGCCTGTATTGTCAAAAAGGCCGAGGCCCTGGGACGTATAATTGATGATCTGCTCGACGTCGGGCGGATTGAAACCGGTAGGCAACTGCTTCTGGATCGGTCTCCACATGAGTTTCTCTCATTGGTTCAGGAGATTGTCTCACATTTTAAACTAGAGACCAATCGGCATGAGTTCATCCTGGAGACGTCTGAAAGAACAATCCTGGTCGAAATGGACGACAAAAAAATAACCCAGGTGCTGGACAACTTGTTGAGCAACGCGGTGAAATATTCCCCCGCAGGCGGGACAATTCGGATTGTCTGCCAGATAGAGAATGATTGGCTCAAAGTTTCCGTTGCCGACGAAGGGATCGGCATGAGTCCCGAGCAGGTGGAACGGATCTTTGATAAGTTTTATCGCGCGGATACGTCGAATACCGCAGTAGGTGGTCTGGGCCTTGGTATGGGGATTGTCAAAGGGATTATCGAGGCGCATGGCGGTGAGATCTTTGTTGAAAGCTCGCGAGGTCTGGGGACGAAAGTCAGCTTTCTGCTGCCCCAAGGGCATCCGACTCACGACGCGCAGGGGTGACGGCTGTCGACCGCCTCAGCTTTTTTCAGCGGGGCTTTAAGGCATGCCGAATCCCGAACCCGCTGACTTGACTTCTGTACCGAGCAATTCTACACTCTGCCTCCGGATGATTTGCCGGTGGTACGACCCATTGTCCTGCCACCGGCCAGCCTTACAGGAGTCTCTCGATGCCAGGTAAAACCCGTCAGGTCAAAGTAGGTAACGTCAAGGTGGGAGGTGGGGCGCCGGTGTCTGTTCAGTCGATGTGCAACACCGATACCCGCGACGTTTCCGCCACCCTTGCTCAGATAGGTGCTCTGTCTGATGCCGGTTGCGAAATCGTGCGTTGTGCGGTTCCTGATCGCGCTGCGGCCGAATCGCTGCGGGCGATTTGTGCCGAAAGTTCACTGCCGCTGATCGCCGATATTCACTTCGACTACCAACTGGCGCTGACGGCTCTGGCTGGAGGGGTCGACGGGTTGCGCATCAATCCAGGCAATATCGGTGAGCGGTGGAAGGTGCAGGAGGTGGTCAAGGCCTGCGCCGAGCGCGGTGTTCCGATCCGTATCGGTGTCAACGGTGGTTCGCTGGAGAAGGACCTGCTGACAAAATACGGTCATCCCAGCGCTGAAGCGATGGTTGAAAGCGCTCTTGGTCACGTTCGCATTCTCGAGGATCTGGGTTTCGATCAGATTAAGATCAGCCTGAAGGCCTCGGATATCCGCCGTACTGTCGACGCCTATCGGCTCCTGGCGGCCCAGGTCGATTATCCCATGCACATCGGTATCACCGAGGCGGGGACCACCTGGAGCGGCACCATCAAAAGCGCTATAGGCATCGGTACCCTTCTGTATGATGGTATCGGCGATACCCTGAGGGTCTCCTTGACCGGTGACCCGGTGGAAGAGGTGCGGGTCGGCTGGGAGATCCTCAAGGCGCTGGGGCTGCGGGAGCGCGGCCCGATTTTTGTCAGCTGTCCCACTTGTGGCCGTTGCCAGATCGACCTGATTCCGATTGCCGAAGAGGTGGAGCGTCGTCTGCACGATCTGCCGAAAAAGATCACCGTGGCGGTCATGGGGTGTGTCGTCAATGGTCCCGGCGAAGCGCGGGAGGCCGATGTGGGCATCGCCGGCGGCAAAGGGCAGGGGTTGTTGTTTCGACATGGCGAGGTGGTGCGCAAGGTGCCCCAGGCCGAGCTGGCCGACGCCCTGGTCGAAGAGGCCTACCGTCTGGTGGAAGAGGACCAGGGGTAGCGGTCGCAGTCGTGGACATTCTGCTTCTTGAACCCTATCTAACCGGATCCCACGCCGCCTGGGCCGAAGAATATGCCGCCCACAGCCGGCACCGGGTGCGTATTCTCGGCCTGTCCGGCCAGCACTGGAAATGGCGGATGCACGGCGGCGCGGTGACTTTAGCCCGGCGTTTTTTAGCCGAGCAGCAACGGCCCGACCTGCTGCTGGCTACCGACATGCTCGACCTGACCACTTTTCAGGCCCTGACCCGGTCGGTTACAGCGGCCATTCCGACGGCTCTCTACTTTCACGAAAACCAGCTGACCTATCCCTGGTCTCCCACCGATGCTGATCGCCAGCTGAAGCGCGACGTCCATTACGGTTTTATCAATTACAGCAGCGCTCTGGCAGCCGATGCCGTGCTGTTCAATTCCGATTATCACCGCACCGCCTTTCTTGGCGCGCTCGGCGGTTTTCTCGGTGATTTTCCCGATTATAACGAAATGGCAAGTATTGAGGGGATTGTCGCTAAAAGTAGCACCTTGCCGCTTGGGCTCGATTTGCTTAAGCTCGATACCTGGTGTCCTCCGACACCCGGTACCCAGAATAGACCAGCGCTACTGCTCTGGAATCACCGTTGGGAATATGACAAGAACCCCGATGAATTCTTTCAGGCTCTGTTTCGCTTAGACGCCATGGGGGTTCCATTTGAACTGGCGGTGCTGGGAGAAGCTTTCCGCAAGCAGCCGCCGATTTTTGCCGAGGCTAGATCCCGCCTGGGGGGCCGTATTGTCCATTGGGGCTTTGCCAAAGATTTCGCCGAGTATGCCGCTTGGCTCTGGCACGCCGATATCCTTCCGGTTACCTCGGTGCATGACTTTTTTGGCGCTAGTGTGGTGCAGGCTTTGTACTGCAACACTTGCCCGCTGCTACCCTATCGTCTCGCTTATCCCGAGCATGTGCCTCAGGCTTTGCAGGGGCAATTTTTCTATACCGGTTTGGATGATCTTGTGCAGCGATTGGCGGAGCGGTGCCGCCATATCGACCAGGTGCGGCAGCTGTCGACCCAGTCTTTTGTCGCCCATTATGATTGGGGGGCCGTGGCGGAGACGTATGACCGTTTTTTTGAGAAAATGGTTACGGCAACGGGACAAGGGGCATTGTAGAGACTGGCTTCAGTGTCGTCGCTGCAATAGGCTACTGGAACCCGGCCTTCGCCGGGGAGACATTGTTGTGTGTTGAGGGATGGTTGAATCCGCCTTTCATCCGAGATTTTACCGGTCCTAAAAGGCCTTTACAGGGGGGGGGATTTCCGATAGACTCGTTCAAAATTTATGCAGTGGAGGCCTTTAATGTCCGTAAATAAAGTTATTTTGGTTGGTAATCTCGGCAAAGATCCCGAACTTCGCTACACCCCTTCAGGGGCTGCTGTCGTGAACTTTTCTCTCGCGACATCCGAGCGTTACAAGGATAAAAGTGGCGAAATGCAGGAAAAGACCGAGTGGCACAACATTGTCGCCTGGCGGCAGTTGGCGGAAATCTGCGGCAAGTTTCTGCACAAGGGCAAACAGGTTTACATCGAAGGCAAGATCACGACCCGTTCTTACGATGACCGGGACGGAAACAAGCGCTATATTACCGAGATTGTCGCCGATCAGATGCAGATGCTCGGTGGCCGAGGTGATGAAGGGGGTGGTCAGCGGGATAGTGGTAACCGCCAAAGCGGCTATTCGGCTCCCCGTCAGGGGGGACAGTCGGCCCAGCGTCCCGCGCCGGTTTATGAAGATGTCGCCGAGCCGCCTTTTAATCCCGATGATGATATCCCGTTTTAGAGAGTCGCTTGTAGCTTCTGGTCTGTCTGGAGCTGTGAGCTTAGGTGTTGCGTCTTTTTAGCGGGGATATAAAAATTAACGGTTCGATATCAAAAAGGGTCTCTGATAATGGAGGCCTTTTTTGTCAAGGAGGGGTGTGCATGCAGTTTTCTGGGCTTTTGCGTTGGGGACTCTGGTCGATGTTGCTCTGTCTTTTCGGGTGTTCTTCCTTGCATGTCGATGTCGCGCCGAGTGTTGACTGGAATACTGTCTCTGATGTCACTTTGCTCGCGCCGCCGAAGGATCCCTGGTTGCTGGCACCAAAGATAAGTGAACAATTGCAGCACATGGGGATGACCGTTCTTGAGGCCGGGGATGGCGATCCTGACCTGGTCGTTCGTTTTTTCACCCAGGAAGGTCCCGACCTGGATGTTGACGGAAATATGCTCACCCGTCTGCAAAGTTTGCATGTGCAGTTTGTCGATCCCAGCAACGAAACAGTCGTTGCCGTTGTCGACTATTTTTATCCTGACCGTTCTTTTGCTACGGATAAGGGGGTAGAGGCTGCCTTTGCCGGCTTTTACGAAAAACTTCAGGACGGACGCGCTCCCCAGGTTGAGTCGTCTTCGCAGCCTTTATCCGCTCCGGATCTGGTCTCAACCAGCAACGATTCTACAGCGAAACCGGGGCTGACTCAGCCCGTTGAGCCATTGACTCCGGCTCCTGAATCGGCGCGTCTTCCCGAAAATATGGTCCCCTCTGAAGTTGAAAAAAACAGCCTGACTCAGCCTCTCGAAAAGGCGGAAACGGCTCCTGTCTCCGTTGTCGAAACGCCGGAAACCTCTCTTGTTCCTGTCCTCGAAAAGCCGGAAACGACTCCTGCCCCCGTACTTGAAAAGCCGAAGGTGCGCGAACTTGAGTCAAAAACCCAATCCCCCTGGATTCCTAAATTCAAATCCTGGGGCTTTGAACATTGGGGGGAGCAAAGCAGCGACGGCTATTGATGACCAACCGAGCGGCGGAGTCAGCGTCCGGTAGCCGTCAAGTGCCGTTGTTGATCAAAAGTTTTCAGGAACCTGCAACCTTTGCCGCTGGCTTATGGCACTTTGTCGGCCGGGGCCTTTGCAACGGGTTCGTCCGTCTGTAATTCGAGAACGAGTTTTTCGAGTTCATCCGCCTTCAACGATACCGGCGGCATTTGTGAAAGTGGCCGGAATTTACG
>JBFHFM010000248.1:0-5741 GCA_041583595.1 Trichloromonas sp. | reverse complement strand
TCACCAAGAAACATCTCGGCCAGGTAGCGCACATGAGCCTCGGGCAGAATGATCCCCCGGCCCTCTCCGATGTTCAGTTCGCTGTAGGGACCGAGTGCTCCCAGAAATTCGATACGGGCATCCTGAAAAAAATTGAGCACGGCAGCGTTAGAGAAATGACCACCGTAATTAACATCGGCAACCCGCACCGCGTAGGGAATAGTGAAATGGTATTCGTCCATGAATATCTCCGTGGAGGCCATAGGATCAAATCAGCGTTGGCAGGCCCGGCAGTAATAAGTGGAACGCTGGCCAATGGAGCGTTGCTGAATTGGCTGTTCACAACGGGGACAGGGCGCTCCCTCCCGTCCGTAGACTTGCAACTGAATGGCGAAATAACCAGGGCGCCCCTCGCTGTTGCGAAAATCGCGGAGGGTGGTGCCGCCGGCGGCGATAGCCTCACCAAGAACCTCGCGAATCACCGAAGCCAACCTGCGGTAACGTGTAAGCCCCACCCTCCCCGCCGCCCTGGCGGGATCAATGCCCGCACGAAACAAGGCCTCGCTGGCGTAAATATTGCCGACGCCTACGACAATCTGCTGATCCATAATGAACGGCTTGACCGCAAGTTTTCGCCCGCGTGACAGCCGATACAACCAATCACCGGTCATCCCTTCGTCAAAAGGTTCAGGTCCCAGTCCAACCAGCAGCGGATGTAACGCAGGGTCCTCGGTCGTCCACAACAGGGCACCGAAACGACGGCAATCGTTAAACCGCAGACAGCTGCCGTCAGCAAAGACCAGATCAACGTGGTCATGGCGACCAGCCGGGAGTTCGTGTGAAACCACCCGCAGATACCCCGACATTCCCAGATGCAGAATGAGGGTGCCGCTATCACAACGCAGCAGCAGATATTTGGCCCGACGCTCCAGCGCGAGGATGCTCTGCCCGGCCAGGATTTCACCAAGTCGATCAGGAAAAGGCCAGCGCAGTCCGTCCGTCCGGGTCACCACTGAAACGATGACCTTTCCTGTAACCAGCGGAGCAAGTCCCCGCCGGGTGGTTTCAACCTCTGGAAGCTCTGGCATGAACTATCCCGTAATAATACCGATCTGGTTAAGAAGAATGATCAGCACCGCCGCCGGGGCAACAAAGCGCAACAGAAAATGCCATAGGGGAAAGAGCCAGGGCCGACTGGTCGGCCCTACCAGTTCGGATTTTTCTTCTGTCCCTTTCCAGAACCAGCCCGCATAGATCGCAACGAAGAGCCCCCCGAGGGGCAGCATGTACGAAGACACAACCATGTCGCAAAGATCGAAAAAATTCTTACCGAAGAAAGGCTTTACCTCAGCCCAGCGATTAAAAGAGAGCGCCGAAGGAAGACCGAATAAAAAGGCGGCGGCACCAACCAGCAGGGTTGCCAGCGTCCGCGACCATTTTTTTTCATCAATCAGGTAGGCGACCACGGCTTCGAGCATGGAGATCGACGAAGAAAGGGCGGCAAAGGCAAGCAGGATGAAGAAAATCGTCGCCAGCACCGAACCGAATGGCAGGGTTGAGAAGACAATGGGAATGGTCTGAAAGACCAGGCCGGGCCCGGCAGCGGGCTCAAGGCCAGAAGCAAAGACGATGGGAAAAATGGCCAGTCCGGCAAGCAGAGCCACCATCGTGTCGAGCAATGTGATACGCAGGGAGAGAGAAAAGAGATCGGTATCCCTATCGAGATAGGAGCCATACGTAATCATGACCCCGGCCCCTAATGAAAGGGTAAAAAAGGCGTGACCTAAAGCGTCAAGGAGGGCCGCCGGTGTCAGCTTGTGAAAGTCGGGACGGAACATGAATTCGAGACCGGCCCGCGCTCCCGGAGAGAACATCCCGCGAAGAAATAAAAGGACCAGCAGGAGAAAGAGTAGCGGCATGAGAATCTTGCTCCAGCGCTCAATACCTCCTCGAATACCACCGAGAACAATCCCCACCGTGCTGACAATAAACAAAGCCTGCCAGAAAATCAGCAGTCCGGGAGAGCTGACAAGCTGACCGAACAAAGCATTGATCTCGTCGGCACTACGACCGGCCAGCGCTCCGGAAACCGCCTTAAAAAGGTAAGCGAAACTCCAACCGGCCACAACCGAATAAAAGGAGAGAAGAACGA
Source organism: Trichloromonas sp. (assembly GCA_041583595.1). Taxonomy (GTDB): domain Bacteria; phylum Desulfobacterota; class Desulfuromonadia; order Desulfuromonadales; family Trichloromonadaceae; genus Trichloromonas. Next base: position 3,610 of record JBFHFM010000248.1, on the reverse strand, counting down.
ACGATGCGGCCACCCCCAGCCACCCGACCAGGCACCAGGGACTCCCCTTCCCCTCTAGTGAGGCAAAGGAACCAACCGCATTTCGCTGGCCATGGCGGCCGATAAGAAATTCAGCCATCATGATCGGCATCCCGACCAGAACGATGCAGGCCAGGTAGACCAGCACAAAAGCACCGCCGCCATTTTGACCGGTGATGTAGGGGAATTTCCAGATATTACCAAGCCCGATGGCACTGCCGGCAGCCGCCAGAATAAACCCGAAACGGCTGGCCCAGTGGGCACGGGGAGCATTGGACGCAGGCACAACAACCTCCTCTAACGCGACCGGCAAGCGCTTTCGAGAAACTGCAGGTAAGCCCCTGCCTCGGGACTGCCTTCACCGGGAGCCCAGGGAGCAAAATCCTTATCGGAAAGGGCCTGGTACGGTCCGGGCTTGGTTTCCAGAAAAACCGAGCCAGACTCGAGAGATACAAGAGAATGCCAGAGGCCTGCGGGGATATCGACGCCCTGGCAACCGGTTCCAACCGACAAGGGAATCCTCTGCTGAATCTGACCGTCATCCGAAAAAATCAACACCACCATGCGCCCGCGCAACAGGACGAAACATTCGGGCTTGGCATTTTCGAAATGACGATGGGGACGAAGGTACGAACCCGGCTCCACGGCATTGAGCAAGCGCTGGCAGGGCTCGTCGTAGCTGGCATGCAGATTGTAATTCTGCCTTAGGCGGGGGAACTGCCGGGCCGCGAGAGAAAGGGATTCGAGCAGACGATCATCAATAATCTGTACGGATGGTGGCATCAGAAAAACACCTTGTCCTTGACACATTCGAAGTCAGCCCAATCGATTGCATCTACCGCACCGGCAAACTCCGTCCGGGCCATTTTTTGACTCGAATGGTAGCGCCAACCACCCTCTGTGGGCAAAAACAGCGACAATTCAAATGTCTCTTCCCTCTGCCCACGATAACGGGTAGCGAGATAAAACAGCACCCGAGCATCCTCGGCACCGACCTCTTCCTTGAGCACCCGGCACTGTTCGATTTGAAAATCCCGCCCAAGGGAATTTTTCCCCATGGAGATATACGCCTGGCGATCTTGAAACTGAGACCGAAAGTTGGAATCGGGATGGTAGGTGTCGTAAATGAAGGCAAAATCCCCTGCGGAGAAGGCCTGCCCACGGCGCCGAACCAATTCGGACGGGGAGATCTCCGCCGGAATCGATGCTGAGGCAGGTGCGCGGTCAAGGCAGCATTTTTTATATTTTTTACCGCTGCCGCAAAGGCAGAGGTCGTTGCGACCGATGGTGGAATGGCTCATGTCTACTCACGGATGCGCGGGTCGAGGGCATCACGAATTCCCTCTCCCAGCAGGTTATAACCGAGCACCGTCACCAGGATCGCCAGCCCGGGAAAAGCCGAGAGCCACCAGGCGGTGCCGAGGGTCTGTTTGCCGGTAATCAGCATATTGCCCCAGGAGGGCGTCGGTGGCTGTACGCCAATCCCGAGAAAAGACAGCGCGCTTTCAGTCAGAATCGCCCCCGCGACTCCAAGCGTGGCGGAAACCAGCACTGGCGACAGGGCATTGGGCAGGATGTGACGAAAAATCAAACGGGCGTCAGAGGCCCCCAAAGCCCGCCCGGCCTGGACAAAATCCCGTTCGCGCAAGGAGAGAAATTCGGCACGAACCAAACGTGCCACCCCCATCCAACCGGTTAGACCGATGATAATCATGATGTTCCAGATCGAGGGCTCAAGAAAAGCCACGACCGCAAGGATCAGGAAAAAAGTCGGGAAACAGAGCATGATATCAACGAAGCGCATGATCAGGGAATCGACCCAGCGGCCATAATAACCGGACAAAGCACCCAGGACGATACCGATGACACTGGCGATGCCAACGGCGACAAAGCCGACCAGCAGCGAGATGCGTGCCCCGTAGAGAATGCGGGAAAGCACGTCCCTGCCAAGATCGTCGGTCCCCAGCAAATGATTCAGGGATGGCGCTTGCAGACGCTGGGCAATATCGATGGCTCCCGGATCACCGGCCAGCAGTGGCGCCAGAACGGCTAGTACGAACATTCCGGCGACGATGGCGGCGCCGAATAACGCCATGCGATTGCCGCGCAGACGCGCCCAGAAAATACTGCGAAACGGATTCACCATGATAATCACCCCAGACGCCCGAAATGTGCTCTACCCGTTGCCCTTATTTAAGGCGTTCGAAGTCGCTGATCGACAACAGGCCCTTTTCCATGAGCACCTTGATTAACAGCTCAAACTTCTCATCGATCGTCCTATGCGTGTCTTGCTCCTGTTTGACCGGAGGAAAATGAAATGGATCGATGTCCGGCAGAGGTTTGACCTCGACGGGCGGATCATCCAGCGTCTTGACCCTTGGGGGAAGAGATCCATAACAGCGCTCAATAGCCTCCCGGATCGAATCATGCGAAGCCAGCGCCGGCCGCACCCGACATCCGGTAGCAAACTGCAGGGCGTCAAGGACGATCAGGTTGGTCGGATTGGACATGGCAATCAACAGATAGATCGTGCCATTCATCTCTTTGCGGTCGACGGGAATAATATTGTATTCCAACGCCTTTTCCACCGGGACATAATGCAGAACTTCCGGAGAAATCGAAATGCGCGACAAGTCGATACGAGTCAGGTTCAACTGCTCGGAAAGAAACCTGAGCAGATCCTCTTCACCAATATATCCCAGCTTGACCAGGGACGAACCGATTTGCCCACCCCAATGGCGCTGATAAGAAAGCGCAGAATTGAGCTGAAATTCATCGATTTTCCCGGCTTTGACTAACATTTCGCCAAGTCGCCTGTTTCGTTTTGCCACTTCTCCCCCCATCCTGTCTAAATCTGTAGAAACTCTAGACCCACCTGTACGGTTAGTCAGGCTTCAACACGCTTTTTAAGATCCACAAGGGCCTTTTCCCAAGCCCAGGCTGTTTCTATAATATACTCCAGATTATTAAACCGGGGAACCCACCCCAGCATTCCGGTAATTCGCCCATTGTCGGCAATCAAAGCCGGAGGATCACCCTCACGCCGGGGGACATCCTCTACGCTGAAATCGACTCCGGTTACCCTCTTCGCCACATCAACCACTTCTTTGACTGAATATCCATGTCCGTAGCCGCAATTGAAAATCTCGCTCTGTCCACCATCGAACAGATGCTGCAAAGCAACAAGGTGGGCGGCGGCGAGATCGTCAACATGGATGTAGTCACGAATGCAGGTTCCGTCCGGGGTTGGATAGTCGGTGCCAAAAACCTGCAGTTTGTCATACTCGCCCTTTGCGGTCTTGAGCGCCCGGGTGATCAGGTGAGTCGGGTTCTTGTAATCCTGGCCGATGCGACTTTGCGGATCGGCGCCAGCGACGTTGAAATAGCGCAGAGCCACGTAATTGAAGTTATCTTCAGCAAACGAAAGATCGGCCAGAAACCGTTCGGTCATCATCTTCGATGCGCCATAGGGATTAATCGGCAGCAGTGGAGCGCTTTCACCAACCGGTATGATTTCCGGAATACCATACACCGCCGCAGTCGAAGAAAAGATGAAGCGACCGACTCCAGCGGCTTGCAACACCTCAAGCAG
>JBFHFM010000247.1:0-5747 GCA_041583595.1 Trichloromonas sp. | reverse complement strand
CGGCATTGCTGAACAGGTTTTCAAGGACTTGCACTATTTTGTTTCGATCAAGGTCTGTTGCAATTTCGTGATTGTCCAGAGTCACCTCGATGCGTCGGTTCATGTGTTGTTTTTTAACCGTTTTTACCCAGGCGTCCAGTAGTTCATGGATCGAACAGGGCTGACGATTCAGGACAACGCCTTGCCCGGTATTTATGCGGCTTAGGTCAAGCAGATCTGTGACGATTTTATCCAGAAGGTCAGCATTGTCGTTGATGATGGAGAGGTATTTTAGTTGATTTTCGGGAGTGACGTCTGGTTGATTCAGCAACAGTTCGGCAAATCCCTTTACCGAGGTCAGGGGGGTACGCAGTTCGTGGGCCGCGGTGGATATAAATTCGTTCTTCATGCGGTCGATCTCCTTCTCGCGGGTCATGTCGCGCAACAGGGTGATGCGGCCGGTTGTTTCTCCTTCGCGGGAAATGACCGGTGAGGTGATCGCCTGGACATATCGTTCGATTTTGCAGCCTTGCTCGAATGTTTCCTGTTTGATCAGTTCATTGTGCGTTTCTTCGGCTGGAGTTGCGGTAAGCTGACTCAGTAGAGTGCCTTTTTCAAGGACATCCTCAACCGGTTTTTGTTCTATTTCTTCGAAACGGATGCCGAGAAGGTTCTCGGCTTTGCGATTGAGAAGTGTTATTTGGTTTTTCAGGTCCGTTACCATCAGACCGTCGGCAACTGATTTGAGAATGGCTGAAATCCGGTTTCGTGATATTTCGGCATCGAGCAATGCCTGGCGCAGCGCTGTTTCGGCTCTCTGGCGAGAGGCAATGTTGGCAAGCAAAACCAGCAAGCCGAGCACCAGCAGCAGCGCGATCCCGATGGCCGTCCAGAGGAGTCTCTTGTTGACCTGGTAAAAACTGCTCGGCAGATTGATCACCGTGCTTCCTTCGGGGAGTAGCGATAGGGGGATGTTGAACGCTTTTAACTCGTTGTAGTCGAACATGAATTCATTGGTGCCGCTCAGGATGGCAGGGATGGCCTTCGGGTTTTCCCCCTGCAGTACCCGTACAGCCAGCTGGGCCGCCAGTTCACCCTGACGTTTCGAGTTGACCAGCATGCCTCCGACAATCCCCTTGCCAAGAGCAAAATGCCACAAGCTGTACATCGGGACCGTTGAGACGCGTCGTAAGCGAGGAGCGCTTTCTGAGAGCATCAGCACGCCGCCGGCTTCGTAAGTGACGACGCTGTTGAAAAGAATGACCTGGCCCGGTTTGAGCTGGCTGATCCTGGTGCTTAGGTCATGGAGGTCGAGGTTGTCCCAATAGCTAAATTTCAGGTTGTCTTCAAATTTGGGAACAAATGACAGCAAACGTTTTTTCAGCAGGCGGTCGGTGATGTTGCGAGTGTTTCCGATAACCACCAGTTCAGTGGTTTGGGGATGCATGCGCAGGATCTGGTTGATGGTTTCCTGAACGCTGGAATATTCGCCGACACCGGTGATGTCTTCTACGCCCGCAATCATCTCTGGTTTGAAATCGTTGGCCCCGCAAAAGACGATAGGGGTTCCTGCAAACATATCATTGCGGTGTTCAAGGGCGAAGTCGATGGCCGAGTCGTCGGAAAGTAACACCAGGTCGAATGATCGCCCTCGCAGTTTGTATTTCAGGGTTTTTTCAAGGAGGTCGGCCAGGTAATAGGGATCGTGGTAGCGCTTTGTGTCGAGGTATTCGACCTGCAGACGCACCTCCAGGCCTGATGAGCGGAAAACCTCATTCATGCCCTGCATGATGTCGACTGTCCAGGGATAGTCAGGGGAGTAGGAGTGCAGAACGAGAACTTGTTTTGGCGGGGCAGGGGCAGCGTCAGTCCGGAGTGGGACGAAGCAAAGGATGGCCAGAAACAGCAGGACCGATGCGAGCCGTTTGACTTTTTTCCCCCGATGTGAAAACGCTGCGTGAGAGGTCAAGGTTCTATCCACTGTGATGGAAAATTCTACAAACAGAAGATTAGTTTACCTTTAGCTGGTGGTTTAGTGAAGTGATTTAGTGCCGTTGTCGTAATTTATTCCTAAGTTTAAATAAAAAATGCCCCGGCGCATAACGTCGGGGCATTCTTGTGAGCGAAAGGGGTGGAGCTTATCCCGCCATTTTTTCTTTTCGGTCGTTCATGACCTTGTAGGCACAGAATTCGCCACACATGGTACAGGCCCCGTGTTCTTCATCCACCTTCGATTCGGCGCGGATGCGGCGGGCTTTTTCGGGGTCGAGGGCCAGCTTGAATTGGCCTTCCCAATCGAGGGCTTTGCGGCAACGGGCCATGGCGTTGTCTTTTTCGATGGCACCGGGCACCCCTTTGACGATATCCCCGGCATGGGCGGCGATGCGGCTGGCGATGACTCCTTCGTGAACGTCGGCCACGGTCGGTAATGCCAGATGTTCACTGGGGGTGACATAACATAAGAAGTCGGCTCCGGCTGCAGCGGCCAGGGTTCCACCGATCGCGCTGGTGATGTGATCGTAGCCGGGGGCGATGTCGGTGACCAGCGGTCCAAGTACGTAGAAGGGGGCGCCGTGGCAGAGTCGCTTCTGCAGCTGGATGTTGGCCTCGATCTGGTTCAACGGCATATGCCCTGGCCCTTCGATCATGACTTGAATGCCGGCGTCCCAGGCACGTTGGGTCAGTTCACCGAGGATAATCAGTTCCTGAATCTGGGCACGGTCGGTGGCGTCGGCCAGGCAACCGGGGCGGAAGCCGTCGCCGAGGGACAGAGTGGCATCATAGGGCTTGACGATTTCGAGCAGCCGGTCGAAATGTTCGTAAAGGGGGTTTTCGGCATTGTTGTGGGTCATCCACCCGATAGTGAAAGAGCCGCCACGGGAGACTACTTCCATGATGCGCCCTTCTTTGTCCATACGATCGACGCTGGCGCGGGTGACGCCGCAGTGGACGGTGATGAAGTCGACGCCGTCATCGAGGTGCTTGATGATGCCTTCGAAGATTTCGTCGACCGTCATGTCGACCATGGCCTTGTTCTTGCGGGTCACCGTATCAACGGCGGCCTGGTAGAGCGGGACCGAGCCGATGCAGGCATTGGTCTGGGAGATAATGGCAGCGCGGATTTCGTCGATCGGCCCGCCGGTGGAGAGGTCCATGATGGCGTCGGCGCCAGCCGCGACGGCGACTCTGGCCTTTTCCATCTCTTTGTCGATGCTCTTGTCGTCTTTGCTGGTGCCGATGTTGGCATTGACCTTGGTGCGCAGGCCTTTACCGACGGCCAGAGGGATGCCGTTGGTGTGCCGGTTGTTATGGCAGACGATGGCGGTTCCTTCGGCGATGCGCTGGCGCAGAATCTCCGGGTCGATCCCCTCGATGGCAGCCGCTTGTTTCATCTTGTCGGAAATAATGCCCTGGCGGGCGAGTTCGAGCTGAGTCATTTGCTTACCTCTGAAATCTGGATTCCGCGGATGTAATCGCGGGCTTCGGGTTTTGGCAATGGATCAATGGCGTAGTTATGGTGTCTGGCCAGGCTGTTTTCTGGCCGCTTGATAATGGTTTACCGGGCCATGGCCGGAACCGATGGTGGTGGTCAAGCTGATGGCGTTGGTGATGTAGGTTTTTGCAGCGTCGACCGCCGCGATCAGCGGCAGGCCACAGGCCAGAAAGGTGGCGATGGCAGCAGAAAAGGTGCAGCCGGTGCCATGGGTATTGCCGGTGGCTATCCGTTCGGCCGGCAGCCGGTGCAGCTTTTCGCCGGCCAGTAGCAGGTCGACGGCGTCACCTTTGAGGTGTCCCCCCTTGATCAGCACGTTGCGTGCTCCCATTTGCTGCAGTTTGTACGCCGCTTGTTCCATATCCGCTTCGGTTTTCACTGGCAGGTCGGTTAGTTCCTCGGCTTCGGGCAGATTGGGGGTGAGTAGGTAGGTCTCGGGGATCAGCTCGATTTTGAAAATTTCGACTGCCTCGGGTTGCAGCAGCGAGGCTCCCCCTTTGGCAATCATCACCGGATCGACAACGGCGAGAAGCGAGTGGCGTCTTATGGCCTGGGCGACCATGGCGACAATTTCGGGAGCGAAAAGCATCCCGGTCTTGATGGTGTCACTGCCGATGTCAGTGAGTATTGCCCTGATCTGTTCACCGACGAAATCGGCGGGGATCGGGTGGATGCCGCTTACTCCCTTGGTGTTCTGGGCGGTCAGGGCGGTGATGGCGCTGGTAGCATAGCCGCCAAGCAGGGTGATGGTTTTGATGTCGGCCTGAATGCCGGCGCCGCCGCCGGAGTCGGAACCGGCTACGGTAAGTACCCGTCCTTGCGGGAAAGGTTTGCGGCGGTTGAACAGCAGTGCAAGTTCGCGGGCGGCTACTTCGGGCGAGGTGCTGGCCATAACCGTGGAAATTACCGCCACCGCGTCTGCCCCGGCGTCCAGGGTTTCCGAGGCGCCATTGCAGTCGATGCCGCCTATCGCCACCAGCGGTATGTTGACCGCCCGGCGGACTTTTTTGAGAACTTCGAGTCCTACAACCACGGCGTCCTGTTTGGTTGCGGTGGCAAAGATACTGCCGACAGCTACGTAGTCAGCCCCCTGCATTTCGGCTTTGAGTGCTTGTTCGACGGTGCGGGTCGACATGCCGATGATACGGTCATGGCCGAGGCGTTTGCGGGCTTCGGCGATGGTACCGTCTCCCTGGCCGAGGTGAACACCGTCGGCTTCGCAGGCCAAGGCCAGTTCCGGGTCATCGTTGACCAGAAAGAGGGCGCCGAACTTGTGGCAGAGGTTGCGAAGTTCTCTGGCCTCGTCGACCTGCTCGCTGGTGGGCCGGCTCTTGTCCCGGTATTGAACGATCCGTGCACCTCCCTTGAGGGCTGCCTGTACCCGGCGTTTCAGTTGCCCGTCACGGTTATGGTCGGTGATGAGGTAGAGGCCTTCGATGGTTTTCATGTCCACACTCCACGCTTGCGTTGGTGGCAAAAAAAATCGCCGGTGCCCAAGGGCACACGGCGATTAGAACGTGACAGGTTCAAGTCGCCGCTTCCCTCCGCCGGCATCACCCGGATCAGGTTCTAAGGGTCGCTCCGTGGGTGACGGAACTCTCAGTATAAAACTCCCCTAGCGGTTTAATTATTTTGAATCAAGAGTCGAAAGAAGGCTCTTTTTTATGTTGCGATCTCAGTCGAGAACGATGCGCTTGTTCAGTAGGTCTATTTCATTGATGTTGCCTGAAATCTCACGGCTTTTGCCAAATACATCGACCAGCTTGAGCCCCCCGGCAACGGTGAGAATTGACGCCACATGCTCGAGGCTGATTTCTTCGTCATTGCTGATGAGCAGAAAAGTCCCATTGTCCAGACACATATTATTCCCCCTCAATTTTGAGTACCGAGCCTATCGGATTCACCCATAACTGTCAACCTTATTGTCATTGAATGATAGCAGGGGCGGGAGTTTGTCCTTTACACCCCGCTTGCGGGCATGCTAGAGATTGAGTTTTGTTTTATCTTCATACTGTCCAAGGATGAACGTTATGCACGGGCACCGTCCAACCCATGTTGAAATCGATCTCGCCGCTCTCCGGCACAATTTGCAACAGGTTCGTCAGCAGGCAGGCTCAGGGAATCAGATTTTGGGGGTGGTCAAGGCGGATGCTTATGGCCACGGAGCGGCTCGCGTCTCTCTAGCCCTGCAGCAGGCCGGCGTCGATAATTTTGCCGTGGCGATTGCCGAAGAGGGGATGGCTCTGCGCAATGCCGGGGTTGCGGGGTCGATTCT
>JBFHFM010000246.1:0-5759 GCA_041583595.1 Trichloromonas sp. | reverse complement strand
GAGTGAGGAGTGAGGAGTGAGGAGTGAGGAGTGAGGAGTGAGGAGTGAGGAGTGAGGAGTGAGGAGTGAGGAGTGAGGAGTGAGGAGTGAGGAGTGAGGAGTGAGGAGTGAGGAGTGAGGAGTGAGGAGTGAGGAGTGAGCCGACGCTTGCCCCGACGGGTATGCGGGGACTCGAAAATGCGGTGGTGCGTCTGCTTAAGAGCCATCCCTTCTACGGGCATTTTTTGCTTGGGTTTCGCCGTCGCCAGGTGTCGGAAAAGCACGCCCTGGGGGTGACTATCGGAAACGGGACTCCGGTTCTCTGTGTTAATCCGGAGCGGCTGGCCGATTTTTCCCCCGATGAACAGCGGGCGCTTCTCGAACATGTCCTCAAGCATGTGCTGCATCTGCACATGGCTCGGCGTAAGGGGCGGCATTCCCACGACTGGGATATTGCCTGTGATCTGGCCATTAATCCGACTATTGACGACTTGCCTCCGCAAGCTGCGCTTCCGCATAAACTCAAACTTGACGCAGGGCTGGCGGCGGAGGAATATTATCGCCTGCTGAAGCGCTCCTTTGATGTCGGAAACCTCGAAGGGGGCGGCTTCGGCGATGCGACCCGCGATGCCGGGCAGGCCGTAGAGGCTGGAGATGAGCAAGTGTCTGCCGAACAGGCCGATGCCATGCAGACCCTTGATGATCATGAGGTGTGGGTGGAGGCCGACAGTACTCCGCAGGGTTTGGCCGAAGAAGTGGTACGCAGCATGGTTCGGGAGGCTTACCGAAAGAGCCGCGGCGAGGTTCCCGGCGATGTGCGGCCGCTGATCGAGGGGCTGCTTGCTCCGTCGCCGATCCCCTGGAAGCAGGTATTGCGGCAATTTGTGGCCACCGCCGGCAGGGTGGGGCGGCGCAGTACCTGGAAACGTGAACACCGCCGTTTTACTCACGATACTCCGGGGACCCGGAAGCGTCAGCGGCTCCATCTGCTGGTCGGTATTGATGTGAGCGATTCGACCAATATCCGTGATTTGCGCGAGACCTTTGCCCGCGAACTGGTGCAGATTGCCCGTGGGCGGGAAAGTCGTATTACCGTTCTCTATGCCGGCAGCCGCATTCAACGCATCGACAGCTTTGTCGGCAGCCCAGCCGTGATCGAAGTCTTTGAAGGGGGCGGATTCACCGATCTGCGTCCGGTGTTCGACTATGCCCGAAGCCTGCAACCGCGGCCGGCTGCAGTTATCTATCTTACCGATGGTATCGGTCCGGCACCGGAAAACATGGAATTCCCAACTCTGTGGGTCTTGACCAATGATGGCGAAAAACCGGTAGACTGGGGTGTAGAATTGCGTCTCGATATCTGATATTTACTGATTTCATTTGATGGAGGTTCAGTTATGGATCAACCCAAGCCGATGACCGAGGAGTTGATACGCCAACTTCTCGAAGACTCCGGGGCGCGAGTGGCTTCCCGGGGGGGACGAACCGAAAGCTACGGGTCGCCCCGGGACTTTTCCTTTGAAGTAAAAGGCATTTTTCCTAACGGGCTACAGCTGCACATTATCGCTCGACAGTTCAATTATCGCGACCCCTGGGAAACCGAGGGACGGGTGAATGACCTGGTCGATGTGACCTTGCTCAGGGATGGACAGTTTTCTGAGCTGCCTAAGGGGTATGCTTATTTTCAGGGGAAGGACATGGAGGAGGGGCTCGATGATTCTGCTTTGGCCGATCTGGTCACTTGCGTCAAGGAGCTCAACCCCAAGCTCTTTTTACTGCAAAAGCTCACTGGCGATCTTTAGTATCTGGCCCTTTGGGGGGATGCTGTGAAATCCAACAAAGGCTGACCGTTTTCGGGCAGCCTTTGTTTTTTTATGGATGGTTATTGTTTGGAGGGCCTGATCACTTTTCGAGGACGACGGCCTGCATCAGGCAGGTCGAGGTGCAAAAAAACACCTTAGGGCTGTAGCTGAACTTTTGGCGACGCCATCAGCATAGGATTTCGCAGCAGGAAGTTGCCTGGTTCAGATAGATCCGTGCAATTCGTCTTGAATCTTATCACCGTCGCCGGTATTGAGTTCCATCAATCGGACCAAGTGCCTGAAACTTTCCGGGTCGGTCAGGGTGAAATGGATGCCGATGGTGTTGTCTTTTTCATGTGCGACTATCCCCTGAAATTCAAGGGACAGGTCGGAAGAGAGTGGCAGGTGGAGCTGACATGGCGTACTTGCACCAGGAGCTTCGGGAGTGGCAAGTTGAACCAGTGCTCCATGCAATGAAAGATCCTGGATTGCCCCCTGGTAGGGCTGATTGTTGGTCACGACAGTGACGTTGCTGTCGAAAGGAATCCGTCTGAATTTTCGCTTTTCCTGCATGGGCACGTCCTCTTAGGTCACTGTTAAATGGCCAGGCGCGGCGTCGTTTACGGCACCGATCTGAAAGGCCCCGCAACCGGTGGCCAGTAGCTTGTTTTTTAACTCATCCGCTTTTTCTGGAGCGACAGCCAGCAGCAATCCGCCCGAGGTTTGGGGGTCGGCCAAAATGTCTATATGTTCTGAGGAGAGGTCAGCGCCGTTGAGGATGCGGGGCAGGTAATATTGGCGGTTGTTGTAGCTCCCCTCAGGCACCAGGCCAATCGCTGCCATTTCGGCGACCATGGGATAAATGTGCAGGGCCGAAATTTTGATCTCGATTCCGACCTGGCTGGCCTCGGCCAATTCGAGGGCATGGCCGAGCAGGCCGAAGCCGGTAATGTCGGTGCAGGCATGGACCCCGACCTCAAGCATGACTTCGGCGGCGTATTTGTTTAGCATCAGCATGCCGGCAATCGCCTCAGTCATGTCCGCTTCGCTGATGACTTCGCCTTTAAGGGCTGTGGCCAGGATGCCTGTGCCCAGCGGTTTGGTAAGAAACAGCTGGTCTCCGGGGCGGGCTCCGACCGTTGACACCAGATGTTCTGGATCGACCAGCCCGGTGACCGCCAGTCCGTATTTGGGTTCATCGTCTTCAACCGTGTGCCCGCCAACAATGACGGCTCCCGCTTCCCTGACCTTTTCCGCGCCGCCCTTCAGAATATCGACCAGCATCGATTGCGGCAAGCAGCGGGGGAAGCCGATCAGGTTCATAACGGTTAGCGGCTTGGCGCCCATGGCGTAGATGTCCGACAGGGCGTTGGCGGCGGCGATGCGTCCGAATGTATGTGGATCGTTCACCACCGGGGTGAAAAAATCGATCGACTGGACCAGGGCGCAATCCGGGCTGATGCGGTAGACTCCCGCGTCGGCGAAAGGAATCGCGTTGGACAGGAGGTTGTCGTCTTCAAAGACGGGGAGTTGGCGCAGAACCTGCGCCAGTGGCCCGGGGGCCAGTTTGGCTGCTCAACCGCTGGTTTTGGCCAGGGCGGTAAGCTTGATCTGTTGATCCGTCATGGGTGTTCCTCGTTGAATGTATCAGGGCGCCGCCGGCAACTGCCAGGCGACCCGGAGATCTTCTTTGCGTAGAGTGTACTTCTGATTGTCAAAGTATTCTAGCAGAGCTTGGGTCTGCTTTCGAGCACTGCCCAGCAGATCGCGAAATTCGGCCATCGTCAGGGTTTCATGGCTGGCGAAGTGACTTATGAGCAGTTTGAGTGCCTTATCGTAGGTTTCCCGGTGAAAAAAGCTTTCTTCGTTGAGTTTGACCAGGCGCCCTTTGGCGAATAAAAGGGTGAAGCAGTCTTCGCAGCGGTCGTTGCTCAGGCCCAGTTGCTCCAGCATGCCATTTTTGTTCTTGGCTTGGGTGCCTTCGCTACGGTAAGCCGATTCGAGCTGGTCGATCAGTTTTTGCTGTTCGGCCGTCGGGGTTGGCGAGAAGCCTGGAAGGCAGAACCACTCCTGCTGTTGGACCAGTTCGCCTGCTTCCACGGCCGAGCTGAGCAACTGATCATAGGCTTTGGGGGCCAATTTGGCAGGTAATGTTCCTTTGAGCGTGGCATGGGGGATGCCTGGATGCAGGGGGTGCTTATCATGGTAGAGTCGGGTGGCTTCTATCAGTTGATGGTGCCAGCCGCGAATGGTGGGCAGAGTGGCCCACTGGTCTCCGAGCCGGGCGGCCTTCTCGTCCGTTTGCAGCGCCAGCAGGTGTTGTTCGATCCGCTCCCGCCCCATACCGGCAGCAAGCTCGAGTTCTTTGATGCGGCTGCAGGTCTGTTCGCTAAGTTTCTGTAGCAGAAAAGCCTTCTCGCCCGATTCAAGTTCTTTGAGCGCTGTCATGACTTCATCGCGGAAGCGTTTGTGTTTGATCGGAGCCGGGTCGATCACCAGGCCGCCGCCGATAGTGGTCATCGGCGAGTAGGAGCGAATAATGAAACGGTCCTGGCGGTGGGCGACCAACGGACGATCGAGATGGATCTGCACCAGGGCGCTTTCCCCAGGTTCGAGCAGGTCCCGATCGAGCATGGCGACAATCCCGACCACCCGCGCGGTGCCGAGATAAAAATGCACCGGGTCGCGAAACTTGAGGGGACGGGGGGCCGAGGGGAGCAGGGTCAGACGGACGTCGAGGCGCTCGGTCTGTTCGAACATGCCAGGGGAACCGACAACCACGCCGCGCTGCAACTGGTCACGGTCGAGTCCTGCCAGGTTGAGGGCCACCCGCTGACCGGCCTGGGCTTCGGGGAGTTTCTGGCCGTGGACCTGGATTTCTCGCACCCGGACCTGCTCACCCGGGGGGACGATTTCGACGGAATCGCCCGGTCTGACCGTCCCGGACAGGAGGGTTCCTGTGACCACTGTGCCGAAGCCGGCGACGCTGAAATGCCGATCTATCGGAAGTCGCAACGGCCCATCCGCATCTTTAGGTTTCAGGTTTTTTACGCTTTGAGCGATGGTGGCGACAAGGTCGGAAATGCCTTCACCGGTAATCGATGAAACTCGGCAGAAAGGGGCCTTTTCAAGGAAGGTGCCAGTGACTTCTTCGCGAATTTCTTCTTCGACGATGTCGATCCAGTCCTCTTCCGCCAAGTCACATTTGGTCAGAACGATGATCCCTCGGTGGATATCGAGCAGCTGAAGTATTTGCAGGTGTTCTCGGGTCTGCGGCATGACTCCTTCGTTGACATCCACGACCAGTAGTACCAGGTCAATGCCGCCGATGCCGGCCAGCATATTGTGGATGAAACGTTCATGTCCGGGGACATCGACGACCCCGGCTACCTGGCCGCCAGGAAGGCGGAAGGAGGCGAAGCCCAGGTCGATGGAGATGCCGCGCTCTTTCTCTTCTTTGAGACGGTCGGTTTCCTGTCCGGTCAGCGCGCGGATGAGTTCCGTTTTGCCGTGGTCGACATGGCCCGCTGTTCCGATGATGATATGGCGAAAGGTAGACATGGTGCGCAGCTTTCCTGCCCGACATAAAGGTCGGTTGTGTGATGCCGGGTAAAAAGTGTGATAGTTGGATTTTGCGATATGCAGTGACTTGGCAAAAATAACACGGTAGGTGAAAAAGCACAAGAATGCAGGTTCCCCGAGTGGGGAACGATGGCCGGAGAGATGCGCACCCTGAAAGACGCTGTCAAGCACAGCGCTTTCAGAATGTGTGTTAGTAGGTTCTGGCCGGGATCGGGATGAAGAAGCGGGAGGCCCGGTTATCTTTGTTGGGGGGGGCCTGCTCGATGGTGACTCCCGTGAAGGTCACCTTGGCCGTGTAAGGCTGGGCCGGATCAAGTCCCTGTGAGCGGAATAATGCATCGACATCGCGGGGATTGCGACCAAAAATTTGATCCAAAGGAAAGTCTACGCGCATGG
>JBFHFM010000245.1:0-5785 GCA_041583595.1 Trichloromonas sp. | reverse complement strand
CTGCCGCTGGTGGCTGAGGAGGAAGAGTCTTACCGTAGCCCGGATCAGTTGAAAAAGGCGATTGCTTCTCTCAAAAAGGAAATGCTGGCCGCCGCCGCCGACCTTGATTTCGAAAAGGCCGTCGTGCTGCGCGATAAAATGTTGGCCCTTGAGAAGCGGGAGCTGCAGCTGCGGGGGTAAGGTGTCGTCAGGGGCAGATTTTCCTAACATCCAGAAGCATTGCTCTGGATTTTTCCATGACAGGTGATTGATCAGGTATGAGAATTAATGGGGTTTTGAAGCGGTTTTACAACAGTCGGAATTTTAGTTACCAAATAAGCTTGAGCCGTTTGACCCTGGCTCTCTCTATTTTTCTGGTTCTCTTTGCCAATGAATCCTTTTGGCGCGCCTTGGTCAAGGCGATTGATCCGGTCTCGCTGGGGTCCGTTCCTTTTTTGGTTTCGGTTTTTGTTTTTCTTGTGGTTTTTATCAACTTCTGCCTGACCCTGCTTTGCCATAAATATACGGTCAAGCCTGTAACAATCGTGATTTTGCTGACAGCGACGGCCGCCAGTTATTTTATGAATCGATACGGCACGTTGATCGACAAGACGATGCTTCAAAATGTTCTGGAGACCGACTCCAAAGAGGCATTTGATTTGTTGAGTTTCAGTATGCTGCCCAGTTTTTTCTGCATGGGCATCATTCCGGCCTTTCTGGTTCTTCGGGCTAAGATTCAGTACAAGTCTTTTGCCAAAGAGTGTCTGGTCAAAATTGGGGTGATGGCGATCAGTCTGGGTATTGTTGCTCTCATCGCGCTCTTTTTTTTCAAGGATTATTCTTTCATCGGCAGAAACCACCGGGAGTTGCGGCATCTTATCAATCCGGTAAACTACAGCTATGCTTTGGGGTCCAATGTTAAAAGGCTCGTTTCGGATCAAAAAATCGTGGTTAAAGCGCTCGGTGAGGATGCGACCTTGGCGACCACCGCGGCCAGTCGTGGGAAAAAGAATATTGTGATTGTGGTTGTGGGTGAAACTGCCAGGGCCGCGAACTTTTCCCTGGATGGCTATGAGCGGGAGACTAATCCGCAATTAAGCCAACAGGACATTATCAATTTCGATAACGTCTATTCCTGCGGGACGGCGACCGCCACCTCGCTCCCTTGTATGTTTTCCACCTATGATCGTAAGCACTACAGTGATTCTAAGGCAAAAAGTACCGAAAATTTGCTGGATGTTTTAACCCACGCCGGGGTCAAGGTTTTGTGGCGGGATAACAATTCTGGAGGCAAGGGAGTTGATGCCCGGGTTGCCAGCGAAGACCTGTCGAAGATGACTGCCGAGGGGGTGTGTACCTCAGATGAATGTTATGACATGGTTCTGCTGAACGATTTGCAGGCGTATGTCGACCAGTTGCGTGATGACGCCGTGATTGTTCTGCACCAGAAGGGAAGTCATGGGCCAGCTTATTATCTGAGGGTTCCAGATGAGTTTAAAAAATTCAATCCGGTCTGTTTAACCAATCAGGTTCAGGACTGTTCCGATGAAGAAATTGTCAATGCTTATGATAACACCATTCTTTACACAGATTATTTCTTAAGTCAGGTCGTTGAATTTCTGAAGAAAAACTCGGTGCAGAATAACACGGCGATGATTTACGTTTCTGACCATGGGGAGTCGCTGGGTGAAAACAATATCTACCTTCACGGAATGCCCTATTTTATCGCCCCGGATGAACAGAAACATGTACCGTTTGTCCTCTGGCTTTCCGACGGTTTAGCCCAAAGTGGCCATATTGAGAAGGAGCAGTTGAGAAAAATCAGCAGCAAGCCTTTTTCACATGATAATCTGTTTCACTCGGTGCTCGGAATGATGGGGGTGCAAACCCAGGTTTACGATGCTCGTCTCGATATTTTTGCCGAGAGTAAACGTTAGGAATTGCTTTAATAGTGACCACGGTTGCGACCCATTTGTGAGAAGATTAAGGATCGTTCTCCGACCGCCTCCTGGAACCCTTTTTTGTTATTGATTCTGCAAGGATGATCAACATGAATCTCGCTGAAGAATTCAAGGACGCCTGTGGCTTCGGCCTACTGGCTCATATCAAAAACCGACCGAGCCATGCCCTGGTCGAAGACGCCATCCGTGCTTTGTCCCGCATGATGCACCGTGGTGCGGTGGCCGCTGACGGCAAGACAGGCGATGGCTGTGGTTTGCTCTGCGCGATGCCGACCCGTTTTATGCGCAGGGTGGCCGATGAGAGCGGTCAGCCGCTCCCCGAGCAATTTGCCGTAGCGATGCTCTTTCTCACCGACGAGGCGCAGCAACTGCAGGTCGTCGAGGAGATCTGCACCAAAAATGATCTGCAGCTCCTTTTTGTGCGCGAAGTGCCGATCAATACCGAGGCGCTGGGAGAATATGCTCTGGGGATGCTGCCGAAGATCCGCCAGGCTTTCGTGGTGCCGGCGGCGCTGATAGCCACTCGCCGCTTCGATGCCCTGTTGTATCTGACCCGCAAGGAGATCGAGCACCGCTTGAGCTCCGACCGCGATTTCTACATCGCCAGCTTCTCCCGCAAGACCGTTGCCTACAAGGGGCTGGTCATGCCGAGCTACCTGCGCACCCTCTATCCCGATTTGCAGCAGCATGACTTTGAAAGCGCCTTCGCGGTCTTCCATCAGCGCTTTTCCACCAATACCCTGCCGCGCTGGCGACTGGCCCAGCCAATG
This sequence comes from Trichloromonas sp., assembly GCA_041583595.1. Taxonomy (GTDB): domain Bacteria; phylum Desulfobacterota; class Desulfuromonadia; order Desulfuromonadales; family Trichloromonadaceae; genus Trichloromonas. The sequence goes on along the minus strand of JBFHFM010000245.1, from coordinate 3,075 downwards.
CGCACCCTGGCTCATAACGGCGAAATCAACTCGCTGCATGGCAACCGTTTCAACGCCCGCCACAAATTCAATGAGGCGGTCAGTACGGTCTTCAGCGAGGAGGAACTGGCCCGGCTCTTTCCTCTCTTTGAGGAGGGGGTGAGCGACAGCGCCAGTCTCGATAATATGCTGGAATTTCTGCTGGCCAACGGGATTGACTTTTTCAAGGCGATCCGCAGCCTGATCCCGCCGCCACGTCACAACGTCGCTCATATGCCGTCGCGGCTGCGTTCCTTTTACGAGTACACCTCGGCGGCTTACGAGCCCTGGGACGGCCCGGCGGCGGTGAGTGTCACCGATGGCCGTTACGTCGGTTGCGTGCTTGACCGCAATGGCCTGCGCCCGGCCAAGTATCTGATCACGACCGACGACAGGCTGCTGATCTCGAGCGAATACGGGGTGCTCGACACGGACCCGAAGATGGTCCGTGAGCGGGGTCGGCTGCAGAGCGGGGAGATGATCGCCGCCGATCTGGAGCAGGGGCAGATCTTCTATACCCGAGACATCGACCGCTACCTGATGGAGTCGCAGCCTTACAGTGAATGGTTGACCGACCGTACCTTTTATCTGCAGGAATTTATCGAACATCAGTTCGACGATTTGCGTGATTACGCCTGCACCGGCCTGGAGCAGAAGCAGCGCTTTTTCAATCTCACCCACGAAGCCCTTGAAATGATTGTCCGTCCCATGCTCGAAGCGGGCAAGGAGCCGACCGGTTCGATGGGGGACGACACGCCAATGGCGGCTTTTTCCCATGAACCACGTAATTTTACGGACTTTTTCAGACAGAATTTCGCCCAGGTAACCAATCCGCCTATCGACCCGTATCGGGAGAAGGCGGTGATGTCGGCCACCATCGGTTTCGGCGAGCTGGGGAATCCGCTGATCGAAACGCCGGAACGGGCCCACCGGTTGAAGAGCATTTCGCCGATCCTTTCCCGTGACATTTTCGACGCCCTGTTGTCCTTTGGCGATCCAGCCAAGCCGCGCTTCGCACCCTGTTACAAATATGGGGTTTTTGTCACCACCTTCGCTGAGGATTTACAGGAAAGCCTCAAACAATTGGGGGAGAGGGTCATCGCTGCGGTGCGCGGGCAGGATGTGCGGATCGTGGTGCTCGACGACCGCGAGGTCGATGGCGGTCACAAGGTGATTCCTATGGCCATGGCGGTCGGTTACCTTAACCAGCGGCTGCTGGCTGAAAAAGTGCGTCATCGGGTTAACCTGGTCGCCGTGACCGGCGAGGTCAACGATTCTCACGCGGCATGCGTGCTGCTTGGCTGTGGGGTCACCGCGATCTACCCCTGGCTCCTCTACGCGACCAGCTTCGAGCTCTGCCGGCGCAGGGAGCTGTCGCCCAAAGAGATTCGTCGCTCGCTGAAAAATCTTTACGACGCCATGACCAAGGGGATTCTCAAGATCATGTCGAAAATGGGGATCAGTACGGTCTCCAGCTATCGCAACGCCGCCCTGTTCGATATTATCGGCCTCTCCCGCGAGCTGGTGGCCGACTGTTTTACCGGCAGCGCTTTGCATCTGCCGGGCTTAGGCTATGCCGAGATCGAAGGACGCCTGGAACGTCAGCATCGCTCGGTCTTTCGGGAAACCTTCATGACCCCGATTTATCCTCTTAAGGTCGGTAGCTTTTTTCAAAACAACGCCGCCAGCGAGTATCATGATTTCGGCGCCCGTTCGGTGGTGTTGATGCACAGTTTTGCCGCCACCCTTGAAAGAAGTAATTACCTTGAGTTCCGTTCCCTGATCGAAAATCGTGGCCGCCGCTTTATCCGCGATTTCTTCGCCTGGAACAGTGATCGTCAGCCGCTTCCCCTCGATCAGGTCGAATCGCTTGATGCGATTACCTGCCGCTTTGATTCGGCGGCGATGTCTCTCGGCTCGATTTCGCCCGAGGCCCATGAAGCCTTGGCCGAGGCGATGAATATTCTCGGTGGGTCATCTAACAGCGGCGAAGGGGGGGAAGACCCAAGACGGTTGACCACCAGCCGAAATAGCAAGATCAAGCAGGTCGCCTCGGGGCGTTTCGGGGTGACTCCCGAATATCTGCGCAGCGCCGAGCAGATCCAGATCAAGGTGGCGCAAGGGGCCAAGCCGGGCGAGGGGGGACAGCTGCCGGGGGACAAGGTGACGTCGCTGATTGCCTCTTTGCGGTTCACCGTTCCCGGGGTGACGCTGATTTCGCCGCCGCCGCATCACGATATCTATTCTATCGAGGATCTGGCCCAGCTGATTTTCGACCTGCGTCAGGTCAACCCCAAGGCCAAGATCAGCGTTAAGCTGGTTTCCAGTGCCGGGGTCGGCACCATTGCCGCCGGGGTGGCCAAGTGCTATGCCGATAAAATTATCATTTCCGGCTGTGAGGGGGGGACCGGCGCTGCGCCGCTGACCTCGATCAAGTTTGCCGGCAACCCCTGGGAGCTGGGATTGGCCGAGGCTCACAACAGTCTGAAGGCCAATCACCTGCGGGAGCTGGTCGAACTGCAGACCGATGGAGGCCTCAAGACCGGTACTGACGTGGTCAAGGCCGCCTTGCTCGGCGCCGAGTCCTTCGGTTTTGGCACGCCGCTGCTGGTGATGCTTGGCTGCAAGATGCTGCGGGTCTGCCATCTCAACCGCTGCTCGGTGGGGGTGGCGACTCAGGATCAGAATCTGCGCGAGCATTTCGTCGGTACCGTCGATAAAGTTGTCAGTTACCTGCGCAATGTCGGCGAGGACGTGCGGGAACTTCTAGCCCGGCTCGGTTACCGCAGTCTTGACGAAATCATCGGTCGCAGTGACCTGCTTAAGGTTATCGACCATCCCGAGGCGAATCCTTTCGATTTTTCCCAGGTGCTGCAACGCGTCGACGGGGTCGATACCCGCCAGCGTCTCAATCCTCCCTTCGACGACAACGCCTTTGAAAAGGGCGTTCTGCAGGAGGTGCTTCCGGCGATTCGCGATCCCCGCGCCGAGGTGATCGTCGAGCGAACCATCAGCAACATCAATCGCAGCTTCGGTGCCCTGATCAGCGGGGAGGTG
>JBFHFM010000244.1:0-5812 GCA_041583595.1 Trichloromonas sp. | reverse complement strand
GGCGGCTGTTTCATGGACGCCCTGGCGATGATCATGCTGACGGTGCCGATCTTCTACCCGGTAGTGCAAGCCTTAGGATTCGACCCGATCTGGTTCGGCGTCATTATTGTCCTGGTCACCGAAATGGGAGTCATCACCCCTCCGGTCGGGGTTAACGTGTACGTCGTCCACGGCGTGGCTAAAGACGTTCCACTCGAAACGATTTTCCGCGGAGCCTTCCCCATGCTGCTGGCGCTGCTGGTCTGTATCCTGATCCTCATGCTCTTTCCGCAAGTCGCCCTGTTTCTGCCCGGGCTGGTACAATAAAAGAGGTTTTCATAAACACAGGACCCTTTAATCAAGGTCTGGAGAGAACAAAAAAATTGGTTTTCTCCAGACTTTTTTAAACTTAGCAAACCAGGATATCAACCTGATCACAGAGAAAACCGTATCTCATATAATCATAGCCTCCGGTCTATTCCATCGCCCTTTACTCAGTGCAGGTGGTTTCTTTTCCACTTTCCTAACCCACCCAAACGTTTCACCCCACCCAATATTGTTTGATCGTATCGAAATTCGTAAAAAAAACATTTACCCATCTGAATCTTGCTGGTACGAACCAGTCCACCTCGGCTATACTCAAACCCTGTTTTTTTCAATAGAACAATCAACGCTCTTTCTCTGTCGTCCTCCTACTCATCGAAACCATAAGGAGAAAAAAGATCATGCTGAAACGGACAGCTGCGGTATGCATATCGCTGACTCTAATCACCATGCTGCTGATGAGTGGCAACGCCCTAGCCAACGCCAAAGCCGATCCCCTGGCCACATGGAAACCGAGCTTCGACCCGAGCGGCGCCAAGTACACCTATATCCTGTCCAACGTATCGCATCCGGCCATCGAAGGAACCGCCGTCGGCTACCGAATCCGCGACGCCGTCTGGGAAAAATCAAACGGCCAGATATACGTCGATTTCCGACCACTGTCTCAACTTGGGGGGGAGAAGGATGTCCTGAGCAAGCTGAAAATGGGAGCTGTACAGGGAATCCTCTGCTCTTCGGTAGCGGCCGCCAATGTCGCCGACAAACTCGGCATCGTAAACCTCCCTTACGTGGTCGACACCTTCGAGAAACTCGACCAGTTCCGGGCCGACGCCGAACTCTTCAAGGAGTTCAGCGACAGCGCCCTGCCGGCCGGTCTGAAAGTCGTCGACATCACCGGCTATGGCACCTACGGTTGGGCCACCACAGTACCGGTCCGCAGCCTCGCAGAAGCCGCACAGGTTAATTTCCGCATTGCCGAAGCCCCGGTCAACACCGATATCTACAAGAACTGGAACCTTAAATTCACCGTCATGCCCTGGCCCGACGTCCCCCAGGCCCTGCAGACCGGAGTCATCAACGGACTCGATCACACCCCGACGGTTTGCAACATCACCAAAAAATTTGACGTCGCCAAGTATTTCACCGAAATCAATTATGCCCAGGGGTTGTTCATCCACCTGATGAACAAGCGCTGGTTTGACAGACTCCCTGCCGACCTGCAGAAAGTTTTGATCGATGTCATCACAGAAGAAAGCGCCAAGTCCCGCACCCTGACCAAGGCCCAGCAGGAGGCGCAAATTGCTGATGCCAAATCCAAGGGGGTTGAATTCTTTGTTCTGCCTGAAAGCGATCGCAACAAACTGATCGAGATGGCCCAGCCAGTATATGATGCCTGGGGGCAAAAGATCGGCCAGGACTACCTGAACAAAGTCAGAAAAACCCTGGCCCCCTGATCCGCTCCCACAATCTGAACAACCCAAGCCGGGGAGCACGTCCTCCCCGGCCTTTTTTCTGAGCCTTTTGATGCTGAAAAAAATCTTTAAAACTGTCGACCGAAGCATCGCCGCCCTCGAAGACTGGTCGCTGTTCCTGACCGTCTCGGCCGCCCTGTTGGCCGCTATGGCCAACGTCATCCTGCGCAAGACCACCGACATCAACCTCTACTGGTCTGACGAACTGGTGCGCAAGGTCATTTTTTTTACGACCTTTATCGGCTGTAGCGCCGCCGTACGCCACCGCTCGCTGATCCGCATCGATGCCCTGCCACAGTTGCTGCCGGTGTTAAAACGCCCATTGACCCTGTTCAGCCACCTGATGGTTCTGGTCTTTGCCGTAGCAATGATCTGGCTCGGGCTGCAACTGACCCAGACCGTCTATGCCGATGAATATGCGCGCAGCGCCACCCTGCAAATCCCGGAATGGTATTTTTATGCGGTGCTGCCACTGATGGGAGGCATGATGTTTCTGCGCACCCTGATCGTCATGGTCGAAGACTGGCGGGGAGAAAAAACCCTTGATTCGCATTGACTAATATTACTCTCTCTCACGGTTGTTGATTTATTTCTATGGAAAGCAGTTATCTACTCATTCTTGCAGTACTGATCGGCTGCCTGGCCACCACGATTCCGGTCTTCATGGCCCTCTTTTTTACCGGATTGGTCGGCCTCGCTTACCTGATCGGCATCGACCCGCAGATCGTCATCGAAGTGCTGTACCGCAGCATGGACAAGTTCGCCCTGGTCGTGGTGCTCTTCTTCGTTCTCTGCGGCAACATCATGACCACCGGCAGTATTGTCGCAAAACTGATCAAAACAGCCAATGTGATGGTTGGTTTCCTCCCCGGAGGGCTGGCCATGGCCGGAATCCTGGCCTGCGGCTTTTTCGGGGCGATCTCCGGATCAACTGTGGCGACAGTGGTCGCCATCGGCGGATTCATGATCCCGGCGCTGATGGAAAACGGCTACGATGAGCGCTTCAGTGTCGGACTGATGACCACAGCGCCCATTCTCGGCGTCATCATCCCACCCTCAATCGCGATGATCCTCTACGCCATGGTCACCAACGACTCAGTCGAGGCCCTGTTTCTCACCGGCTTCATCCCCGGCATCCTGATTATGGCGGCCATGTCGCTGTATGCTTTTGTGATCTGCCGATCGCGGGGTTACGCCACCCAGCCCAAACCATCGATTGCCGAGGTAATCGAAACCGTAAGAGAAAGCATCTGGGCGCTGCTTTTGCCGGTACTGATTTTCGGCGGCATCTACTCTGGCCTTTTCACCGCCAATGAAGCGGCGGTGGTGGCCTGCTTCTACGCCTTTTTTGTCGAAATCGTCATTCATCGCGATATGCGCCTACGGGATGTAAAAAAGGTGATTGTCTCATCGGCGGTGACCTCGGCAACCCTGCTGGTGATTGTCGCCGGCGCCTCGGTTTTCGGTGAATACCTGACTTTCGAGCAGATCCCCGACAAAATCGCCAATGCCGTGGTCGGCAACATCCAATCACCCTGGGTCTTTTTGCTGGCGGTGAATATTCTGCTGCTGATCATCGGCATGTTCATGGACATCATTTCGGCGACCCTGATCCTGACTCCGATCTTTCTGCCGTTGCTTGCTAAATTCGGCATCAACAGCATGCATTTCGGTCTGCTTATGACCATCAACCTGGGGATCGGCTATTGCACCCCACCGCTCGGTGTCAGCCTCTATATCTCCGGCGCCACCGTCAATCGAGACCTGCTCTATGTCTCGCGGGCGGTGCTGCCCTTCCTCACCATCCAGATTCTGTTGCTGCTGCTCTTCACTTACTGGCCCGACCTGGTTCTACTGCTACCGCGGCTGATTTACGGTTACGGTGGATGATTTCACAGGAGTCTTTCCTATGAACGACAAAATTCTGGTGCCCCTGGACGGCTCCCCGACCGCCGCTCGCATCGTACAGGGGATTATCCTTGAAAAGTCGCGGTTTTTCGGACCGCTGACCCTGCTACACGTGATTGACGAAAACAACTTCGCCTACCGAATGATTCCCGACTTTCAGGTCGAGATGATTCGCGAAAATGCCAGAAAAACAGCCAAACATCATCTCGAGGTCCATCAAGAAAACCTCGAAAAGGCCGGCCTGCGCACTGAAATCCGCATCGTTTCCGGCTCGCCCCGCCAAATAGTCTGCCGCATCGCCAACGATGAGAATTTTAACCTGGTCATTCTCGGTCGACGCGGTACCGGCGAAATCCGCGATGTGCTATTCGGCACCATCAGCAACTACGCCCTGCATAACGTGCGTTGCCCGGTTATGCTCTTCTGATGCCGGATAATCCGCTGCCCTGCAGGCCGGCATCGTTTAAACTGCCGATAGCGGAGCCACCTCGAGTCGACTCTCCCATAACCCGTGCAAATTACAGTAAGCACGTGCCACCAGGGTGACCGGCTTGTCAAGACGGATATACACTGTAGCCTTGGCCGCCGCGACTTCCGGCCTGAATTCAACATGGCCAGCCGGTTCGTTGCCAACGAGCAGATCGACATTCTGAATATAGTGGGTCGCTCCCATCGGGTGGGCGATCTCCCCCATGGTCAGAGTCACGGCAAATAACTCGCCAGCGGCGATTTTTTCCGGGACTTCGATCACTGGAGCATGTTTTTTTTCCAGAATGCTTTTGTTGCCCGGATCGGCCACCCGATTGATGCCCGCAAACAAACCCGCTTCGACCTCGGTGAACCCTTTGAACCCAGCCGGCTTGGCCAGACTCTCCGCTGCCGCCAGGACCCGACCGGCGACCAAAGTACCCCCAACCGCCAAGGTACCACCAATCAAAAATTCCCGCCGCTTACATACTTTTTTCATCATCAAAAACCTCCGTTAAATATTTGCCTGACAAAAACTATAGAAGAGTCGGCCCGTGAGTCAAGAAGACTCCTGGAAAAAGCCTTGCATACAATAGCTTTCTGCTATATATTTATCCTTCTATATAAGGAGATCTCCAATGGAAATACTCAGCATCATCGGTTTACTGGTTCTCTGGTATGTTATAAATCGCTGGATTCTCCCCCGGTTCGGGGTAGATACTTGACTATCGAACAGCTGCAGCCTTCCCGGGCGGAAGGCCGAAAAAACCGAAACAGATACAAAGAATACACAAAACGGCGGCCATTAGGCCGCCGTTTTAATTTATCTTGCTAAAAATCAGGGTTGAAAAGGAATTGGAACAGCCCCTTACCGCAAGGAGGTCGCACACCTGGGGCAAGTCAGCATACTGGTCGATGGCACTTTGTGACCACAGGACGGGCAGTTGAACCAGTATTTGCAGAATTTGCACTGAGGTTCGGAAAGCCCCTGCTTTTTTTTGCATTTGGGGCACTGTCGATACATTTTATGGCTGACGATATACTCCTTGAGCAGGAGGCCACAACGGGGACAGGTATCGACATCTTTTTTACCGATCTCTACACCACAATTCTGATTCGGACAGACAAAAACCGTCTTACAAGCCTTGCAGTATATTTTCGTTTTCTGATCTTCTTTGCAAATGGGACATTTATCCATGATTTCCTCATTTTTCTGGTCGATTGGCTCAGATGCCATTGCTGGGATTCAGCCACGCACTCCATCGACTTCAAAACCAACACCCCTTTACAGGGAATTTGTACCAATAAGAAACAGAAAACTTAAGAAGGTAAGGCAACGCACCGGTCCCCCGATGCGTCAGGGATGACAATCAATCGATTTTCTTGAATGCACTTTTGGCTGCATTACAGATCGGACAGGGTCCCGTGGGCTCTCCTTCAAGCGTCTGCCCGCAAACCTGGCATACATAGTAATCAACATCGTCGTTTTTCCCCAACAGGTCGAGGGCTTTCTGGTACAACCCTGCATGAACCTGCTCCACGGCGTTGGCAAACTTGAAGTTGCGCAGTGCCGCCTGATGGCCTTCGGCCTCGGCCTCTTTGATCATCTGCGGATACATACTGGTGAATTCATGGGTTTCACCGTTAATAGCCTCCTTGAG
>JBFHFM010000243.1:0-5816 GCA_041583595.1 Trichloromonas sp. | reverse complement strand
GTAGTTTGCTTCGGTTACCAACGGGACAAGATCTTCCGGGATCTCGACGGCTTCGGTTACCTGATTCCGAAAAAAGAGGGTAAATCGATTCTCGGCACCCTCTGGGATTCGAGCATTTTCCCCAATCGGGCGCCTGAAGGGCAGGTGCTCCTTCGCTCGATGATGGGCGGGGCGACTAACCCGGACGCCATCCACCTGAGCGACGATGAGGTCAAAAAACGAGTGATGGCCGATCTGCGCGAAATTATGGGGATCACCGCAGCGCCCGATTTTATCCGAATCTTTCGTCACGAAAAGGCGATTCCCCAGTACACCTCCGGTCACGGCCAGCGGCTGTTGGCGCTTGATGAGCGGCTGAACGCCACTCCCGGTCTCTTTTTCACCGGCAACGCCTTCTCCGGGGTCGGCCTCAATGATTGCGTCAATGCCTCCAATCAGGCTGCCGAGCGGGTGCTGGCGCAACTGCGTCAGCGCAGCGCCTGACTTTTTAAGGTGTCATCTGCATAAAAACGGCCGAGGCCGGGCAAAAAGCCCGGCCTCGGCCGTTTTTTTATGGGTCCTGTTTTTCGGAGGATTAGCGAAGCAATCCAGTGACGCAGAATTTTTCAAAGTCTACGGCGGGGAGCGGACGGCTGAAGAGGTATCCCTGCCCCTGCAGGCAGCCTCGTTCGACCAGGAAGCGCACCTGGTCTTCGGTCTCCACCCCCTCGGCGATAACCTGGAGACCCATATGTTTAGTCAATGCAATGACCGAGGTGACGATGGCGGCATCATTTTCGTCGGTGGCGATGTCGTTGACGAAGGACCGGTCAATTTTGAGCTTCGAAATGGGGAATCGTTTGAGGTAGCTCAACGATGAGTAACCGGTGCCAAAATCGTCGATGGCTAACTGAAACCCTCTCATCTTGAGGTCGATCAGGGTCATGATCGCCTCGTCGACGTTTTCCATGACGACGCTTTCGGTGATTTCAAGTTCGAGCCACTTGGGATCCAGGCCGGACTGTTCAACGATGTCGACCAGGATATCGACAAAATCAGGTTGTTTGAACTGGCGGCCGGAAATATTGATCGCGATGGGGATTGGCGGGGCCCCCTGTTCTTGCCACATGCGGGCCTGGGCGCAGGCCGTTTCAATGACCCAGCGTCCTATCGGCACGATTAGGCCGGTTTCTTCGGCAAGTGGGATGAAATCCGCGGGGGAGATCATGCCCCTATTAGGATCCTGCCAGCGGATCAGGGCCTCGGCTCCAATCACTCTGCGGGAAGCGAGATCGATCTGTGGCTGGTAAAAAAGCACCAACTGGTTCAGCTCGGTAGCCCTGCGCAGGCTGCTTTCCAGCAGCAGAAATTCGTGACTGCGGGCGTTCATATCCGCGGTGTAGAAGGTGTGTGTGTTGCGTCCCTTGGCTTTGGCTCGATACATGGCAACGTCGGCAGAACTCAGTAAGGATTCGACATCGGTACCATCGTTGGGGTAGAGGCTGATGCCGATACTCGAGGAAATGTACAACTCGTGTTCATCGCACTGGGTGGCCTTGTTTAACTCCTGCTGAAGTTTCTGTGCCAGCAGGGCCACCTGTTCAATTTGTACGACATTTTCGAGAAAGATGACAAACTCGTCGCCGCCGAAACGGGCTACCCGGTCGGAGTCACCGACGCAAGATTCAATTCGCCGGGCCACCTGCTTCAAAAGCTTGTCGCCAACATCATGACCGAGGGAGTCGTTGATGTTTTTGAATCGGTCCAGGTCAAGCAGCAGTAAGGCGACTTTCTGATGGGCGCGTTGGGCCTGGTCGATAGCGTGTCGCAGACGATCCTGAAAGATCATTCGGTTGGGAAGGCCGGTCAGGGTGTCATGGTGGGCCAGATAGTTGAGATGCTTCTCTTTTTCCCGAAGATTTTCTTCAGCGGCTTTGCGTTCGGTGATGTCTTCCTTGATGGCCATAAAGTGCGTAATCTGGCCTTCGGAATCTTTGACTGGGGAGATGCAAGCTGATTCCCAAAAATGCTCGCCATTTTTCTTTTTATTGCGAAATTCACCATGCCACTCGCGGCCTCCCAAAATGGTTTCCCATAGGGCGCGGTATTCTTCGGGATGGGTATGCCCCGTTTTTAAAATGGCTGGATTTTTGCCTCTCACTTCTTCGCTGGAATAACCGGTGAGATCAGTGAATTTCGGGTTGACGTAGTCGATTCGCCCATCACGGTCGGTGATCATCACGGTTGCTGGACTTTGTTCCACCGCTTGTCCCAGTTTGTTCAGTTGTTCGAGGGTACGGTGTTGAGCGGTCTGATCTTCAAGGGTTTCGATGACAGCCATGATTTCCCCCTGGCTGTTGCGAATTGGTGCCGCACTGAAGGTGAGGTAGCGTTCCTGGCCATTGAGGGTGCTGAATCCACATTCAGTCTGCAGACCGCCTGGAGCGAATCGTGAGGGAGCATAGGTTTGGTATAGCTCAGGCATGCGAGCCTGATCACCGTCGAGAACGATATCTGCCAGGCAGGGGCGGTACTGGGGATAGAAAGCCTTCCAGTGATCTCTGGTGCCGAGCAGGGTGCTTGCCAGGATGCCGGTTAATTCTTCGCAGGCGCCGTTCCAGGCAACGACCCGGTGGTCGGTGTCGATAACGAAAGTAGGCACCGTGGAATTTTTTACCAGGCTGTCGGAAAATTCTTTCTGGTCTTTCAGATTCTTCTCGGCCCGTTTGCGTTCGGAGATGTCGAGGAAGGTGCCGAGCACTCCGCCGCAGCTGCCGTCAACGTTGCAGAAAACCGCTTTGTAAAAGATGACATCATGACGGCTGCCGTCCGGGTAGGTGACGGTTCCTTCGTAGCTCTGGGTCCCCTGATGTTGAAGCAGTTCCAGGTCGGCACGATGATATTGATCGGCCAGGTCGGAAGGGGCGATTTCAAAGACGCTTTTGCCGATCAGGTCATCGCGGCTGATGCCGATATAAGACTCAAAGGCCTTGTTGCATCCCAGATATCTGAGGTCGGCATCTTTGAAGAAAATCGGGGTTGGCAGGGTGTCGACCATGACCTGTATGAAGTTAAGTTGATCCTTGAGTGCCCGTTTGTGATGGCTCATGGTCTCGAGCAGCTTGTTGAAGGTTCTGGACAACGTACCGATTTCGTCGCGGGTGGTTATAGGGATCGCTGGTAGAATCTCATCGGACAGCGACAGGCTGCTGATATGCTGGGTGGCCCGGATCAGGGGGTTGGTCAGATGCGTGATAAAGCGGGAAATCAGGAGAATGGCCAGAATTACTGCGGCCGCCAGAATCGGCCAGAAAAGGGCCCGGGCCTGGGCCAGCGGGGCGAACAACTCATTGACCGGGAAGTTGGCGGCAAGAATCCATTCGGTGGACTTCAATCTTTTAAAGGACACCAAAACTCGGAGCCCGCGCGAATTGACCGTTTCGATGCTCCCTTCGAAGCCGGCCAGGGCCTTTTCAACTCCTTGGTTCGCTCCTGCGGGCAGGTCGTCCGGTTTCATGATCCGGTCGCTGTCCGGGTGGACGAGAAGCTGACGCTTGTGGTCGAAAACAAACAGATAGCCGCCTTGCCCGAGTTTTTTGACATCCGGGATCCGGCCGAGAAAATTGTCCTGAAGCAGGTCAATACTGCCTGAAAGGATACCTTTCATCTGACCTTCCTGGTCAAACAGTGGGGCGGTGAACATGACAATGGGATGATGGTGGCTGCGAGCTGAAAGGAACGGTTCTGAAATCTGGGGTTTTCCTGTCGCGAGTGTATGCTTGAAGTAATTGCGGAAACCAAAGTTTTTGCCGAGAATCTGGTTGTCTGATGGAGTTACGGCCAGCAATGTGCCATCGGTGGAGAAGTAGGACAGGGCATTGCCAAATATGCGCTGAGTATCGAGCCGTTGCTCAAGCAGTTGCTGCATCTCTTTAGCAGTGTTGATGTCCATCTGTTCAAGGCTGCGTGCCACCGCAATCAGCTCGCCCTGGGCCGCCAGAATCTTCTGGTCGAGTTCATCGGCCAGGACGGTGACCAGGATTCCCTGCTGTTTTGAGACCGATTCTTTGAACTTTTTTTCGAAGTAGCCCTGTCCGATTAGCGCAATTGCGACCAGGTAGATGGTGATCAGCAGAGACACTGCTATGGTGATCTTTGAGGTCAGGCTGAACCGGGTTGCGGTCCTGATTTTATTTAAAGCTCGAGAATGCAAGTTGCACCTTGTCTGTATAAGTTAGCTGCCTGTAGATCGTCTCCCAGGCAGCTGGGTTATTGTAAGATCGGCCCGGATTATCTTTGGTCGCGGGTCAAGTTCATGGCCCCGCGTGATGTCCTCGATTCTGCTGAAGGTCAGGCTGGGGCTGGCTGACGTTCTGAATCTTGGTGTCTCAGGACGGGTCGTAAGGACCGGAAGATATTTTTGATCGATGTCGAAATTTTGACGTCCGATGGCGATCTTTTTGATTAAACTGCAGCCAAATGACCGGGATGGCTGAGCCTGAGGGTCGTTGGATTAAAAGCTGTCCTTCCTTGCGATCAGATATGCAATTAATACACCATGGGGAAAGCGTTGTTTTTTTATTATTGGTGGGGGATTGACGAAGTCGTCGCGAAAATGTTAAGAGAATCTGTTCGATTTAATTTGGCTTAACGAGGGGTGCGATGGAAAAGCGAACCATAGATCCCGAACAGAAAAGGGCTCGTGTCGTCACGGCTGCCCGGTCGTTGTTTGTTGCCCGTGGCTATCATAACGTCTCGATTCCGCAGATTGTTCAAGCATCAGGGGTGAGTACCGGTGCGATATACAGCTATTTCCCCAATAAGGCCGAGCTGGCCCGCTATATTCACGATCAGACACTGACGGACTTTCAGCAACGGTTCGAGTCGAAGCTGGTTGATCGCGTTTCGACTTTTGAGAAACTACGGGCCTTTGCCGAACTGGTTTTCGAAATTACCGAGACGGATCCGGAGCAGATGGAGTACATGATGTTTATGAAGCATGGTGAATTTCTCCATGAGTCTCATCCGATCTGCTCCACCCGGCCGTTTCGGAAGGTTCAACAGATTGTTGCGGAGGGGATCGAAGCAGGGGAATTGCACCCGGGGGATTATCTGCTTTCGGCCGTATCTTATACCGGCGTCATTCTGCGGGCCGCCGAACTGCGGTTGCAGGGGGTGTTGCAGGTTCCGCTGTCGGAATCGGCTGAACAGTTGATTGCCAATGCCTGGGCGGCGATTAAGGGTTGAGCGAAACCTCTATCTCCGCATTCACTTTGGCTTTTGCGGTTTGGGTAGCCGTTCAATCAGATCGGGGCAGCAAGAGGCGCTGGCAATTATTTGAATCCGCATGAAGTGTTCTTCGCCATTCGGGTCCGACTAAAAATCAGTCCTAAACAAAAGAAAGGCTGCATCGTTTTTACGGTGCAGCCTTTCTTCTGTGGTGCTCTCTGAGATGCCAACCTGGCAGGTTATATCATGAATCAATAGCGGTGTTATTTCTTGCGCCGGAACACATCCGTTTTTGAATTGGAGACCCGGTCGAGAAAGAGCAGTCCGTCGAGATGGTCGAGTTCGTGCTGGATGGCTACGGCCTCGAAACCGTCAGCGCGGATGACTTGATCGCTGCCGTTGCGGTCGATAAATTGAACCAGAATGTTTTCCGCCCGGGTGACGTTTCCGGTGTAGTCGGGGACGCTCATGCATCCCTCGCGCATGGTTTTTTCCCCTTCTGTTTCAAGAATCTCGGGGTTGACCATTACCAGCAGACCGTGGTTGTTGTCGCGGCCGAGCTTGCTCTTGGAGACGTCGACCACGACCGCCCGGCGTGTAACGCCGAT
>JBFHFM010000242.1:0-5818 GCA_041583595.1 Trichloromonas sp. | reverse complement strand
CCAAAAACCGTGAGAACATTCACCTGTTACGTCTGAAACTTGAGATAGGTACAATGAAATAGAGCAAAATCCAGACCGGAAAATTACACAACTAAAAATTTTTAATCAATCAAAAACCATAAATGTTAATTAATTATTGACTTCACTAGGATTTTTTCCCGTCCTCACTGGTTATTCAATTTGAAGAATCAGAATAAAGACAGGGCACGACAAAAATTAAAAATCACAGATTGGCTTACGCTAAGCTTAATGACGAAGGGGTGTTCGTTAAATGGCGGGGGGTGCAACCACAGTTGCCCCCCGGGTAGACATCGACGGCCCGGAAGGTTTTAGCAGAAGTGAAAAAGGCCTCAAAAGAGGCCTTTAAAATAAAACAGGAGGGGGGAAAACCGTTCAGATCAGGGTTTGACTCCAACGTAAACCGTGGAGATACCAAAGGTCAGGTCATCATGCACAACCTCAACAAAACCGGCATCACGCATCATGGTTTTAAATGTGTCCTGATCGGGAAATTCGAGAACCGAATCGGGAAGGTATTGATAGGCGCTGCGTGTAGAGATCAATCCGCCGATCCAGGGCAGTACCTTGCGAAAGTAGAAATTGTAGAGTGATTTGAACAATCGACTCTTGGGATTGGAGAATTCAAGAATAACTGCGCGACCTCCCGGCTTGAGTACCCGACACATCTCTTTGAGCCCCGCCGGACGATCGACCACATTGCGGATACCGAAAGCAATCGTAACGCCATCAAACTGGGCATCAGGGTGAGGCATGGACTCGCAGGGAGCATTGACTAACACGATTCGGTCGCGATAAGGAGAACGGTCGATTTTTTCCTGACCGACACGCAACATCCCCTGGGTCAAATCGGCGCCGACAATGGTCAGGGAATCAGGACTGCGGGAGGCGATCTCGAGGGCGACATCACCGGTGCCGGTAGCCACATCGAGAATTCGTCCGTGCTCCGGAAGGTTCAGCTTGCCCACGGCAAATGTCCGCCAGCGACGGTCGATCCCGAGTGAAAGGAGTCGGTTCAGCAGGTCGTACCGGGGGGCGATGGTGTCGAACATCTCGCGAATTCCCCGGCCCTTCTCGGAAAGATTAAACATAAAAATAACTCCCACGTTAAAAAAGCCTGACGGGGCACGTTTTATCACACCATTTACCGGGCTGTCAGTAAAAAAAGCCTTTTCCGGCCGCAGACGGCAGACTATACTGCGACGTCATTCCCGCTTCAAGTCAAGGAGATGCCCATGCTGCCCATCATCGTTACTGCCGCCATTATCCGCCGGGACCATTGTGTGCTCATCACAAAACGGCCGGAAACCAGCAGACACGGCGGCATGTGGGAATTTCCCGGCGGAAAGCTTGACCCCAATGAATCACCGCAAGAAGGGCTGCGCCGGGAGTTGCAGGAAGAACTCGGAATCGACAGCGAAGTCGGCGACATTTTCGAAACCATCTACTTTCGTTATCCCCGGGGAACCGTGCTGATCCTGGTCTATGAATGCCGTCACTTGCGCGGAGCCATCCGCAACCTTGAAGTCGCCGAACATCGCTGGGTTCCAGTCAACGAACTCAAAGAATACAACTTGCTCCCTGCGGATGCCCCGATTGTAGCCAAACTTAACCGCAGCAGCGTTTGATCATCCGGTTCATGCTCCGGGCATGTCTATTTCTGTCGAAGGGGGTTCTGATGCACCATTCAAACGGTTCGCTATCCTCCACAACAATCGGCACTGGCGCTGCCATATAGGGACACAAGCTATTTGTTAAAAAAACACCTGACAAAATCAATCCCCCCCCACATAACTGCCCTCCCATAGACCAACTCCGAAACAATTAAAACACCATTCTTAAAGAACAGTAAGATCATTAAAGATCCGTTCCCAGAAAAACTCATGAGCGCAAAAAACCGATTAAAAGGCTGCAACGGCTCTACCCCGGCAACAATGGACCGCCGCCACACGCAATTTTCGACAAATATCCGGACTTTTTATGAGCATTACAGACAAATAGAGTTGACACAAATAAAACACTGTATTATTTTTTAAACACCAGAAAAAGTTAGACGTGTTTACGTTTCAGGAATCCACATTCAGCCACCGAAGGAGCCACCACTTGCCCAGTCGAGGGAAAGATTCGTATTCGATACAATCGGTGGAAAACGCCCTCAATGTCCTTGAAGCGCTCTGCGATGAAGAGGAAGAGGTCAGGATTACCCGTTTAAGTGAAAAACTGAATATGAACAAAACCAGCGTCTTTCGACTTCTGGCAACCTTCGAACATCGTGGTTACGTGGAACGGGATGTCGCCTCGGGGAAATATCGCCTGGGCCTGGCAGCCTACGAAATGGGACAGAAATTTCTCTGTCGCATGAGCCTGCTGAAAAAAGCCCGCCCCGTAATGGATCGCCTGGTTCGCGAGTGCAACGAAGCCATTTACCTTACCGTTCGCCGCGATGACGATCTGCTTTTCCTCGATGTCATTGACACCCCTCTGCAGGTAAAAATCGTCTCCCTGGTCGGCAAGCGATATCCTCTCGGCTCTTCAGCTGCCGGCCGAATTCTACTGGCCGGAACTCTCGACAAAGAGGACTCGGCCAACGACATAAAAAGCCAAATTTCAACCCAGATCCTGGTCAGCCTCTCCGTCGAAGAGTTGCATAAAATCCGCACCGACGGTTTTTGCATGGACCTCGGAAGCCTGGGGGAAGGGGTCACGTGCCTGGCCGTGCCACTGCGTAACATTCATGGCGACATTATCGCCGGACTCTGTATGATTGGTCCCGACTTCCGCATGTCTTCAGGCCAGATCGAGCAGAACCTCCTTCCGCGCTTGAAAAATGCCGGTGAAATAATCTCCTCCAAACTGGGTTATCTAGGTCCCCACATGAGTAAAGATCTTTACTGACCCATGCATTCCATCTATAACTAAATGAAACAACCCAGAGGAGGAGTTAAATGCCCACCAGAGAACGAGTGGACGTTAATTTTTTCAGACCATCAACCGGGAACATGAAGGCAGAAGTGCGCATCGCCAAGACCGTACTTATAGGCTGGGCGCTGCTGAGCTACGGCATTCCCGTCATAATCTATCTGGCCGGAATGGGCGACCCTTCGGGGCTTGGCGAATCGTTTATCACCCGAACCCGGTTCTTGGGCTTTCCGCTACACTACTGGCTGATCGCCCAGGGCTGCACCTTCGGCTACCTTCTACTGTGCAAACTCTACTGCATGCTGTGGGACAAGAAAGTCACCCAACAGGGCCACCGGAGGAAAAACTAGTGAACAGAACATTGTTGATCTTCTGCCTGGCCCTGACTACGATCTGCGGTTTCTCCAGCAACCTCTTTGCCGCGGCCGGCGAAGAAATCTATCAGATCGAGCAGGGGTTCAAAATTATTCCGGCCGTCATCATGGTTTCCCTGTTGTGCGTCTATGTCGGCGTCGGATTTCTTTCAAAAGTATCCGACACTTCGGGGTACTGGATTGCCGGCCAGGGGATCGGCAAGTTTGGCAACGGCGCCGCTATCGCCTCAGACTGGATGTCGGCTGCCTCGTTCATGGGTGTGGCCGGCCTGCTCTATCTCAAAGGATGGTTCGGCCTCGGCTACATCGTTGGCTGGACCGGCGGTTACGTGCTGCTGCTATGCCTGATTGCCGCCCAACTCCGACGCTTCGGCAAATACACCATCCCCGAATTCCTCGGTGACCGCTACGACTCCCACTCGGTCCGCCTGATCGCCGCTTCGGTGACGGTCATTATCGCCATCACCTACTCAACCGCCCAGTTCAAAGGCATAGGCTTGATCTGCGGATGGATTTTCGGCATGAGCTATACCGCCAGCGTCTTTTTTGCCGCCGGGGTAGTATGCGCCTACATGCTGATTTCGGGGATGGCCGGAGTTACCCGCAATCAGCAGGTCCAGTACGTGGTTTTGATCTCCGCTTTCCTGATCCCCCTGTGGGTGCTGATCCAAAAAGCCGGAGGCACCGGCATCCTCCCACAACTCGAATACGGCAGCATCGTTTCCGGGCTGATGGAAGGCCATTTCGCCGGCGGCACCTTGAGCGCCGAAGACACCGAAACTCTGCGCCGGATCTATCTTCCCTGGGGCGCCGGCAGCTTTTACCAGTTTATCGCCCTGACCTTCACTCTGATGGTCGGCACGGCCGGCCTGCCGCATATCATGATCCGCTTCTACACCGTCAAAAACGAAGACGTCGCACGCAAATCGGTTCTCTGGGGGCTCTTCTTCATCGGCCTGTTGTACTGGTCTTCACCCGTTTACGCCGCCATGGGCAAGTTCTGGAACCCTATGGGAGGCAAGGCTCTCGCCGATGTCATCATCCTATCCGCTCCCGAAAAAGCCGACCTGGGAATCGCCTTTATCGGCTACCTTGCTTCGGGTGCTATGGCTGCCGGGCTTTCAACCGTTGCCGGGCTCCTGTTGGCCGGAGCTTCGGCAATCGCCCATGACTGGTACGCCACCGTACTCAAGCCGGATGGTACCGATAAACAAGCACTGATGGTTGGTCGCATTTTCACCGCCATTCTCTGCGGCATTGTCATTCTGACCGCCCTCAAGCCCCCGGCACTGATCGCCCAGATCGTCGCGATGGCCTTTGCCATCGCCGGCAACACTATTTTTCCCGTAGTCGTACTCGGCATCTGGTATTCCAAATCCAATAAGTACGGGGCCCTGGCCGGCATGATCTGGGGTTTTGGCATGAGTCTGCTCACCATGGTTGGGTGGATTATGGGAATCGAATTCTTCGGCCCCGAGGGACTGCTGCCCGCTACCTCATCGGCACTTATTGTCTGCCCGATCGCTTTTCTGCTTAACATTATCGTCTCCAACGTTATGGCCGAAAAAGTCAGTGAAGAGACGGCGGACAGAAGCGACAACATTTTGCGTAAGCTTCACAACCTGCCAGGACATGCTGAGGGATAAACCACACAACCAAAACGGCGCCCGAACCTTACCTCTCTAAAACTTCATTTTGAGTCCGGCCTGGCGCCAGGCTCGAGTTCAGCAAACGAGTTATCATGTTCAAGCTATTTACCCGAAAACGTCTGGCCATGGGTTTCGGCATCCTCGGCATTGTCCTGATGGGGGTCGATCTGATGATGACCCGCAATTTTTTCTCCCACATCGCCGAATTGATGGCAGCCAGCCTCTCCTGCTTCGTTCTGGCCCTGCTTCTCGACCGCGAGCCAAAAGACAAGTCCGGCAAAAGACACTCCTGACACCCTCTCACAATCCTGGCTGAAATCAAAAACCGTTTGCCTTGCCGTTCGTTAACGATTAAAGTTATAAAAGCGCTAACCGGTCCGGGCTTGCATTAACGGCACATCCCTCCGATCGCCGGACCCCCCCGGCCACTCTCTCCGTGGATACTCCGATGCCCCTTGTCAAGCATCTCAAAGAAACTACGCCATTCAGCCTCTTACCGGATGCCATCCGCGACGAAATTTGTGCGGCGGCTGTTCTTAAAAAGTTTGCAACCGGAACTTATATCTTCAAGCAGAACGACCCTCCAACCGGTTTTCTCTACGTCATCAAAGAAGGACTGATTGAAATTACCGTAATGGCCCCCGGCGGCGAAGAAATGGTCGTCGACTATCGCAACGAAGGAGCCTTTTTCGGTGGCACCCCGGTTTTCACCGGGGAGCCCTACACAGGCGGGGCCCGTGCTGTCAAAAGCACCGACTGCTACCTGATCCCCGAGGCCATTCTGAAAAGGGCCGAAGTCAACCATCCCCAGCTCAGCGACTACTTTACCCGCGTCATCCACTCCCGCGTCCGCAAGTT
>JBFHFM010000241.1:0-5865 GCA_041583595.1 Trichloromonas sp. | reverse complement strand
TCGGTTACTGGTAACCCAGGCCGTGGTTAGGGCTGCGGTCAGCGCCAGGGCGAAAATACCGATGGCGACGATGCCGAGCAGTTTACCGCGGAAGCCTATTTGAGAATGCCATTGAAGCATCATTCATTCCTTTTTCCGTCGGAGGTTACGGAAATTTCAGATGAAAGGAATTCTGCTGTTCTGAAGAAAAGCTCAAGCCCAGGTGGGCCGCTGTCCTCAGGTTAACAGCAGTCTGCAGACTTTTGGTCGGCATCAATTCAGGAGGACTGTCGTCGTGATTCAGCTGGTTGATCATTTCACCAAGGCTTTGTCCCAAACCGTAATTGTTCGGAAACTGCGAGAAGAGAGCCCCCTGTTTGGCATGGGACGGTTTGCTTGAAAAAAGGATGAAACGTTTGCTCCAGGCGGCTTCAAGTAGCATGGGCAGGACGACTTTGTCGTTGGCGCCGACATCGTCCATGGTCAGCCAGACGGCATCGGTGTCGCCCAGTCTGTTATTGATGAGGTCCCGGTAGGTGGTAACGGCTTCACGCAGGGTGTTAGCTGGGAAGGGGATCAACTCAAGCCTGTTGTCCCGGGCTGCGTCTTTGGCCAACTGCACCAGCCAGCCGCTTTCTTCAGGATTGTAGACAACGAAGACCCGCTTGCTGCGGGGGGCCAGACTTTTAAGATTGCGAAGCAGTGCGGCGGGGTCGGCGGCCATGCTGATGCCGGACAGCCCGCTCGGGGTGAGCAGGACAGCGCCGACAATGACTGGCAACCGTTTGTGTAGTGATTTGGCTATTTGGAACCCGCGACTTCCCAGGGTGATGACGGCATCCGCCTGGCGTTCGGAGAGCCACGTTTTAACCTGGTTTGGGTCAAAATTTTCCGGCAGGGCATAGGGGATGACCTGGCTGTTGTTAAGGGATTCGATGCCGTCGATGATGTTGTTGAATACCGAGAGGTAGGGTTCTCGCACTTCGGGATAGAGAACAGCCACTCGGGGGGCTGCCCAGACGGTGCTAGTGTCCGTCATCCCCAGCAGGAGACTGAGGCAGAGAATCAGGATATGTGAAATAAATTTATTCACAGGTACGATTTTAGCCGCCCGAAGTTAAGTAAGTTTAGTCATGGATTTTAATGAATATTGACACTGATGTCGACAGGAAATTGGTTTTTGGTGCCAAAAGCCAAGCATTGTGCAGGATTTGCGCCGAAAGATCTGTAATGTGGTGGATTTTATGAAGGAATGGTGGGGGAAGGGACACTACTGGAAAATGTCGAAAATATGGGCCTGCCAGATAATTTGACATCCGGTTTATGAGAAGCGGGATAGCGTTCTGGTACTTTATTAATTTTACCAGCGCCACCAGTCGGGAACTTCGCCCAGATTGTCGACCATCACGCGATCGCGAAGGTCATTTAATTGTTGGGTTAGCTTCTGAATTTTGTCTCGTGCTTCTTGGCGCTTTTCTATATCTCCGTTCTTCAGCGCTTCGCGATAGGCTTCTTTCGCCAGGTCCTGTTCCTGGGCCAGGAGTTCGGCTTCTTGTTGAAATGGCGACGGCGCTTTTTTATTGGTGGCAGTTTTTTGCTGCTCTGAAAGGGAAGCTGAGGCCAACCCGGGGCGTTGTTGGAAAGTGATCCGTTTAATGGCTGTTCTGACCCGTTGATTGCTGGTAGGGACAGGAGCAATGTAGCGGACGTCGCTACGGGGAATGCGCGTCATTCCACCATTAATGAGCAGGCGGATCACGTTTTTATCCACTTTATCCAGCCAGTAGTCGGTGGCATAGAGCTCTTCCCCGGATTTCAGCAGGGCTTTATAGTCGGCCTGGACCTGGAATGGTGCCAGGACGGCGGTCAGTAGGGCCAGCAAAACGAGCTTTTTCATGAACGATAAATTCATGCAACCGGGGTCATGGCAAAGGATATGAATGTCAATGGGATCGTTGACATCCGGGATGGGTTCTTTTTTTAGGAAAATTAACTGTTTGTATCATCGCCCCTGTCAGGCTGTCAAGGGTGGTGCCGGTAGGTAGTGAAATCGAGTCCGAAACTAACCGGAGATCTTGCGGCATTCCATGTAAAACCGCTTCTCGTCTGCTTCGCCCATGGAGAAGGTTTTGCGCGGCAGGGCACCATCGAGAATGATCGTTTTAAAGAGGTCATGTTTGGAGATCGCCGGCAGGTAGAAACCGAGATTACCAGGCCGTTTGCCAAGTGCGGTGACCGTCCCTTCCCCGTGAATGTAGTCGATGCGGGGCTTTTCCTGATCGGCCAGAAATTGGTCGAGAAACGCCTGCAGGGTGGCGACCACCAGATGCAGCGGTGGGGTGTCAATGACGAAAAGGCCACATTGTCCGCCGGCAATGAAGGGGATCAGGTGCCGTCCCTCTTGTTTGAGCCGACGGCTTTTTTCCGGAAGGGAATCGAGGTCGTCGCAGAATTGACAGCTGAAGTTGGCACCGGCTTCCCGGTAAAATCTTTCCGCGTGTTTGATCAACTGGTCGAAGTCGATATCGAACAGGACCCGATGAATCGCCTCGAATTCGAGCCCGGGGTCATGGATATTGACCAGTTCGACCAGAGCGTAGCGGGCTGGATGTTCCATAATCGCTTCGCGGTCGTCAGCCTGTGCTTTGAGCTTTTCCCAGATGGCTTTGGCGGTGGCGAAGGAGTGGTTACCGTCGCCCATGGCGTAGAGAACCACCGGCTGGTCCTGGACCTGGTAGCGTTTGGCAAACCGCTGCGGGTCGGACAGTCGGGTCAGAGCGTCGGCGACCTGTTGGATGGCTGCCGGATCTTCAACCCGCCAGCCTTTGAGGTGGCCGCTGTCGAGCATCAGTGGGAAGTCGTAGGCCACCGGCAGTTGTCGGTCGCAGAGGGGCTCAATGACGGTTTTTTCGGGGTCGTCGATCAGCACCATGATGTGCGGCAGCTCGATAGGGGCTTTTTCCCGCACCCGGATGCGTGGCGGCAGACGGTCGAGGATGGTCCCTTCGGTGGCACGGATCAGGGTGTCGGCCCCCGGGCGATAGTCGTACTGTTCGAGGTCGAGGGCGACCATCAGCCCTTTGCGTGATGGTGCTGTTTCGGTGGCGCGGTCGACCAGAATGAAACCGGGAGGTTGGGGTTCGAGGGTGCCTTCGTCGAGGTAGCGATCCATCGAGGCGTTGATGGTCTGAATCCGCTTTTCTCCATCCGGATCCTCCAGATACACTTCCGGAAAGATGAGATTCAGGGTCGAGGGTGCGCCAGCGGTCAGTTCTTTGACCTTATCCCAGTATTCGGGCTGTGAGGTGTACTGGTCACAGGCGATTACCGCCCATTTTCTCAGATCGAGGCCGGCTTTTGGGAGCAGGATGGTTGGAACCTGAAGGGCAATCTTGTCGAAGGGCATCGGATGCGTCCTTGAATGAAGTGTGGCAGGAAGACAGCCATTATTGGTAGCACACTTTGGACGTGTTTGAAAGCTGGAAAAGGGTTCGTGCCTTGTGCGGCTAAGTTGGCTCGGCTGGGACAATCTCGATGACCTTCGCCCATCCGTCGCCGGCTTGCCAATGTATGTCTTGGTCAAACAGCCGCAACCCGTAGATCCGATCGCTTTTCTGGTTCTTTCGATAGGCGGGGCGGGGGTCGTATTGCAGGATCTGTTCGATTAGCGCGAGCAGTCCCGGACGATCTGTTTCCAGCTGCCCACAGCAATCCAGGGCCTCAGCGCTGAATTCGACTTGCAGCGATGGGGGCGGCGCGCTGTCGGCGAAACCGCCGCAGGCGTCGGGAAGGCTGTCGGCGTAAGGGATATAGGGCTTGATATCCAGAATCGGGGTGCCGTCGAGCAGGTCGGCTCCTTTCAGATCCAGCAGCCATTGGCCGTTTTCCTGGCGGATGGCCATAAGCTCGACCACCGACAGGCCGATGGGGTTGGGTCGGTGGGTGCCGCGGGTGGCGAAGACGCCGAGGCGCTGGTTGCCACCGAGCCGGGGCGGGCGCACGGTGGTGCGCTGCTGGTTGTCCGGGCAGGCGTGAAAGACAAAGAGCAGCCAGAGGTGCGAGAATTCCTCCAGGCCACGCAGGGCCTCGGGGCAGTTGTAGGGCGGCAAAAGTTCGAGGGTGGCGCGGGCATCGGGGGCCAGCCCCGGCTGGCGGGGAATCCCGAATTTTTCTTTGAAGCACGAGCGAATAATGCCGACGGCGCGAAAGGTGAAGTCCACAATCCCCCCTTGGTTCCCCTCCTCTCAAAGGGGGAAAAGACGAGGGCCAGGCAATGCTGCCTGGCCCCCATCTTTTGGTTGTTCTTGTAGGGGCGAACCTCGTGTTCGCCCTGGGTGGCCACCTGGTGAATGCAAGGGCGAACACAAGGTTCGCCCCTACGGGATGCCAATTTATTTTTCGCTGAGGATCCGTACCATGCGGCGCAGCGGTTCGGCGGCGCCCCACAGTAGTTGGTCTCCGCAGGTGAAGGCCGAGAGGTACTGGGGACCCATCTTCATTTTGCGTACCCGCCCGACCGGGGTTTTGAGGGTGCCGGAGACGGCGGCCGGGGTCAGCTTGGCGAGGCTGTCCGCCTTGGTGTTGGGAACCAGCTGGGCCCACTCGTTGTCATTGGCGATCATTGCCTCGAGGTCGGCAATCGGCACGTCTTTGTTCAGCTTGATGGTCAGCGCCTGGCTGTGGCAGCGCATGGCGCCGACGCGTACGCAAATGCCATCGATGGGGATCGGCTTTTCGGTGCCGAGAATCTTGTTGGTCTCGACCAGCCCTTTCCACTCTTCGCGGCTCTGGCCGTCTTCAACTTCGCGGTCGATCCAGGGAAGCAGGCTGCCGGCCAGCGGAAAGCCGAATTCATTGGTCGGCATCGAGCCGTCGCGCAGCGCAGCGGTTACCTTGCGGTCGATCTCGAGGATCGCTGAGCCGGGATCGGCCAGCTCCGTACTGACGGTGCCGTGCAGGGCGCCCATCTGCGAGAGCAGCTCGCGCATGTTGGGAGCGCCGGCGCCGGAGGCGGCCTGGTAGGTCATCGAGGTCATCCATTCGACCAGATTGTTGCGAAACAGACCGCCCAAGGCCATCAGCATCAGGCTGACGGTGCAGTTGCCGCCGATGAAATCCCTCTGCCCTTTAGCCAGCGCCTTGTCGATGACGCCCCGGTTGATCGGGTCGAGGATAATGACGGCGTCTTTTTCCATGCGCAGGGTCGAGGCGGCGTCGATCCAGTGGCCGTTCCAGCCGGCTTTGCGAAGCTCGGGGTGGACGGCCTTGGTGTAGTCGCCCCCCTGGCAGGTGAGAATCACATCGAGTTTTTTTAACTCGTTTATGTCATCGGCATTTTTCAGGGTGCCGGCGTCCATCGGGGCCGCCTGACCCGCCTGGGAAGTGGAAAAGAAAACCGGATTAATATTGGCGAAGTCGTTTTCTTCCTGCATGCGCTGCATCAGGACCGACCCGACCATGCCCCGCCATCCGACAATACCGACGTTCATTATGTGCTCCTTGCTGAGTGTTGTAGTGAAAGTTGCTGGAGTATAACCGAAATAAAGAAAAAATTTAAGGGGGAAGAATTGGTTTTACTTCGGAAAAAATGAAAAAAAGATCGAATGCTTCATTTGGGTCGCTACTCCTAAGGTTATTAACTCTGTCTTGGTGTTTTTATTAAGTTAAAAATACGGGCCCGTTCGGGGCTTTTTAATCGGTGCAGGCGTACACCTACAGTAGTCGTAAAGTAAAAGGTGCTACGAGATTTTTTTTGCATCGAAAGCGTCTGACATTGCGGCAAAAATGCCTTCTACTGAAAACGGGTTGCGCTTTTTGCCCTGCTCATGTTAACAGTGCGGGACTTTTTTCCAACGGAGATTCAATATGGTTCACTTGACTAACATC
>JBFHFM010000240.1:0-5917 GCA_041583595.1 Trichloromonas sp. | reverse complement strand
TACTGGAAAGGGGAACAGACGGTCCAGGCGGTTGGTAGTCATCCCCTGTTCAAGGGAGATGAGCTCGAAGCCGACTGGGAGGCTGTGCTGCGCATCGCCGGGCGACTGGAAGGGCAACTGCGCCACCTGTCGCTTCACTGTGGCGGACTGGTCATCGTTCCCGACGAACTTCGCCGCTACGTCCCGGTAGAGATTTCCGCCAAGGGGCTGCCGGTCATCCAGTGGGAAAAGGATCAGGCCGAAGCGGCTGGTCTGGTCAAGATCGACGTGCTCGGCAATCGCTCGCTGGCGGTCATTCGCGATGCGCTGGCGGCGGTCAAAACGAATACCGGGATCGAGATCGACTACGCCAGCTGGCAGCCGCTGGAGGACGAATCTACCCGGAATCTTTTACGTTCGGGTGGCACCATGGGGTGCTTTTACATCGAGTCTCCCGCTACCCGGCAACTGCTGAAGAAGATGTGGCATGAAAACCCGCAAGGGGAGGCCTGCGACATCTTCGAGCACCTGGTTATGGCCTCGTCGATCATCCGCCCGGCGGCCAACGAATACATCCGCGAATTCATCGCCCGCATGCACGGCAAGGGCTGGACGGCCCTTCATCCATTGCTCAACGGCGTCCTTGGTGAAACCTACGGTCTAGCTATCTACCAGGAGCAGATCACCCAGATGGCCATGGCGGTGGCCGATTTTTCGGCTTTTGAGGGGGATCAGCTGCGCAAGATCATCAGTAAGAAGCACAAGGAGAAGAAACTGGCGGATTACCGGCAGCTCTTTGTTGCCGGTGGCATGGCCAAGGGGATTGGCGAACCGCTGATGGCCGCGATCTGGGAGCAGATCCTCTCCTTCGCCGGCTACTCCTTCTGCAAGCCCCACTCGGCCTCCTACGCCCTGGTCAGCTGCAAGTCGGCCTACCTCAAGGCCAACTATCCGGCCGAATTTATGGCGGCGGTCATCTCCAACCAGGGCGGCTACTACTCGCCCATGGCGTATCTTTCTGAGGCCCGCCGCCTCGGGTTGAAGGTGCTGCCGCCGGATATTAACGCCAGTGTCAGGCCTTATGCCGGTAATGGACGTTTTCTGCGCGTCGGCTTCATGCAGATCCAGGGATTGGGCCAGAAGGCGGTCGCTATGCTGCTACTGGAACGCGGCCGGGGAGGGCCGTTTGCCAGCTTCAGCGATTACCTGCAGCGAACGGCCATCGACACTGCTGATACCATGCTGCTGGTCAAGGCCGGCTGTTTTGACGATCTCGAAGGGCGCACCAGACGACCGGCGCTCCTTTGGGAGCTTCTCTCTCACCGGGATCCCTTTGACCGTAACGGCTGCGGGCTGCTCTTTGACCAGGCCCCCCCTCAATCGATTCCCGATCCCCCGGCCTACGACGACAAAACCGTCCTTCGACAAGAGCTGGAAACCCTCGGCATGCTGCTGTCCTGTCACCCGCTGACGCTACATCGAAGGGAGATTGCCAGGATCAAACCGGTACCGGCCAGGGATATGAAAGGGTGGGCCGGGCGCTACGTCACCATGATCGGCTGGTGGGTGACCGGGAAAACCGTGCAGGATAAAAACGGTCGGCCGATGGAATTCGTTACTTTTGAAGACACTTCAGCGATCTACGACGCGACCTTTTTCCCGAAAGCCTATGCCAAGTTCTGCCAGAAACTGAGCCGTCAGCGGCCGTATTTGCTCAAAGGGAAGGTGGATATGGAATATGGCGTGGCGACGCTGACGGTGGAATGGGTGGATGGATTTTTTGAAGAAAATTGAAATTGCACTTGTGACCAACATGCCGGTCTTTGGATCAGCTTGCGTATATTCTTTTAACCAATTTCCCCTTCGCTATGTCCTGGAACTCTCCGCTGCCATAATTTGCAGTTGATTTACATCGGTAGCATGCTATCCTTTTAAGGCTAGACTGTCTAGCTCTACAGAGGAGGTTTGGATGAAGACGAATAAGTTTGACCGGTCACCCCATGACCGGGAATGGCAGCTTCAGGAAGCCAAAAATCGCTTGAGCCAGGTGGTTGATCTGGCCATGCATGATGGCCCACAGACTATAACCCTGCGGGGTAAGCCTTCGGCGGTGGTTGTTTCTTACGATGAATACCGGCGGTTGACCCAGCCGCGTACCGGTTTATCGCAATTTTTTCAGCAATCTCCCCTGTGTGATGTTGAGCTGGATCTCAGCCGCAGTGCCGATCTCTCCCGCGAGGTGGAGTTGTGAAATACCTGCTCGATACGTGCCTGGTTTCCGAACTTGTAAAAAAGGAGCCGAATCCGGCGGTGGTCAGTTGGTTGGACGAGCAGGATGAACAGAAACTTTTTCTGAGTGTCCTGAATCTGGGTGAGTTGCAGAAGGGGATCAGCAAGCTGCCTGATGGCACAAAAAAGGAAGAGCTGCAGGCGTGGGTGGCGCTTGATCTTGTTGAGCGTTTTACCGGACGAATTCTTGAGTTAGATCTGGAAACGGCGCTCTGCTGGGGAAGACTCCAGGGAGAGGCGGAGCAGGCGGGCGAGAAACTGCCGGTCATGGATTCGCTCATCGCTGCCACTGCTGCGGCGCATGGTTTGGTTGTGGTTACGCGGAATGTTAAGGATATTGAGAGATGTGGGGTGCGAGTGTGCAATCCGTGGAAGTGTGCTAAATAGACTTTTCCCTGAATGAATCCCGAATATTAGAATGCCAAACCCGGCCTCGGAGAGTTCCCCTGCCGCGATTGCTCTTGAGACCACCGAGGCCGCATATTCGGTTCCGTCGATGCTCCATAGTGCAATCTTCTCCCCCTGGTGGCGCGCCAAGGTATCCTGATCCTTAAATTTACAGACTTTCTGCGGCGATATATTTTTCTGATAATTTTTAGGGATGCAGAAAACCAAGATTGAAACCGCCAGAGTTTGGGTTGCCCCTGTCAGGGCACCTCTATATCCCACCTGGGAAGGAAACAAAGGGAGGAAGAAATGAGAAGCATTCTGTTGGCAACTGATCTTGCTGGCGAAACTGATCGCGCATTTGAGAGAGCAGTCAACCTCGCTTTAGTACTAAAGACCACGCTTCACATTCTTCATGTGTGTCCACCATCGCCTCTTGACAGTAAGACAAATGGTGGAAATTCCCCTAATCAGAATGTAAAAAAAAGACTGAATAGCTACTTGGCCAGCAACAAAGATCTGACAAGTGTAGAGCATACGATTACGGTGAAAGAAAACCGGGAACCGTTTGCTGAAATCATCAAACTGGCAGAGGAGGTCAACGCTGAACTTATTGTCATGGGACTGCATGGTAAGTCAAAATTTCGTGACAAATTTTTCGGGACAACAATCGAAAAAGTTATCCGCAAGGGAACTCTGCCGGTTTTGATGGTCAAAGACAAGCCTCTCGGAGAGTATAAAAATATCCTGGTTGGTACTGATTTTTCTGCAGGATCAAGCCAGGCGCTTCAACTTGCCCTTGGGCTAGCCCCAAAAGGGACCCTGAACATAGTCCACTTCTACAATATTCCAGATACCTACATTGGGGACAAAATTTCCCAATATGCCGGTGACGTTATTCAAACCACTGAAAACGCTAAGTTAGAAAAATTTGTCAATGATAACTGTGCCGATCTGATAAAAAGGACGAGTGTACAGCCCGACTTTCATTATCGATTAGCCCAAGGAGAAGCCTATACCGGCCTCCTTCGTGAGGCGGCAGAAGTTAATGCTGAACTGATTGCAATCGGAACCAGCAGTCAGCCAAACCTGATGCCTTACAAACTTGGTGGCACCGCACATGACATTCTGACCAACCCACCCTGTGACGTATTAGTTGTTAACTGTCAGGGTCCGCATGATTCCTGACCTTTTTGTGAAATAGCTCTGGCCGATCCTTTTGCCAGTCTTTCAGCGGTTGGTGATTTCTAAAACAACCCCAGTGTCAGAATTCGGGATAGGGCATAATAGCGAAGTCACACCTGCATATTGGCCAAATAGTGTAAGGTTAATTGCTGAGGATTTAGGCATTAAACAAATGTTCGAGACTCAGTACAACGAAGAGATGGAGCAGGAAGTTCTGAGACTGGAAGCCAGCCAACGGGCAAGGGATGCCGGCCACCCGGAATGGTTTAATGCCTGTGTTGTCTGCCACTGCCAGTTGAGCGACATCGAGAATAGTCGTTGTGTAGAGCGCAGTGAATAGGAGCTGAGAGCTACGCATCATTTTCACCCCCAGGTTATGCAGGTTTTAGTACATTCGCCGGAGGATTCGGGCGAAGAGATGGAGATTGTCATGAGTGACATCAGGCTGGGCCCCTCCCGATCTCCATCCGCCATGATTTGACCTTAACTCCTTATTCCTGTAGTGTGTACGTTTCCAGGCGCCACCCTGCCAGGGTGTTCCGTCCTTGTCCCGCAAGAGGATCGTTAAGAACATTGCCCTGTGTAATGCTTCGCAGATCCTCTTTCCATACAGAGTTGCGCTCGTTTCTGGTCCATCTGCAGAATCGAGTCGCGGGTCGCTCTGTCCTTTTTAAAATCAAATAAAGACGATTTCCGGGACGCTGCTGATAGCAGACGACCATCCTTTTTCCGTTCACTTTCGGCTGACGCCCTCTGTGCTATTTCGGCTTGGTGAAATGTTAGCTCTCTCCCGGTTTCGTCTATCTGTATTCTCCCAGGTTTAATAAATAGCTAAAAAATAAGGAGTAATTATGTCAGGCGAATGGATTCAGCAGATGCAGGATCAAGTGGATACACTCGAGAAACTTGAAAAGTTCATCAATGTTTCGGACGAAGAAAAAGAAGCAATTCAGACCCTGGACACAAAATGGGGAACAACACCCTATTTTGCGTCATTAATGGATAAAGACGACCCAACATGCCCGATCAGGCTGCAGGTTCTCCCGTCGATGAAAGAAAAAGTTAACAAATTCGGCATGGATGATTATCTGATATGGAAAGAAAACCGAGCCACCGAGGAGGTTCGTCCGGACAGTATTGCCCGTCAGTACGAGGATCGGATCGCCTTTACTGTGATCCAGGACTGCGGAATTTATTGCCGACACTGTTTTCGCAAAGAGCTGGTGGTCGATCAGGATCTGCAACTGCGCTTTGATGTTGAAGAAGGTCTGGCCTGGATTGCTGAACATAAGGAAATCCGCGATGTGCTGATTACCGGTGGCGATCCGCTGCTGCTGTCGGATGAAAAATTGGAATATCTGATTGGTAAACTGCGCGCGCTTCCGCACATTCAGATGATTCGTATCGGGTCACGGCTGCCGATCGTTCTGCCACAGCGGATTACCGAAGGTCTGAAAAAGGCTATTGGCGGCTTTCACAGGGTTCCGGTGTGGATCAACACCCAGTGTAACCATCCGAAAGAGATTACCGAAACCACCGAAAAAGCCATTTACGAGCTGCTGAGTTGCGGAATCAATGTGGGAAACCAGGCGGTACTGCTGAAGGGGATTAACGATGACGTGCCGACCTTCAGGGAGCTGCATCAGAAGCTGTTGCGGACTCGTATTCGTCCCTACTATGTCTTCTACTGTGAGGCGGCCCCGGGGATCGACCATTTCCGGACTCCGGTGGAAAAGGGTGCCGAGCTGATTCGTGACGCGTTGCGTGGACATACTACCGGTCTGGCGCAACCGATGTATGTGTTGGCAACCAATATCGGGAAAATTCCGCTGATGCCCGATTATTATATTGTCGATAAAAACGAAAAAAAATACACCCTGCGCAATCACATGGGCGAGACGACCCAGATTCCGAATGTCCCTGAATGAATAATCGATAGGTTGGGTTAGTGTCGCGCAACCCGGCATAATCTTGCCCGCTACTCTATTGACAACCCGGCCTGTTTGCGTTAGTTTTTGCGCATCTTATTCTCAGGGCGGGGTGAAATTCCCCACCGGCGGTATCCTGGAGTATTCCG
>JBFHFM010000239.1:0-5917 GCA_041583595.1 Trichloromonas sp. | reverse complement strand
CTGTTTCGTGTCTTTTTCCGAGGCAAACAACAGTGACGGTCCCAGCCCCCCAAGGACGCTAGCCAGAGCGACGAGGCAGAGAAAGACAAGCACATGGCGGATTTTTCCAAGCGAAATAAGTGACATCGGTGAATTATACCAAATAATTTACAAAGTTCTTTTTTCGATAATGGTGGGTGGAGACCCTCTGCTATCGGAAGGTTTAATCATTCGACAAGGGGCCGGAAGTATTCCTGTTTCACTCCTCAACACCCCATCCAGAGTATGAGCCAATTTTTTAATACTTTTTGCGGCACAACAGTTCCCCCCACTAGCCACTAGCCACTAGCCACTAGCCACTCGCCCCTCACGCCCAAACCATTGCAAAAAAACGCATTCACTCACGAGACAATTATTAAAATGTCTCCACTTGGAGACGGCGCACAAGAACGTATTTTCAGGCACTTGGGCGAAACATGGGGCTTTTCAGTCGGTATTTAGGGACAATTTTTCCAGTTCGACATCCCCTCGCAACCAAACATTAAACCGCTACACGTACCCAACCCAGCGACTTTATTAACAAAGACACACAATGGCACGGGTTCTGCTAACTATCAGGCTTAGCAGGACAACGACGGCCATCCCCTTAGTGGGTGGCCAAAACAAACCAAAGGAGACCAAAAATGAAAAAAATGATGCGTAACCTCAGTTTGTGCCTTGCCTCTGCCCTGATTCTCTCCGGCGTCGCCTTGGCGTCCACGGAAACTCCATTACCGACATTCGAGACACTGGATGCCAATGCAGACAGCCAGATCAGCAAAGAAGAAGCGCAGAATTCACAGATGTTAACGGATTTATTCGAATCGGCGGATATCAACCAGGACAACATGCTGGACAAGGATGAATACGCTCTGCTCGAGAAGAAGTAAATTGCAGCGTTCCTGATCAGGCCGTTCTTGGCTGTAGTCAGTCAAGAACGGCCTCGTTCCAACTTCCGATTGTTTTCATCCCCCTCGCAAATAATTTAAAGCAGTCGCGTTTATCAAAATCAACGACGATCCCCCTCTCACGTTGATTTTGTTAGGGTCCGGGAATCAACTTTTCCCGGACTCGTTGCTTTATTGAGCGAAAGATCGCTCAACTCGATCAGGCAAAACCTTTGCGCCCCTTCAAAGGGGCGTTTTCAAGCCGTCCCCCCGCCGACAGTGTTGACTTTTCATTCCTCTATCTGTTATCATTAGCGAACTTGTTGCCGATCTATTTAGAATAAATTGGGCAACAGCACTGCTGTTCCAGAATTGAAAAGACGTTATTCAAGGCTCCGGAATCATCCGGGGCTTTTTTATTGCAGCCTGTCCGTAGACGTCTAATTTCTTGTTACAGTCAAAATCAACCCATTCGGACCGGCTTACCCAGACAAGGAATATATGGATTTCAACAGTTTCAATCTCCACCCGAAGATCGCGGCCGGAATCAAAGCCGCAGGTTATACCCAGCCGACCCCGATTCAAGAACAAGCGATCCCGAAGATCATGAAACACCGTGATGTCATGGGACTGGCGCAGACCGGAACCGGCAAAACCGCAGCCTTCGGCCTGCCGATTTTGCACCAGCTTATGAACGGCAAACGGGGTTGCGTGCGCGCCCTGATTATCGCCCCGACCCGCGAACTCGCCGAGCAGATTCACGTGTCGCTGAGCCAACTGAGCCAGCAGAGCGGCCTGCGCAGCGTTACCATCTATGGCGGCGTCGGCGTCAATCCGCAGGTTATCAAGCTCAAAAAAGGGGCTGAAATCGTCGTCGCCTGCCCGGGACGCCTGCTCGACCATATCAAGCAATCGACCATTAATCTGAGCCAGGTGGACGTGCTGGTGCTCGACGAGGCCGACCGGATGTTCGACATGGGCTTTTTGCCCGATATCCGACGCATCATCAAGTGCCTGCCGGCAAAACGCCAGACCCTGCTCTTCTCGGCGACCATGCCGAAAGAGATCCGGCACCTGGCCGAAGAAATTCTCACCAACCCGGAAACGGTGCAGATCGACATGGTCGCCCCGGCCACCACGGTGAGCCATGCGTTCTATCCAGTGCCCCAGCATCTGAAAACCGACCTGTTGCTCGAACTGCTGAAAAAGACCGATACCGAATCGGTGCTGGTCTTCACCCGCACCAAACACCGGGCCAAACGGCTCGGGGAGAAGCTGGAAAAAAGCGGCTACCGGGCCGCCTCGCTGCAGGGCAACCTCTCCCAGTCGCGGCGGCAATCGGCTCTGGACGGCTTCCGCGACGGCAGTTACCAGATTCTGGTGGCAACCGACATCGCAGCCCGCGGCATCGACGTGTCGCAAATTTCCCATGTGGTCAATTTTGACATCCCCGATACGCCAGAAGCCTATATCCACCGGATCGGTCGTACCGGCCGCGCCGCCCGCAGCGGCGACGCCTTTACCATGATCAGCGACGAAGATGGAGTAATGGTGCGAGCCATCGAAAGAGCGATCGGTTCCCAGATCGAACGACGCAAACTGGATGACTTCGACTACAAAGTGCCGGCGCCCGAACGCCCAGCGGCGCCGGCCCGGCGTCCAGCACGCTCCATGCCGCGACCCAAAACGGCAGCCAACAAGGCGAAACCGGCTCCCGGAAAGAAAAAAACCGCCAGTAGCGCGCCACGACAAAGACCGCGCTGAAAAAAACAGGACGCATGAGCGACGTCCAACCCCCTACACATGCAGTCACCAGAGCTGTTTGTTTCGGCGGACAAACCTGATATACCTAGAAGTGTTGGAATAACATAGGCCTGATCGATCATTACCGTCAAACCATAAAGGGAGGATCTATGCAGGATTGGGGAAGTGGCCCGGATGATCTGGAAAAAAAGATCATCGACATTACCAACCAGTTGAAAGGCAAATTCAAACC
Organism: Trichloromonas sp.; assembly: GCA_041583595.1. Taxonomy (GTDB): domain Bacteria; phylum Desulfobacterota; class Desulfuromonadia; order Desulfuromonadales; family Trichloromonadaceae; genus Trichloromonas. The sequence continues at coordinate 3,016 of JBFHFM010000239.1, read as the reverse complement.
GAACAAAGGCGTTATACCGCTGCTCATCGTAATCTTTTTGCTGGTCATTGGTGGGTACAGCAGTTTCTACGAAGTCGACACCGAGGAGACTGGAGTCGTACTGCGCTTTGGCGAGTTCTCGGCCTTCGCCGAACCGGGACTGCACTTCAAGATCCCCTTTGGCATCGAGCAGGTCTACCTGGTGCCGACTGGCCGAGTGATGAAAGAAGAATTCGGTTTCCGCACGGTCATTCCCGGTGAGCGCACGAGCTACAGCAAAAGTGGCCTGGAAGAGGAATCGCTCACCCTGACCGGAGACCTTAACGTCAGCGATGTTGAATGGATCGTCCAGTTCCAGATTGCCGACCCGTTCAAGTTTGTCTTTCGCATCAAGGACCCGGTCGGAACGGTTCGCGACATCGCCGAGGCCATGGTGCGCAAGGCCATCGGCAACGCCAACGTCACCGAGGTTCTAACGACCGAGCGAGCGCTGCTGGCCGCCCAGATCGAACAGAACCTGCAGACGACGCTCAACAACTACGACATCGGCGTACGCATCGTCACCGTCAAGTTCCAGGATGTCACTCCGCCCGATCCAGTCAAGGCGGCCTTCAACGAGGTCAACGAATCGGAACAGCAGAAAGAAAGCCTGATTTTTCAGGCCCGCGAGCAATTCAACCGCGAGGTGCCGCGCGCCCGGGGCGAGGCCAAACAGGCCCTGCAGGAAGCCGAAGGCTACGCGGTCGAGCGCATCAACAAGGCGCGAGGTGAGACCAACCGGTTTCTGGCCTTGCTGACCGAATACCGCAAAGCTCCGACCGTCACCCAGCGCAGAATTCATCTGGAGACCCTTGAAGAGGTCTTGCCCCGCTTGGAGGAAATCTACATTATGGATGAGAAAGGCGGCGGACTGCTGCCGCTGCTCCCCTTGCGCAAGACGATAGAAGGAGGGGCCCAATGAAAAATCCTATTCTAATCATCCTCGTCGTTGCAGCACTCATGATCGCCAAGGGCGGCCTCTATGTGGTCAACGAAGGCGAGCAGGCGATCATCACCCAGTTCGGCAAACCGGTAGGAGATATTGTCGGTCCTGGTCTGCATTTCAAAATCCCCTTCACGCAGAACGTCAATCGTTTTGAAAAACGGATATTGAAATGGGACGGTGATCCCAACCAGATCCCGACCAAAGACAAAAAATTCATCTGGGTCGACACTACCGCCCGCTGGCGGATCATCGACCCCCTGCTCTTCTACAAGACGGTTGCCACCGAGCGCGGCGCCCAGAGCCGCCTGGACGACATCATCGACTCGGTGGTGCGCGATGCGGTCTCCGGACACCTGCTGGTCGAACTGGTGCGCGGCAGCGACTACAAAGCCCAGGTAGGCAATGAAGAGCGCTTTCTGGTCGAAGGGGTCGAAATCAAGAACGAAGAACTGGTCGGCCGCGAAGAGATTTTTACCGACATTCTTGAAAAAGCCCGGGCCAGCACCCCCGAATATGGCATCGAACTGCTTGATGTTCAGATCAAGCGGATCAACTATGTGGAGCAGGTGCGGGTGCGCGTCTATGAGCGGATGATCAACGAACGCAAGAAGGTAGCCGCCCAGTACCGCTCCGAAGGTGAAGGGGAGAAGGCCGAAATCCTCGGCAAGATGGGGCGCGAACTCAAGGAAATCAGTTCCGAGGCCTACCGCAAGGTGCTCGAGGTGCGCGGCGCGGCGGATGCCGAAGCAGCAGCGATCTATGCCGAAGCCTACAATCAGGACAAGGATTTCTACGCCTTTTTGCGCTCGATGGAATCGTACAAAAAAGGGATCCAGAAAAACGGCCGGCTGGTCATTACGACCGACTCGGACTACTTCAAGTACCTGAAAACAGCAGAGTAACTCCTTGCGGAAACAGCGGGAGCTGAATATTTAATAAGCAAAGCGGGGATAGTCGTCATGACTATCCCCGCTTCCATTGATCATGGTGACATTATGGCCAAACCCTGGAAGACCCTCGAAAGCATCCCCACCGACGAAGGTGTGCTCGAACTGCGTCAGCGCGATGAACGTGACTTTCTTATCACCGTCGGCGGCCTGGTGCTGATGAACAGCCTGTCCAACCGCTCCGAGGTGGTGCTCGGCCAGCTCGGGTGCAAAGGCCTGGCCAGCCACCCTGCCCCAAGGGTGCTGGTCGGCGGCCTCGGCATGGGCTACACCCTCAAGGCGGTGCTCGACAGTCTGCCGGCGACAGCACAAGTCGTGGTTGCTGAACTCAACCCGGTGGTGCTCAAGTGGTGCCAAGGTCCCCTGGCGGCATTGACTGACGCAGCGGTAAACGACCCACGCGTCACCGTCGAGATTACCGATGTCGCCGACCTGGTGCGCCGCACCGCCAAGGGCGACCCGGCGGGGCACTTCGACGCCATCGTCTTCGATCTTTACAAGGGACCGCATTTTCGCACCGACTCGCGCAACGACCCGCTCTACGGCAGTCGAGCCATCGCATGTGCCTGGGATGCCCTGAAAAGCAAGGGAGTCTTTACCATCTGGGGGGAGAATTACGATGAAGGGTTTGTCAAACGGTTAAGCAACGCCGGCTTCAAGGTCAGCAGCCAACGCCCCGGCCGCGGCGGCCTGCGGCATGTAGTCTTTATCGCCGACAAAACAGCCCGCCCCACCTCGAAAATCTGACCTTTGACCAAGGGTTCATCCACACTGGTTATTCGCACGAAAGATTCCCCCCTTTAAGAAAGGGGGGTCAGGGGATTTCTCCGAAACAATCGAAGCCCCTAAATCCCCCCTTGCCCATACCAGTCAGCCGCTATTACCCCTCTGCAGAATCCAGCGCTACGTCCTTCAAACCTCCATGCCTCTCCCCCAGCACATCCTCAACCAGCAGGTACAGACAGGGCACCAGGATCAAGGAAATCAGGGTGGCGAACAGAATCCCGAAACCTAGAGAGATGGCCATGGGAATCATGAACCTGGCCTGGCGTGAGGTTTCGAAGATCATCGGCGCCAGCCCGCCGAAGGTGGTCAGGGTCGTCAG
>JBFHFM010000238.1:0-5919 GCA_041583595.1 Trichloromonas sp. | reverse complement strand
TCTGATTGAAGAATCGGTGATCGGTTGGAAAGAGTACGAACTTGAAGTCATGCGTGACTTGGCCGATAACGTGGTGATCATTTGCTCCATCGAAAATTTCGATGCCATGGGTGTACATACCGGCGATTCGATCACCGTAGCTCCGGCTCAGACCCTGACCGATAAGGAATACCAGATTCTGCGTGATGCCTCGTTGCGGATTATTCGCGAAATTGGTGTTGAGACCGGTGGATCGAATATCCAGTTTGGTATCAACCCCAAGGACGGTCGACTGGTGGTTATCGAGATGAATCCCCGTGTCTCGCGTTCTTCTGCTCTGGCTTCCAAGGCCACTGGTTTTCCCATCGCTAAGATCGCCGCCAAACTGTCGGTCGGCTATACGCTTGATGAGATTCCTAACGATATCACCAAGGAAACTTACGCATCCTTTGAGCCGACTATCGACTACGTGGTGACTAAAATTCCGCGCTTCACCTTTGAAAAATTCCCTAAGGCGGACGCTACCTTGACCACCCAGATGAAGTCCGTTGGTGAGGTCATGGCGATTGGTCGAACCTTCAAGGAAAGCCTGCAGAAAGCCCTGCGTTCACTTGAAATCGGTTCTAACGGCTTCGAAAGCCGGCTTTTTGTATCCCCTGAAAATGGCCGCCGGGCCCTGTCAGAAACCGAGCATGAGCTGTTGCGCAGTAAGCTTCGGATTCCTAACTGGGAGCGACCCTGGTACATTGGTGACGCCTTCCGGGCAGGTTTCACCATCGAACAAATTCATGATCTGACCAAGATTGATCCCTGGTTCCTGTATCACATTCAGCAGATCATTGATATGGAAGGCCGTCTCAGCACCATGGATCTGGCTGCACAGAAGGGTTCAGCCCAATTTTCTGAAACGCTCCTAGAAGCCAAGCAGACCGGCTTTTCTGACAAGCGACTGGCCTATTTGTGGAAATCCAACGAAACCGAAGTCCGTCAGTTGCGTCATCAGTTCGGGATTCGTCCAGTCTACAAGCGGGTCGATACCTGTGGCGCCGAGTTTGTGGCCAATACGCCGTACCTTTACTCGACCTATGAGTCTGAGTGTGAGGCCCAACCCAGCGATCGTAAAAAAATCATGATTCTGGGTGGTGGTCCAAACCGCATCGGTCAGGGTATCGAATTCGATTATTGTTGCGTGCACGGCGTGTATGCCCTCGAGGAAGACGGCTACGAGACCATTATGGTCAACTGCAACCCGGAAACCGTTTCCACTGACTATGACACTTCGGACCGGCTCTACTTTGAGCCGCTCACCCTGGAAGATGTCCTGGAAATCGTTGAGATCGAAAAACCAACTGGCGTCATCGTTCAATTCGGTGGCCAGACTCCGCTCAAGTTGGCTGTTTCTCTTGAAGCGGCCGGGGTACCCATCATCGGTACCTCACCGGATGCCATCGACCGTGCTGAAGACAGGGAACGTTTTCAGGCCCTGCTGAACAAGCTCGGACTCAAGCAGCCAGAAAATGGCTTGGCCCGTTCCTTCGAAGAAGCTGAAAAAGTGGCTTTCCGCATCGGCTACCCGGTTGTCGTGCGGCCTTCCTATGTGCTCGGCGGACGGGCCATGGAAATCGTCTATGACCTCGATCAGTTGCGCAACTATATGCAATTTGCCGTCGAAGCTTCGCCGGAACACCCGATTCTGATTGACAAGTTTCTCGATGAGGCCACAGAGGTCGATGTCGACGCTCTTTGCGATGGCACTGATGTGGTTATTGGCGGCGTGATGCAGCACATTGAAGAGGCCGGAATTCACTCTGGAGACTCCGCCTGCTCCTTGCCGCCGTACTCTCTTGATCCCGCTATTGTCGACGAAATCCGTCGACAGACTATAGCCCTGGCGCTCGAACTGAATGTCATTGGTCTGATGAATATCCAGTTTGCCGTCAGAGGCGGTATCGTCTACCTGATTGAGGTCAATCCCCGGGCGAGTCGAACTGTTCCTTTTGTCTCTAAAGCTACCGGCCGGCCACTGGCCAAGATCGCCGCTCGAATAATGGCCGGTAAAACTTTGAAAGAACTTGGTGTATTGGAAGAAATCATTCCAAAGCATATCTCGGTCAAAGAATCGGTTTTTCCTTTCGTTAAGTTCCCTGGAGTCGATACCCTGCTCGGACCCGAAATGAAATCGACCGGTGAGGTCATGGGGATTGACAATGATTTCGGCAAAGCTTTCGCTAAAGCCCAACTGGCGGCCAGTGTCCGCTTACCCCTGGCGGGAACCGTCTTTATCAGCGTCAAGGATGAAGACAAAAAGAATATTCTCGAGTCGGCCCGCAAACTTGTGGCCGCCGGTTATAAAATCGTCGCTACCCATGGTACGGCTAGCTATCTAGAGACCAAGGGAGTGGCCGTTAGCCATATAAACAAAGTTGAGGAAGGTCGCCCGCATTGTGTCGATGCACTCAAGAGTCGTGAAATTCAAGCGGTTTTCAATACTACCTTCGGCCCAAAATCCGTAGCGGATTCCTATTCCATTCGCCGTACGGCTCTTATGAACAACGTTGCTTACTTCACTACAGTGGCCGGTATCAACGCCGCTGTTGATGGAATGCTGGCTATGTGTCGCGAAGCTCTTGACGTCACTCCGCTGCAAGATTACTTTTCATCGAAATAAAAGGTTTTCTTTTTTACCAAAAAACGTTATTTTTATACATGTCGGGCGGGGAAACCCGCCCGATAAAATTTTTAGTAAAAGGAACGCACATGTCCCAGACCATTCCAATGACCCTTGAAGGCTATCAACGCCTACAGGAAGAACTTAAAAGACGGATCCGCGTGGATCGCCCCAAAGTGGTCCAAGATATCGCTGAAGCTCGTGATCATGGCGACCTGTCCGAAAACGCAGAATACGATGCTGCCAAGAACCATCAGGGTTTCATTGAGGGCCGGATCAAGGAATTGAACGATAAAATTGCCCGGGCTCAGGTCATCAATCCGGCGGAACTCAACACGGATAAGGTGGTTTTTGGCGCCACAGTGACCATCCTTGATGTGGATTCTGACCTCGAAGTGACCTACCAGATCGTTGGTGAGGACGAAGCGGACCTGAAGGAAGGGAAAATTTCCGTAACCTCACCTGTGGGTAAGGCTCTTATCGGTCACAAACTCGACGACGAGGTGCACATCCAGGTTCCCTCTGGACAACGCGTCTATGAAATCGTCGATATCAGATATGAATAATACGGGAGTCAATTATGAGTGAAAAAATCACCAAAGATATGACCTTCCATCAGGTTATGCAGATGGACCCTGAAGTAATCAAGGTGCTCGGTCAGTTTCGTCTCGGGTGCGTCGGTTGTATGGGCGCCATGAACGAAACTCTGGAGCAAGGTGCCACCGCTCACGGTCTCGATGTTAACGAACTGCTTAAGGCGCTTAACGCCATTTTTGACAAGTAAAGGGAAGGGGAGATGTCCCTAACTCCCACCCGTCAACGCATCAAGCAACTAATGTCGACCCCCTTGGAAACCATCCGGGGGGTCGGCCCCCGCCTGGTAGAAAAATTCTCCAAACTTGGTCTTCATACCGTAGAGGATGCCCTTTTTACACTGCCATTCCGTTACGAAGACCGCCGCCAGTTGAAGAAAATATCTCAGTTAACGCCTGGGGGCAGCGAAGTTTTTGCTGGCGAAATCACCTTTTCTGGAGAATCGCTAACATCCCGCTCACGTAAAAAGCTATACGAAGTCATGGTCTCCGATGGCACCGGCCAGGTGGCCTTGAAATGGTTTCGATATCGCCCTGACTGGATGAAAAAACAGTTCATTCAAGGCCGCAGAGCAGTATTTATCGGCGAAGTTAAACGCTTCGGCGCCATTCGTGAAGTGCACCATCCGGATGTTGAATTTATAACTGACGGTCAAGATGCCGCAGTGATGTTGCTCAATGATCCCCTCAGTTTCGGGCGGATTCTGCCGGTTTATCCTCTTACCGAGGGCTTGGCACAAAAAAATCTCCGCAAAATTATGAAAAATGTCGTAGATCAGTATGCGCCGGTCGCGATTACCGCGATCCCGCCGCATATCGTTCAACGTCAGAAATTGCTTCCCCTGGCCGAGGCTTTTCGCCAAGCGCATTGGCCTGAGACAACCACCTCACTGGTTACTTTAGAGCAGGGTCGCGATGCTGCCCGCCATACCCTGGTATTTGATGAATTTTTCTTTCTCGAGCTCGGGTTGGCCCTCAAGCGCCGTGGGATTGTTCTCGAAGAGGGCATTCCTTTTAAGGTTGAGCATCAATATACCAAGCCCCTGGCCCAAATGCTGCCTTATCGCTTAACTGATGCACAGCGCCGGGTGCTCGGTGAGATCAAGCAGGACCTGATGTCGCCCCATCCCATGAACCGATTGGTACAGGGAGATGTTGGCAGTGGGAAGACCATTGTGGCACTAATGGCGGCGTTGATCGCCATTGAAAACCAGACCCAGGTAGCGGTTGTTGCGCCCACCGAGATTCTGGTTGAGCAACATTATCTTCAGTTTCGTCCGTGGCTCGAAGCCCTGGGGCTCAAGGCGGCCATGCTAACCGGTTCGCAGGGCAACAAAGAAAAGCAGGAAGTTCTTGAAGCCATCCGCAATGGTCAAATCCACCTGGTCGTGGGAACACATGCATTGCTGCAGGAAGGCGTTGAGTTTCAGCGCCTCGGTCTGGGGATTATTGACGAACAGCATCGTTTTGGCGTTCGCCAGCGGGGCATCCTTAAGCACAAAGGGGCTGCTCCTCATATCCTGGTGATGACCGCCACTCCGATTCCGCGGACCCTGTCGCTTACCCTTTATGGTGATCTGGCCCTTTCGGTAATTGACCAAATGCCACCTGGTCGCACTCCGGTGACAACCAAGGTTGTCACCGAACATTCACGGGATCGCGTCTACTCTTTCATTAGAAAAGAAATAGGAATGGGGAGGCAGGTCTATATTGTCTATCCTTTGGTGAAAGAATCGGAAAAATCGGATCTTCTGGCGGCTAGTGAGGGAGCTAAGTATCTGCAGGAAAAGATTTTTACAGAAAATGCAGTTGGTCTGTTGCACGGCCAGATGAAGCCGGATGAAAAAGAAGCCGTTATGGGCTCCTTCAAAGATCGTAAAATTGACATTCTGGTATCGACTACGGTTATTGAGGTGGGAATCGACGTGTCCAACGCCACGGTCATGATGGTTGAGCATGCCGAACGTTTCGGTCTTGCGCAATTACATCAATTACGCGGACGGGTTGGACGAGGCAGCGAGCAGAGTACGTGCATTTTGGTGCGCTCACTGCGTTGTAGCGAAGATGGCATGAGACGTCTGCAGGTAATGACTGAAACATGTGACGGGTTTCGCATCGCTGAAGCTGATCTCGAAATTCGTGGTCCAGGTGAATTTCTCGGCACCAGACAATCAGGACTTCCGGATTTCCGGGTGGCCAATTTACTCAAAGATGGACGAGTCCTTGAGGAAGCCCGAAGGGAGGCCTTTGAGCTTGCAGCCGAACCGGATTTCATGATCAACCCGAAATATCAAGAATTACGAGAGGTTCTCATGGAGCGATGGGGAACTCGACTCGAGTTGGCGAGTATTGGGTAACCCCCGAAAAAGGCGACGCCCAAATTTGCCCTGTAATTGACTTTTACCGCAAAGGCAAGGCTTGGGTATGGGTGGGGTTTTCCGGATAGGGGTCATTCCGAATTTTTAGAGTCACGTGAAATCTTTGAAGTGGGATTCTCATGCATTTAGGATTCGATATCTGTCGCGTATGTAAGTTTACATAATATATCTTATGCGACATTAAAAATATTCAACGGGGGTCGATATGATCGACTTCCATTCTAAACTCACTGTCGTTGATTTGTCTGACGGTCAAATTAGCGTTACTGTTATTATTCCTGCTGAACTTCTTAGCGAGTGG
>JBFHFM010000237.1:0-5928 GCA_041583595.1 Trichloromonas sp. | reverse complement strand
TTGAACCGTCGACCCCTACCGTGTCAGGGTAGTGCTCTCCCACTGAGCTACGTGCCTACAACCGTAAACGCAGTACTTTTAACAAAAAGCTCCGAACAATGTCAAGCACTTTTCCATTGCCATCATATAATTTTCATCAATTCGTTATATTCGAAATCGAGCAACAATCGTTTCGTCTTAATTCCATCCCCGCCGGAATATCCCGTCAGGCGCCGGTCGCGGCCGACAATCCGATGGCAGGGAAGAATTAACGGGATCCGGTTAGTCGCCATGACTTTCCCTACAGCCCTTGCACAACCAGGATAACCAGCGCGCTCGGCCAACTCGCCATAAGTTAGAGTTTCACCAAAGGGAACCCTCGCCAGATGCTGTAATATCAACTTGGCAAAAGGGGTACGCCCCCTCAAATCTACCTCCAGGTCAAAGTGCCTACGGACCCCCTTGAAGTATTCGTCCAACTGCAAACAGGCATTACTGGCCACACCCGTATCATCCTGCGAAACAGTTCGATATTTACTGCCAATGATAGACGAGAGGGCTTCCCGACTGGAGCCAATAAGTACCTCAACAACACGTTCGCCGGAGGCCATAACAGCGACCCAGCCAACCGGTGTCGAAAGCAAACAACAGTCTTGCCCTGCAAAATTCATCGCCCCACGACTTTCCTTTTCAGCAAGGCCACAACCCGATCAGCCTGAGGCACCTTTAACAGAGAACAGCAGAAACCATAAACCACAATACCAACCAGGATCGCCCCGGACAACACCCCCCCCTTGTACCATCCTTGCCCAACGGCCTGCCATGAACCAAAACTCAGAAGAGACCAGACAACTGCGCCCATTATGACTGTAGAGGGGATAATTTTCAGTAAAGCCGAGACCACAGAACCAAGGGCCAGTCGGCCCATTTTCTTACGCAAGGCCCACGTCAGTACCAGGCTGTTGAAAACAGCTGACAAGGTCAGAGCCAGGGCCAGGCCCGTATGACCAAAAGGCCGCATCAGTATCAATCCAAGCAACACATTGACAAGCAATGTCCAGAGGGAAATCCAGACGGGAGTCCGGGTATCTTTCTGTGCATAAAAAGCCGGAACCACCACTCGGCTGACACCTACAAAAAACAAACCAGGAGCATAAGCGCTCAAGGCCAGGGCTGTCTGATGTACGTCATCAAAAGAGAAGGCACCCTTCATGAAAAAAAGACTAAAAATCGGCTCCGCACACAGGACTAAACCAACTGAGGCCGGAATGGTGATCAGGGCGATAAGGATCAAGGCATAATGTAATGATTCCCGAAAGCCCTCCCTGTCTCCGGCGGCTACCTGCCGACTCATTGACGGCAGAACCGCCTGGGCCAGAGACACAACAAAAATCCCCTGGGGAAACTCAAAAAGGCGCTGCCCGTAATAGAGATAAGAAACACTCCCCTCTGACAAGAAGGAAGCAAGAAGCCGGGTTACCACCATATTAATCTGGTAAATTGCAACGCCGGCGAGCCCGGGCAACATAAGCCAGGCAATCCTCTTAACCTTAGGGTGGGAAAAACGAAAATCAGGCTGCAATCGAAAACCCATATGGCGCAAGACCGGCATTTGAATAAGCAATTGCAAAATTCCGCCAAGTAGTACTCCGATCGCCAACGCGGTAATACTGACATCAAACCGGGAACGAAAAAAAAGAGCACAGAAAATCATGCTCAAATTGAGTAGCAACGGAGAAACAGCGGGGACGAAATAATGTCCCATGACGTTGAGAACACCGGTCAGCAGTGCAAGAAGACTGACGAAAAAAATGTACGGAAACATAATCCGGTTTAAAAAATCGGTCAACGCCAGCTTGCCTTCAATGGCGCCAAACCCGAACCCTATCCCCTTAACAATCCTGGGAGAGCCCCACACCCCAAACAAAACCACAAATGCCATCACCAGGACCAGCAGAGTCAGGCATATATTAGCGACAGCCTGGGCCTCATCCCGACCCTGATTATGATAGATATCAGAGTACGTCGGCACAAAAGCGGCAGTGAGGGAACCTTCGGCAAAAAAACGCCGAAGGAGGTTAGGAATCGTGAATGCCATAAAAAAGGCGTCTGTGCCGAAACCCGCTCCAAACAGACTGGCAACGACAATATCCCGCACCAACCCGGCCACCCGGCTCAACGAAGTGGCAATCCCAAGAATTCCTGTTGCTTTGGTTATATTGGTTTTCTCTGACATATAAAATTAACCCGTTATCCTGAAATTGTGCGCCTGCTTTGACAAGGTCGAATTAAATATTCTACGAAAAGAATATGTGTAACTAACCGTAAATTGGATTATTTTACATTAATTCAAAATGTCGCCCATTTAACCCACTGATGTTAAACAGTAATTCGAATATGATTGGAATTTTTTTAACTTGACTGGGTTTTTTTCCAGTGATATAAAACGCACAAGATTTTCTTAAAACCAACTTGACTGGAGGATAGGACTTTGGCAAACCACAAATCAGCACTGAAAAGAAACAAACAGAGCGCAGTTCGCACCGCCCGCAATACACACATCCGCTCCACCATGCGTACCTACGTAAAACAGGTTCGTGAAGCAATTGCCGCTGGCGATAGCGAGGCGGCCAAAGTTGCCATGGAACGTGCGGTGCCTTATATTGACAAGGCTGCCAGCAAAGGGGTCATTCATAAAGCGACTGCCAGCCGGAAGATTTCCCGCCTGTCTAAACTGGTATCTGCGCTGTAAAGAATAAGTCCTAAAGCTTAAAAAAGGAGGCCAATTGGCCTCCTTTTTTGTTATCCCCCCGCTCGGGAAGTTCCCGATGAAACTATAATCATAACCAGATTCCCAAGAACCACCGAAGGATGAGCACCGCTCGACTTCAGGGCCAGATCGGCCTCGAGAAATCGCTCGAAGAGATTTCGGTATTGCTCATGTGAAAAACGGCCCGCCTGATTTAGCAATCCCTTGAGAAAATACGGGTTAATTTTGATATGACGGGGAATGTCCCTTTCGGGAGTTTTCAACCCCACCAATTCGTGAATTTTCCAAAGTTGTCGAAAATGACGGACTATCATCGAAAGAACCAGCAATGGAGCGGATCCCTCCTCCAGAATTCGTACTAACAATCGATGCGCATCCTGAGCTCGCCTCGTGCCGAGCGCATCAGTGAACTCAAAAACGCTATCCACCCGGGTATCCGAGACAATCGCGGCCACATCCGCAACGTCGACCAGAGTCCTGTCTCCGAGGTATGCAAACAACTTGGCCAACTCGCCATGGATTTCCTGGAGATTGCTACCTACCCTTCGACAGAAAAGAGCAAGCGCGTCTTCAGTAAATGAACGTCCGTCATGCCTTGCCTGTTCGTGAATGAAAACAGGAACCTGGTTATCATAAAGCTTTTTAAACTCGACCAGAACGCCATATTTCTTAAACTCTTGATAAAATTTTCGTCGACCGTCAATTTTATCACCGACAAAAACAAGAACGGTTTCCGGTGACGGATCTTTTAGATATGGAACCAACCCATCTAGACTGTCGCCCGACATATGCTGAGCGTCCTTGATCAGAATCAGTCGACGGGAAGCAAAAACAGGAAAAGTACGAGCTTGATCAATGATGGTATCGGCACGAACATCCCTGCCGGAAAAACTGTCAAAATTAAAATCTTGATCAACCTCTGACAAAACTGCGCCCTGCAACTGGCGTAAGCTTTTTTCAAGAAGATACGTTTCCTCACCATAAAGAAACAGAAGGTTTGGAAACTCCTTCTGATCAATGGCCCTGGAGAGTTCAGCAGCAGTCATGTCGTTTCGCGGCCCATCCTAGAAGTCTTCCTGAAGGCGATAATAGAGCTCCTCAGCCAACCGCTCGGTGATTTCCTGAATAGCGCTGGTTTCGTTATCCTCCTGACTCGACAGGTCGCTGCTATTCTCCGATTCTTCACTCCAGGAAACATTCCCCTTCCAGAGAATCTTGCCATCAGAAATCCGCCGAAGGGATGCCACAACCGTCACAGAAGAACGGTATTCCTGAATAGTGTCATCCTGATCGTAAGAAATTGCCGTGCGGCTATAATTGCTAACTTGCCCAGCAAGAACAGCTTCAGCCTCCATTCTATTTTTCACAAGAGTAAGGCGGTTGTCGCGACCGAAACGTTCTTTCACGCTATTGGTGACCAGGCTGTCCAGAAAAGGTTCGGCAGTCCGATTGACCATGGGCTCGATAAATAGTGTATTCACTCCGATACCAGGCCCCATTGCGAGCGGAGTGTAGCCACATCCAAGCAGAGTCAGCGGAAGCAGAAAAAGGACCAAAAAGTATCTCATCAGGACACCACAATATTAACCAAACGCCCTGGGACGATGATCACTTTTCGCACGGTTTTATCAGCAATAGCTCGAGAGACATTATTCTCGGCCAACGCCGCTTCGCTAATGACAGAATCAACGGCATCAGCGGCAACGACCACCTTGCCCCGAACCTTGCCGTTTACCTGAACAACGATGGAGATTTCATCTTCGACCAAAGCAGCAGGATCCCAGGAAGGCCAGCCAAAGGATTCGATGTTCTGCTCGAATCCGAGACAGCTCCACAACTCTTCGGCCACATGAGGGACAAAGGGCGAAAGCAGGCGGACAGTAATTTCGAGGGCTTCGCGTAATACCGCAGGGTGCTCAGACTTTTGATCGAAAGAATAGATGGCATTGACCAGTTCCATCACCGCAGAGATTGCGGTGTTAAAATGAAACCGTCCGTCGATGTCTTCAGTCACCTTCTTGATAGTGCGATGGGTGATTCGGCGTAAGTCCCGGGCAGCGCCTTCAGCGGTTTCAACTTCCGCAACACCCTGAACCAATTCGAGATTATCATGGACCGCTCGCCAAACGCGGCTGATAAAACGATAACAGCCTTCAACCCCTTGCTCATTCCACTCAAGGTCTTTCTCAGGTGGCGCGGCAAAGAGTGAAAAGAGGCGGGCCGTGTCGGCACCATAACGTTTGATCAGATGATCGGGGTCAATCACGTTCTTTTTAGACTTGCTCATCTTTTCGTTACGGCCGACTTTCGCTTCAGCATTACAGCGGCTGCACTTGTCGTCAACGACCTCTTCAGGATAAAGCCAGCCATGCTCGGGGCAGGAACGCGTTTCCATGCAGACCATCCCCTGAGTGAGGAGATTATTGAACGGTTCGTTGAGCGTCACCATATCCAGATCGCGCAGCACCTTGGTGAAGAAACGGGCATAAAGCAGATGCATAACGGCGTGTTCAACACCACCAATATACTGATCGACCGGAAGCCAGTAGTTAACAGCATCAGCGTCGACCGGGCCCTCGGTGTATCCAGGGCAGGCGTAGCGAAAAAAGTACCAGGAACTTTCGACAAACGTATCAAAAGTATCGGTTTCACGCCGAGCAGAACCACCGCAAGTCGGGCAAGTGGTTTTAACGAACTCGTTGTGCTGGGCCAGAGGGCTCCCCCCCTCCCCTGTGAGTTCGACATCGGTGGGCAACACAACCGGAAGAGCTTTCTCAGGCACCGGTACCGTTCCGCACTGATCGCAGTAGATCACAGGAATCGGTGTGCCCCAGTAGCGCTGACGGGATACCCCCCAGTCACGCAGGCGAAAATTGACCGTCTTATTGCCAAGGCCCTTTTCGACCAAGGCTTCAGCGATTTTCTCCTTGGCCTCTTCGTTGGACAGCCCGTTGAATTCAGCCGAATTAGCCATAATACCTGGCCCAGTCCAGGCTTCCTGCATGGTTAGCGGATCGAGAACTTGACCTTCAGGCTGAATTACAACAATCAAGGGAAGTTTATACTTGCGGGCGAATTCAAAATCCCGCTGATCGTGGGTTGGGACCGCCATAACAGCGCCGGTGCCGTAATCCATTAACACGAAATTAGCTAAAAAAATCGGCATCCTGACGCCGGTT
>JBFHFM010000236.1:0-5932 GCA_041583595.1 Trichloromonas sp. | reverse complement strand
CAGAGAAAAGTTTGGTGTTGCAATCTAGACTGAGTTGGGGTATAAGTCCCTTCTCCATGCGCGATTAGCTCAGCTGGATAGAGCGCTGCCCTCCGGAGGCAGAGGTCGCAGGTTCGAATCCTGCATCGCGCACCACAAAAAAACATCAAAAGGCTGCATCGAAAGATGCAGCCTTTTTTTATTAAAAATCTTGCAATTAACTATTTATAAGGATGTATTATTTAGGTGGTGTTAATGGACTGATGGATTGACGGGAATTGAGGGGGATGCCTATTAAACCGCAAAGGCAACGAGTAAAGCCGATATGCTGCTGATTCCAATTTAATGTTGGACTGAAATTTTTTAGCTCAACGGGGGGATGTGCACTAAAAACATCTTTTACATGTATTCAAAAACAATTTTGTTGGTTGATGTCATATTTTTCGTCGGGAACAGGTCAATGTTCTTTTTCATAAGCCGCTAAGTAGAGAAACATTGCTTGATATAAGCAGGAGATACCCTGGTTTTTCTGAGTGGTCGGGAATAAGATATAAAATCATAACGTCGGTAAATTTCGGGCTTAATAGTGACAGGATGACTACCGGGTTTCTTTCTGACATATCTGTAGGCGGGATTTCCCTGGGAACAGACAAATTGTTTCCCACTGGTACAGAGCTTCAATTCAAATCTAAGCTTTATGAGGAGTCGGCATTTAAACAATGTAAAGGTCGTGTTGCCTGGGGTAACCGAAAGGGGTATCTAAAAAAACAAGTTTCAACGGGAATGTGTATTGAATTCATTGACATCAAATAAATTGATATAATTTCTATCCAGGAATGGATAAGAAAAGAATTATCATTGTAGATATTCTGAATAGTTTTATAAGGCCAGACTTGTTTCTATGAATATGGTAGTCCGTCTTTTGTTTTTGCTGAAAATTTGGAATACATAAGTTTTAACTAGTATGTAGATTGTTAACGATTTCAGGAGGAGGGGGAATGAAATTTCCAAACAATGTACTCGTCATAGACAGAAGTCAGACTTTTTCGATGTACTTGTCTTTGCTGCTCCAGCGCATGGGCTTGAAATCAATGAGTGTTAATGGTCCGGGAGCAGCAAAGGCTGTTCTGGACCTGGGATTTACCGACTTTCTGATTGTTGGCGACCAAAACGGGACGGAGCCAATTCACGTTATCGTGCGGCAGTTGGCAGAAGGCATTATTGACAATTCGATCCCAATTATCGTTGTAAGCACATGTAATGATCCTGCTGAGATGAGCGCCTGCTATGACGCTGGGTGCCAGGGCTTTCTGCAGAAGCCGATCCAGCCAAGGCTGTTGCATGAGGCTCTGTATTCCGGGGTTACGCCTGCCTCTGAACGACGCAAGCATCTGAGATGCGAGGTCGATTTGACTGTCGATGTTGCCATCGACAGCCAGCAACCGCAAGCCCATAAGCTCATCAATCTTTCCAAAGGCGGTGCCTTGATCTCGTCTTCTCGGACTTTGCCGGTCGGCACCCAGGTGGATCTGCACATCTATCTGGATGATCTTCAGGTCCATTTGTCAGGAATTGTGCTTTACTATTTGCCCAACAAAACTTTACCCAACAATACAGACAGAAAAGCAGGTGCTTTTGGTGTCCTTTTTCACCAGATCAGCCAATCGCATGCTGACATGATCGATTCCTATATGGAGAAAGTTTTCGATCAATGCAGCCTTCTGGCGATGTGCTGAAAGTAAACAATGCAACAAATTCAAAAAGTGCTTTTATCGCAGCCCGCGGATGAAAGCACCGACGGCATCCACCCCTTGGGTGTCGAACACCCGGATGGCCTGACTGCCTACTACGGCGATGTCGGCTTTGCTTTTGAGGGAGTTGATGTCTTCTTTGCTGCTTACCCCGAAGCCGACGGCCAGCGGCAGGTCGGTGGCCTTACGGCAGCGGGCCAGGTAGGCATCGAGGTCGCTGGAAAAATCGGTGTTTGCCCCAGTGACTCCCTTGCGGGCTACGCAGTAGACAAAACCGGATGCGTGCTTGCCGATCAACTGCAGCCGTTTATCGGTGCTGTTGGGGGCGAAGATGAAGATCGGGGCGAGGCCGTTTTCGCCCATCGCCTGCAGATACTCGCCGGCTTCTTCTGGTGGCAGGTCGGGAACGATGGCTCCCTTGAGCCCACGCTGCGCCATGGCCGCGGCAAACTTGCCCACTCCGTATTTAAACAGGATGTTGTAGTAGGTCATGAAGAGGAAGGGGATGTTGAACTCCCGGCTGACCCGCTCGGCGAAGTCGAGACACTGCTCGACGGTGATGCCGGTGGCCAGCGCCTCTTGATTGGCGCGCAGGATCACCGGGCCGTCGGCTATTGGCTCGGAGAAGGGGATCTGCAGTTCCATCAGATCGACGCCGGCTTCGACCATCGTTTTGACGATCTGGTATGAATGCTCCAGCGACGGGTAGCCGATGACGATGTGGGTCATCAGCAGGATTTCTTTATCTTCCAGCTCTTTGCGGATGATCGACTCAATCATGGTATTGCTCCGCCTTGTGTTTGATGAATTCGCGCCAGGCCGGGTCTTCGAAAGCGTCGGCTACGGTGAAGATGTCCTTGTCGCCTCGTCCAGACTGGTTGATGATGATGATCTCGTCCTTGGCCATTGTAGGTGCTTCTTTGAAGGCTTGGGCAAAAGCGTGGGACGACTCTAAGGCCGGGATCAGTCCTTCTTTACGCATGGTCAGAGCTAAGGCGTCGACCACCTCGCGGTCGGTGGCTGCCTCGAAGCGGGCCCGGCCGGTGCTGTGCAGATGGCTGAGGATCGGCGAAACTCCGACGTAATCAAGGCCGGCGGCAATACTGTGGGTCTCCTGCATCTGGCCGTCGCTGTTTTGCAGAAAAAAGGTTTTGTAGCCTTGAGCTACGCCGATGCTGGCGTCTTTAGAGGCCAGCCGGGCAGCGTGCAGTCCGGTATCGATCCCCTTGCCGCCCGCTTCCACTCCGACCAGTTCCACCGGGTCGTCCATGAAGCCAGAAAAGAGCCCCATGGCGTTGGAGCCGCCGCCGACGCAGGCATAAACCCGCTTGGGCAGGCGTCCTTCGCGGGCCAGAATTTGCTGGCGTGCTTCTTTGCCGATAATCGATTGAAACCAGCTGACCATCTCGGGAAACGGGTGGGGGCCGCAGGCGGTGCCGAGCACGTAGTGGGTGGTATCCATGTTCGACACCCAATCGCGAAAGGCCTCGTTTATAGCGTCCTTGAGGGTGCGTGAACCGTCCTTGACCGGCACGACCGTGGCGCCTAATCGCTCCATCCAGAAGACGTTGGGACGTTGCCGTTCCACATCGACTTCACCCATGTAGATGGTGCATTCCAGGCCGTATCTTGCGGCCATGGTAGCCGTTGCCACGCCGTGTTGGCCGGCGCCGGTCTCGGCGATCACCCGCTTTTTCCCCATCCGCTTGACCAGCAGCCCCTGGCCCATGACGTTGTTGGCTTTGTGGGCGCCGGTGTGGTTAAGATCCTCGCGCTTGATGTAGATTTTGGCGCCGCCGAAATGTTGGGTCAGATTTTCGGCAAAGGTGAGCGGGGTGGCTCGGCAGGAGTAGGTCGACATGATGTCCTCATACTCTTGCCAGAAGGACGGGTCGGCTTTGGCTGCGTCGAAGGCAGCTTCGAGCTCGTCGAAGGTGGCGCTGAGGATTTCGGGGACGAAGGCGCCACCGAAGTCCGAAAAATAGCCACGATTATGCATGGGTCAATCCTCCGAGGGTTTGGGAAAAAACAAATTGGTCGGTTCGGCAATAGAGACGGGAGAAAAACCCAGCATCTTTCTGGGGGAAGTGCAGTAGTCGCTCAACCAGCAGAAGAGGGGTCTCCGTGCCGACTTCTAGCAGGCGGGCCCGCTTATCATCGAGATAGCTGATACGAAAGTTCTGTCGGCCACCGGAGGGACGCAGAAAGAATCGCTCTGCGGCCACCGCCGATAACGATTGTCCGTTCAGGTCAAGTTGCTCGAGGCCGGCGAAGAGGTTAGCGTCGAGAAATAGTTCTTCGAGTAGCACCGGTGCTTGTTCGCCGCGGGTCAGGCGCATCAGTACATAGGCCTGTCTTCCGGCAAAGGGGTTGCTCGTCTCGCCATCGATAATTTGCAGGACGGCTTTTTCGAGCAACCGGCTGTTCATGATGAGCCCCTTTTTGCGAAAGGAGGCGCTGGTGCCATCGAGGGAAAAGAGGTCGATTTCCTGGGGGGGCTCGCAGACGAATGTCCCCGCTCCGCGGCGTCGGCTGAGCAGCCCTTTGCGTACCAGAGAATCGATGGCCTGGCGCACCGTTGGCCTGCCGATGCCGTAGCTGGCCGCCAGTTGGTGTTCGGAGGGAATGCGGCCGCCTGGAGCGTAGGTGCCCGCGCGGATGCCGGCCATGAGTTTTTCGGCCAGTTGATGATAGAGCGGGGTTGGCGATTGTGGGTTTAGCATGGGCTCTTCCTGACGTTTATTTGGAAGACCTTAGGGTAAAGGACCATATGTTAAGTTGTCAAGACAATTTGGGGGGGGCTGTTAGTTGCTTTTTGCCTCTTTTGCATTATCTTTAATTATTACGATGTCACTCACCTGGTTTTGGGATCGTGGATATTTTAAAGCGCACGAGGAGAACAAAAATGAGCAAGAGAATCATCATCTGCTGCGACGGAACCTGGAACGAGCCGGAACGCAAAAAAGAAGGATGGCGGGTGCCAACCAATGTGCTCAAAATGGTGCGGGCCATCGAGCCCAGGGACCACGAAAGCGGGATGGAGCAGGTGGTCTATTATGGTCGCGGGGTGGGAACCGGCACCATCGGTTTTGTGGACAAATACCTGGGAGGTGGTACTGGTTTGGGTATCTCCCGGAATATTCAGGACGCTTATCAGTTTCTGGCCCATAATTACGTCGAAGGTGACGAAATTTTCTGTTTTGGTTTCAGTCGGGGGGCATACACCGCTCGCTGTCTGAGTGGCATGCTCGATGCGGCTGGCCTGCTTGACAAGAGTGACATGGATCGCCTGCCTGACGCCTATGCCTATTATCGCACTCCGCCAGAGCAGCGGGAGGCTTCAAAGTTTCATTTGCGCTTGCGCGACCTGGCGCGAAGCCGGCCGAAAATCAAATTCATGGGAGTCTGGGATACGGTAGGAGCTCTTGGGGCACCGACTCCGCTGCTCGGTAAGATTTCGAAAAAGTTCTGGGTCGGGTTTCACAATGCTGCCCTCTCAGGACTGATCGAGAATGCCTATCAGGCTTTAGCGGTCGATGAGCGACGCGGGCCGTTTGTTCCGTCTATCTGGGATCGCCGGACTGGCCAGAAAAACCTGCAGCAGGTCTGGTTTGCCGGGGTTCACAGCAACATCGGCGGCGGTTACCCGGACAGCGGTCTATCCGATGTGGCGTTTCTGTGGATGACTAACCGGGCTATGGAGCATGGTCTGTTGTTCGATTCCAATTATCTGGCCGACCGCAGCAAGGTCTCCCCTCAGGTTACCGGAATGCTCGAAGACTCCTTCTCACTCGGTTATAAGATGCTGCAAGCCTTGCGGGTTCCCCCCTGTCCCCGGTCACTCGGGCAGCATATGGACATGGGGGAAATGGTTCACGAGAGCGTTCTCAAGCGGTTGCTCACGCCGCACCTCAATTATCGCCCGGAAAATATTCTCGGAGAGGCCAAGGAGCCCAGTAGTCTCATCGACAACGAGGGAACTCATCCTAAAATTCATATTGACGAAATGCCGCTGGCGGTCTTCCGCGAACGCAAGGGGGTGCGGCGGGATCTTGGTGATTCCCGGGCAACCCTGACTCTTGAAGGCGATGTCGAGGTGGATTGTCAGGTCTCCAACTACAGCGATGCCGGCGGGGTAATGCTGGCCCTTTCCGAACCGATCGAACCGGGAACCGAGGGGATGCTTGAATACGGGCAGCTTG
>JBFHFM010000235.1:0-5967 GCA_041583595.1 Trichloromonas sp. | reverse complement strand
GCCAACGATCAGTCCGGCCTGCGGGCCGCCGAGCAGCTTGTCGCCGCTGAAGGTGACCACGTCGATGCCGGCGTCGATCGCCTCGCGCACCGTCGGTTCGCGGGGGAGCCCGAAGGGCGAAAGGTCCATCAACATGCCGCTGCCTAGATCTTCCATGACCGGAAGGCCGTGGCCATGGGCCAGTTCGACCATGGCGGCGGCTGTCACCTCCTTGGTAAAGCCGACGATGCGGTAGTTGCTGGTATGCACCTTGAGCAGCAGTCCGGTTTGTTCCCCAATGGCGCCTGCGTAATCTTTCAGGTGAGTCTTGTTGGTTGTCCCCACCTCTTTGAGAATGACACCGCCGGCTTCCATCACGTCGGGGATGCGGAAGGCCCCGCCGATCTCGATCATTTCGCCGCGGGAAACGATGGCCTCCTTTCCCTTGGCCAGGGCCGTTAGCGCCAGCAGAACCGCACCGGCGTTGTTGTTGACCACCGCAGCCGCCTCGGCTCCGGTCAGCCGGCAGAGGAGCTGGTCAATGTGGGAAAAACGGTGGCCGCGCTGACCGGTTTGCAGGTCGAATTCGAGGTTCGAATAGGAACGGCTGACCTGGTCAATGGCGTTTAAGGCCGCATCGCACAGGGGCGCGCGGCCGAGGTTGGTGTGTAGCAATGTGCCCGTGGCGTTGATAACGTGCCGCAGCGAGGCGGCCATCTTGGTCTCGGCCAGGCGCACCGCCTGCAGGGCTACGGCTTCAGCCGACAGGTCGAGGCCTGATGCGTTTTGCAGAATCGCCTCACGTAAAGTAGCAACGGTTTCCTGGGCCGCTTCCAGCAGCAGCACCTGAGGACAGTTTTGGGCAAAGGCCAGCATAGCGGGGCTTTTGAGCACCCGGTCAACGGCGGGGAGTTGGCGCAGTAATGTCTGTTTGTCGGTCATGGCGCTTCCTGGTGAAAAGGGCCTGCTTCAGGCGAATCAGGGCCCCTTGAATAGAGTAGCGGAGCCGTTGCACATCGAAGTCACCGCGGATGGGAGGCGTCCTGAGCAGGAGTCGCACGCTGTTGCAACGCTGATTTTCGTATGTTTTCGCTGGTTGGTAGTTATGTATAACTCAAACCTGCCCTAAGCGCGCTCGGCTTGTCAAATAAATAATTTATCCAGTGTTTGTCATCCCGGAGGTCCGCCCTTCGATCCAATAGGCGGTTTTTTGTAGGGTCTCTTTTGCTCTCTGAGCACTGGTGCATTGGGCCTGAGCTCGCCCCACTAATTTTTCAGGAATTGGTCTGTTTGGCAGGGGCTTGTGCCACAAGCGTTGCCGAGCTTAAGCCGAGGAGCGTAACGAGGCCAAGGAAAAAAAGCGAAACTTGAGGGAGTTAATTATCCGAATTGAACACTGATTGAATCCCCATATGGTGATCTTCGAAGGTGGCTTACGATAAATTATGAATAATAATACGTTCTTCGTCATGAGTCGTGTTTGATTTTATGGCCAAAAATTCCTTGACAATGACCGTCTACGATATGTTAAGAATGTAATAATAAAAATGCAAAGTCGATACTTTCTGTGACTTTGTTCCCTAAATGACCAATAGCTTTGTGTTTCAAATCCCCTCTTGTTTTATTCGTTCGACAATTGAATAGACGCGCCCTGTTGAGGACGCATGCATGACCAGAGTTCATGCATGCGGTACAAGCTGATTCTCGATCGTCCTCTCTTTTCATTCTTCACCCATTATGGGCGTGATCCCTCAGGTTCTATTGATGATTAGCCATGACTGCTAAATGGCTCCCATCGCACTGATCCTTTCTCCCTCCATTGAGATGGAGAAGGAGAAGCCCTGCCAGCTTATCAAAGGCAGGCCATTGACGCGAAGTGAAGAATCCAATAATCCGATAGATAGAAGTGAATGCCCATCATCGTTGTTTAATCTATAGATCTCATGGAGGCTGCTGGTAGAGATGAAATATATGCGCAGATTTTTAAAAGGGAATGGTACTGCATTAAAGCGCCTGCTAGCCTCCTGGTTGATCGTGTTTATGGTGATGCCTGTTTCGGTTTGGGCTAATCCTGACGGTGAACAGGTGGTGAGTGGCTCGGCTGCCTTTAATCGTAGTGGTTCTACTCTGGAAATTTCACAGGGTAGTGATAGTGCGATTATCGATTGGCAGAGCTTTTCTATTGACGTTGGGGAGACCACAAACTTTCTCCAGCCATCGGCCTCCAGCGCGATACTCAATCGAGTTATATCTAATGATCCATCCCAGATTTTTGGAAACCTGACTGCTAACGGTCAGGTTTTTTTGGTTAATCAGAATGGTATTCTGGTCGGTGCGTCGGGGGTGATTGATACCAACGGATTCGTTGCCTCGACCCTCGATGTGTCCAACGAGGACTTTCTGGCTGGTGGCGATCTGACGTTTCTGGGCGATTCCAGTGCCACCGTGATGAACCTGGGCAAAATCAACGCGGTTGGCGGCGATGTGCTGCTGATTGCACGCGATGTGCAGAACGCTGGTGAAATCACGGCGACCAACGGCACCGTTGCCTTAGCGGCCGGCAGTGAAGTGCTGGTCAAGGCTTCGGGGGCTGAGCGGGTCTTCATTCAGGCCGGTTCGGCCGATGGGAGCGTATTAAACAGCGGCTTGATCGATTCGGCCAGTGCCGAACTGAAAGCCCTGGGCGGTAATGAATTTGCTCTGGCGGTGAATAACGAAGGTGCCGTGCGGGCTACTGGCGTTGAAGAGCGCGGCGGCCGGATCTGGCTGGTGGCCGATCAGAGCACGGTCGAGAACAGTGGTAGTTTGACGGCGACGCAGGGCGACAAGGGGGGGGAAGTTCAGGTGCTTGGTGACCGGGTCGCCTTGACCGGTGAGGCGTTGATTGATGTCTCTGGGGAGCAGGGCGGCGGTACGGCACTGATCGGTGGCGATTTTCAGGGCAGTAATGTTGATGTTAAAAATGCGGCCAAGACCTTTGTTGGTGCTGATGCTCAAATTAACGCTGATGCGCTGGTGGCAGGCGACGGCGGCAAGGTGATCGTCTGGTCCGATGAGGCGACTCAGTTCTACGGTGACATTTCCGCCAAGGGGGGCGTGGTCTCTGGCGACGGCGGATTTGTCGAAGTGTCCGGGAAAGGTTACCTCGATTTTCAGGGGACGGTGGATACTCAGGCAGAGCGCGGCGAGGCCGGAACGCTGCTGCTGGATCCGTACAACCTGACAATCAGTTCCGGTGCGAACAATAATGCCGACACGCTTGCAGATCAGCAGTTCGATGCGGATATAAGTGGTTCCGTTCTGAACGTCGACACCCTGCAGACCGCTCTCTCCAGCGGGAATGTAATGGTGACAACCGGTAGTACCGGTGTCGAGGAGGGTGATATTACCGTTGCTGATGACTTTGGCTGGTTCTCGGATTATAACCTCACCTTGAGTGCAGCTGACGATATCAATTTAGACGCTAGTATCTTTGCCTTCAAGGGTGATCTGGCCATGACGGCAGGTACGGGCTCCATTACTTTGGGTAATGATACCCAGATCAGTTTACTTGATGGAAACCTGACGGTGACAGCCGGCAGCTCGATTCTGCAGGCCGCTGTATCTGATGGTACTGCCCGGGGGTATTTCCAGATTGATGGCACGAGTAGCTTCGATGCAGGTGATAGTATCGATCTGCAGGCTGCCGACAACAGTTTGACGGGGGCCGTCGCATTGACTTCGGGAGGTGCTGGGAGCGTAAACCTGAACAACGATCGGGGTACCGTACTGGGGACCGTCAGTGGGGGGAGTGGCGGAGTCGAGATCGTTTCCAATGGTCATTTGACCAGTGAATCAGTTTTTAATTCCGCGGGTGACGTTTATCTTTCTACTGCGTCCGGCTCAGCTGGTCGTATCGAGATCACCACGGCTTTTTCACCGACGGGGGCAATTTACCTCTCGGCCGATGGTGCTGGAGGTATCTCTATCCCCGTTCTGGACGGTGATTTAACCTTTGCCTCGGTCAGCGCCAGTGGAGCCATTACCCTGGGCAACAGCGCAACGGGTGATCTTACATTTGACTATGATGATACGTTGCAAGATACGTCCGTTTTTTATTCTGCCGAAAAAAATGTCATCACTGGTAAGGGCGGGAGCGGTGGGCAGGCTAGTGGCGTGGTGACGATTGAAGGGAGTTCCATTGACATTAACGATCTGATCCGGACGTATGGCGGAAATGTTTATCTTACCTCCACAGGGACTGTGGAAAGTAGTACCGACATCACGACAACGGCACAGGAAAACAGTGGTCAGACCTCCGGTCTTGTTGAGGTGGATGCTGGGGCTATAAACCTGCAGAACATTACTACGGCTGGCGCTGACCACAATGCCGGGATCGGTAGCGGCGCTGCTTTTGTAACGCTCACGGCTAGAGCCGGAGATATCAACGTTGGAGGCATTACGACCGACGGGGGGGATGCGACTTTGGGCGAGACCACCAACCGATCTGGGGGCAATGCGTCCAATATCAGTTTGTCAGCGACCTCGGGAATAATCTATCTGAACGGGGACGTCAGTGCGATTGGTGGCTCGCCGGATGGTGCTTCAACCTATGGGGCAGGTGGTTATGTTGAAATGGCCAGCCCGGTTGTTTTGACGGCAAATCGGACGATTAATACTGGTGCGACGGCGGGTAACGTCGACTTTCTGTCCACCATCGATTCAGATTCTACGGAGACCGCAAGCCGGCTGGTGGTGACGACCGGAACCGGCGATGTGGAATTCGATGGCATCATCGGCGGCACATCGGCACTGGACAGTTTGTCGGTAACGGCCGGGTCCACGATTGATATCGAAAAAGATGTCAGCACCAGTGGTGCCAGCGGTTTGTATGCCAGCGCATCAACTATTCGCCTCGGTGATGATGATCTGACAGATGGATTAGGCGCGATGACCATCGATACCTCGTCGGGTAGCGGGACGGTGACTCTAAACGCCACCTCCACCTACCTGGATGATGATGTTACCTTCACCCGCGGAACTGGTGCCATCAATATTTCTAACTACCTCTACAGTAAAGCCGGTGAGCGGAATGATCTGACTTTCAACGGGGCCGACGGTGGTGCCGTGTATGTGGGCAACGATGTCGGGGGAACGTCCGATGGCGAGACGACTGCCCTCGGCGATATTTTATTTCAATCGGTTACCGATCTTACTTTTAATAGCGATGTGTCTGCCAAAAGTCTGAAATCCCTGAACGGCGTGGGGGCGATCAGGATTTATGACAACCAGTATTATGACGACGCAACAGGCTTCCTGGTTGCAACCGACGGCAGCGCCACCAGCGTCACGAATGATCAAAACATCACCATTTACGATGATGTTCGCCTGTCTGATGCCACAGCACCGCTAAGTATCACCGCCAGCAATGGAACGGTGACGACAAACTCGGATGCCTATTTGGAGTCAGCCGGTGGCGACATCACCATCAGTGGTAAAAACGGGGTCACAATAGGTGAAGAGATAGAGGTTGCCGGTTCTGGGGGGAGCATAACACTCACCTCGATAGCCGGTGCGATCAGTACATCCAACAGCGCAACTTTGACGACCGCTAGCGGCAATGTGGTATTGAATGCGTCAACGGGGATAACCGTCGGCTATAACGCCGATGTGTCCACCTCCGGTGGTGACATCACATTGACCTCGACTACAGGATCAATCACGACCTCGGAAGATGCAGGCCTGAGTACCGGTGGCGGCGCTGTGAGTATGGAGACGGCGGGAGCGATAACTCTCGGTGAAGACGGGGTGGTAACAACGTCCGGCGGGAGCCTGGCCTTAACCTCGACGGCCGGAACCGTTACCACATCAACGCGTGCAAGGCTGACTACGGCCAATGGTGATGTGAGCATCGCTGGGGCAAACGGTATCAGTATCGGTTACGAGGCCGATATCTCATCCTCTGCAGGCAGCATTGCCTTGACCTCTTCCGGCGGTGCGATCACGACT
>JBFHFM010000234.1:0-5971 GCA_041583595.1 Trichloromonas sp. | reverse complement strand
ATCATGATGCTCCCGGTTGGCCTGGCGCTGGGGCTTTCGCCGGTGCTTCTGCTTGGGATCATGCCTTCATGCTACGGCTACTTCTTCATCCCCAACTACCCGTCGGATATTGCCACCGTTAACTTTGATATCACCGGCACGACCAGGATCGGTAAGTGGTACTTCAACCACAGCTTTATGGTGCCGGGTCTGATCGCGGTGATCACGGCCTGTCTGTTCGGTTATGGATTAGCCAGCATCTTGATCTGATGGATGTGCACATAGCGGAAACAAAAACGGTGGCCCCTAAATCGGGGCCGCCGTTTTTGCTTTAAAGGGGGGCATTGATCAGAAGTCCATCCGGGCGTAAGGGGATTGCGCCGAAGCTTTGAGGGCCTCTTCGAGGGTGAAGATATTCTGGGCCTCGAGTAAGGGGATCAGTTTGAGCAGGACCTCTGCGGTAACGATGGCGTCCCCTAAGGCGGTGTGACGGCCGTGAATAGTTAGGTTGAGCATCTCGGCGATAGCGTCGATCGAGTGATCGCGTTGGTTAGGGCGAACAATGGACGACAGCAGCATGGTGTCGAGCACCGGGTTGTCGAAACGCAGCCCGGTGCGTTGTTCTTTCAGTTCGAGCAGGCGCATGTCGAAGGCAGCGTTGTGGGCAACCAGCACCGCCCCTTCAGCAAATTTGTGAAAATGCGGTAGGACCTGGTCGATGGTCGGCTGGCCGACCAGTCGGGATGGGTCGATGCCGTGGATGGCTACCGATTCGGCAGGGACACTGCGCCTGGGATCGACCAGCTTGTCGATGATTTCTTCCTTCAGCATGCGGCCGTTGACGATGCGGATGGCGCCGATCTGGATGATTTCATCCCCCTGCGAGGGGTGCAGGCCGGTCGTTTCGGTGTCGAACACAACGTAGGTCAGCTTGCGCAGCGTTCGTTTGCCAAGGTCGTCCATTCCGGGCCGGTTGAAGAGGTCGAATTCGTAGTAAACCGGGCGCGGTTTGTTCGGTGACAGCAGCTCGTCATGCTCGCTGTCAGAGGCCAGCGGCAGTTCGATACGCACCTCATGGCAGGCCTTGCCTCCGGCGGATTCAATAAAGACGGCTCCGCCGAAGCGGCTGACCACATCGTTGAAGCTGAGCAAGCTACCTGGGCTTTCGGCGATCAGCGGGGCCGCGACCCAGTCGGCAATGAATGGGTAGTCGAGGCAGTAGTCGGGCCAGCCGATGATCATCGAGGCTCGTCCCGCTCCGGTGGTTTTCAGACTGATTTCAAAGGCGCCCATGTGTTTCTGGCTCTGCAGCAAACCGGCCAGTTGGGAGACCGCCTGTACCATTGAATAACTGTCGAGTCGCAGCCATAGACTGGCTTCAGCCATTCCCTTGACTTCGGTGGAAAAACGGTCGCGCAGGGTCTTTTGCAGGATGGCGAGGAGATCTTCGGCCAGGATGTCCTCGACTTTGCTCAGAGAATTCAGGTGGTGAGTGTAGTTTTCGCGTAGTTGTTCCAGATTTTGCAGCAGGACCAGTGATGAGTGGTCGATGACCCGTCGATAGCGTTTCAGTTGATGGTGTTTCAGTTCGGGTCTGGTGAGGATGGTCGAGATAGCGCGGCGGATATCGCTGATCCCTTTCTGGAAGGTCTCGGTCATGTTCTGGATCAGCAGGTCACGGCGGCTGTCGGCCTCGATCTGGGGAGTCATATCCTCGAGGGTCAGAACAAACCCGGAAATTTCTTTTTCGTCACCGCGGTGATTGAGGACCAAGGCCATGTTGAGACGCAGGCAACTGCCGTCATCCATGTTCATCATAAAGTTGAGGGTCGACATGTTCTGGTCACGGTTGACCGACTGTTGTAGCAGATCGAAGGCATGGAGTATCGGTTCGCGTTGTAAAAGACCGAAAACAGAGCGCCCCAGGCCGATGATGCCGGCTGGTTTCTTGCCGCCGTTTTGCTCATCCTCCAATTCCAGCAACTTTTGCGCCTGCTGATTGTAGAGCAGGATCAGGCCGTCGGTGTTGCAGACCAGTACCCCGTTGGGGAGTTCGGACATCAGGGCCGCGAGCCGGTTGCGTTCTTCGTCGACTTCGATCTGGGCGTTACGGATTCGTTCGTCGACTTCGGTTTTCAGTTTTTGAAAGGTGTCGGCGTAGTCGTTGATGATACCGGTCAGGTAGACGACTTCGCGCCCCCCCTTCGGGAAAATCCGGTAGTCGGGGTTGACCGTGGCGATGAGCCGGGTTTTTTCGGCCAGTTGCAGAATCGGGATGATGTAGTAGTAAAAAAGCATACTGACCAGCCCGCCGATGGCGGTGACCAGTACAATGGAGCCGAGCATGGGAAATGGCAGGATTTTTTCCAGCAGACCTTTAACGTAGAGCTGCTCCTCGGGCGCCAGGGCGAACCAGGAGCCAAACAGCGCGGCCCAGATCACGCCAAAAACCACGTTGGCGATGGCAATCAGGAAGATCCAGTATTTGTATTGTGGCTTCATTGAAGCTTTCGCAAAAGTGTTGAGGTGGTTGAACAACCCTCCAAAGTTCAAGTCGTTTCATTCTACGCAATCTTCAGCGCTGCCGTCTACTTCTACGAAAGAAAAAATAACATCGTTTTTGTATTTGGAAACTGTTCGCTTTTTTGTTTTATGGCTGTGTTTCCACCTCGTATTTGTAGCCGACACTGTAGATCGAGTGAATCAGTTCTTCTCCGGGGGCGGCCTCAGCGATTTTTTTGCGCAGCTTCTTGATGTGGCTGTCGATGGTGCGGTCGCTGACGATTCGTTCGTCGGGGTAGATGCGGTCCATCAGTTGGCTGCGCGAGTAGATGCGTCCCGGACTGCTGGCGAGGATCTGCAGCAGCTTGAATTCGACCGCGGTCAGTTCAAGGGAGACGCCATGCAGGGAGGCGTTGAAGCGGGCCTCATCGAGGGTTAGTCCCTGATCCTGTATAGTGGCTGCGCCGCTGCGACGCAGAACCGCCTTGACCCGGGCCACCACTTCGCGTGGGCTGAACGGTTTGCAGATGTAGTCGTCGGCGCCAAGTTCGAGACCAATCAGGCGGTCGATCTCTTCAACTCTGGCAGTGACCATGATGATCGGTACGTTGGAGAAATTGCGGATTTCCTTGCAGATGTCCATGCCGTCTTTGCCTGGTAGCATCAGGTCGAGCAGGACCAGATCGGGTTTCTCATCGCGCACCATTGGCACCGCACCGAGGCCGTCGGCCACGTGGAGGGGCTCGAAGCCCCCCTTGCGCAGGTAGTCCGCCAGTAGCTCAGCCAATTTCAGTTCGTCTTCGACGATCAGGATCTTTCCACTCATGGGCTGTTCCTCCTGATGGGTAGCTGGATGGTAATCCACAGTCCACCCCGTGGTGAAGGGCGGGCGCTGATCGTTCCTTCGTGTGCCTCGACGATATTGCGGCAGATCGACAGGCCGAGTCCAGCGCCGCCGGTGTGACGGTTACGGGAATTTTCTACCCGATAGAGCCGTTCGAAGAGTTTATCCAGCTCGCTTTCGGGCACCCCGGGGGCGCTGTCGCTGAAATGAATGGTGGCCACATCTCCCTGGGTTTCCAGGCGGATATCGAGCTGTCCGCCAGAATCGGTGTATTTAAGAGAATTTTCCAGCAGGTTGCCAATGAGCTGGTGCAACCGTTCGGGGTCGGCGAAGAGGACCGGTCCGCCATTCTTCGGGTGTTCGACATTCAGGATGATTCCCTTGCGGGCAAATTGGGCTTGTAGCGGCTTAATCGCCTGCTCGAGGAGGTCGGCCAGAATAACCTTGGTTTTACGATAGGTCAGGGCGCCCACATCGGAGAGGGAGAGCTGGTAGAGGTCTTCGACCAGGCGTCCCAGGCGCATTGCCTCGCTGTGTAATGAGCCGATGGCCTGGGGGGTGGGCTGGCGTACGCCGTCCTGCAGGGCTTCGATTTCGCCGCGCAGCACCGACAGTGGAGTGCGCAGTTCGTGGGAGATGTCGGCTACCCATTGGCGGCGAGTCTGCTCGTTTTTTTCGAGTGTCAGCGCCAGGGAGTTGAAATCCTGGGCCAGTTGGCCGAGTTCGTCGGAGCGTTCCGTCTGCACCCGGGTACTGAAGTCCCCCGCTGTCAGCCGGCGGGTTGCTTGCGCCAGAGAGCGAATGGGCCGCACCATGCGGCTGGCCAGGGGGAGGGCGAGCAGTGCCGAAACCACCAGCATCAGCCCGGCGATAAGGAGCATCCCCAACTTCTGCTGACGAACGAAACGCAATTGGTTGGCATCGGCCAGATCCTTGCGGGGAATCAGTCCGAGGTAACCGATCGTCTGTTGGTGATGTAGAAGCGGTCTGAAATGGAGCGATTGGGGGACGTTGGGGGGGGCGAAGAGGGTTTGTCGCCCACTATCCTGCAGTACGACCCGTCTTTCGAACATGCCTGGATTGTCACCCTTGGTTTCACGGTTTGTCCTCGTGCTACCGTCTTCGTGCCACCGTTTCATTCGGCGTTCGTAGCGCTCGACCTGCTCGGGGGAAAATTGCCGTTCCGGAAGGGTACGGATCATCAGCCGGTATGGGGTGGTCGCCTCATCACCCAGAAAATTCCAACTCAGCTGTTCGGCATAGACCTGTTCCAGCTCGATAGCCAGGCGTTCGAAGCGTTCCTGTTCGAGGGTGTTGACATATTGTAGAAAACCCCGGTCGATGCTCCACTGCATGATCAGCAGGATTCCCAGGGCGACCAGGCCGGTGGCGGCCAGCAGTGCGACGAAGAATTTCTGTTTGATCCCAGTTTTCATGGATATTCCTTTGCGGAAAAAATTCTGACAGCTCTGTCTTAACACAGCTTTCCGCAATAATTCCACCGCAAGTCAGGTGGTCGTGCATCTTTCCTTATTTCTTTCACATTCTCTGCAAGATTGACTGATATTCCTAATGCCAACAGAGACCGGCAGCATTTTCTGCCGGTTCGCGGTTCAGTTTCATTAAAGGAGGACATATGAAAAACAGGATGCTGATCGCTCCATTGCTCATGGCCAGCCTGTTTCTTGCCGCACCGGGGATGGCCCTGGCTGATGGCTACGGCAAGAACCACTCCAGAAAAGACGAACAACAAAATTACCGCGATTATGACCGTGTGCGGTACGGGCATCAAGACTACTTCTACCGTGGCGGACGTTTCTATCTTCCCGGCCGCTCCGGTCTAGTTTCCGTGACGGCCCCGATCGGCGCCGTCGTGGCCTCGCTTCCATTCGGTTCTGCCACGATGGTTGTCGGCGGGAATAGCTATTTTTACCTCGAAGGAAGCTACTACCGGCCGACCTCTGCAGGGTATATGGTTTGCCAGGCGCCGGTCATCGCTCCGGTACTTAAAGGGCAGGGTAAACATTTGCCCGGAACGGTTATGGTGCGACCGGCCCTGCTCAACCTCCGGGTGGGACCGGGGCGTTCCTTTGCCGTCCGCAGCCAGGTGGTACGGGGCGAGCGGCTGAACATTCGCGGAAATTCGAATGGCTGGTATTACGTAGAAACCTCAAGTGGCCTCAACGGCTGGGTGCTGCCGCAGTTCACATCAACTTACGCCGCCGGTTAATTTGTCCAATGCCCAGAAGGCATAACCCCATTCAAAGGAGATTATCATGAAAAAGAAGATTGTAACGATGTCGCTATTAACGCTTTTCGCATTTGCCGGTTCCATTTGCGCGGTTCAGGCAGGGCCTCTGGGGCAAAAAATGATGGGAGACAAGCGCGGTTGTGAGGAGTGTGATGGCAAAGGGCCTAATCCGTATATGGGTAAAGTGGGCCAGGTTCTCGGTCTGAGCGAGGCCCAGCAGACCCAGATCCAGACTATCCTCGAAGCAGAACGGACCAAGGCCGAGCCCCTGCGCAAGCAGCTGCAAGACAGCCGTGAGCAAATGCGCAAGCTGGCACAGGCCGAGACTTTTGACGAGGCAGCGGTGCGCGCCCTGGCGGCGAAAAAAGCTGAAGTCAATGTCGAATTGATGGTCT
>JBFHFM010000233.1:0-5981 GCA_041583595.1 Trichloromonas sp. | reverse complement strand
ATTCTGAGCCATGAAGAATACACTTGAAAAACGCATCCTCATATTTGTATTCCTGGTGCTCGGGCTGACGGTAGCGGTTAATACCGCGCTGAACATCGAGGGGTTCAGGCGTGATTATCGAGATGGTCTGGTGTTGCGATGCCAAAGCGTTGCCACCGAACTGAAGGCTTCGATTGAAAAGGTTCTTGCTTTGGGCCTTCCGCTGGATGAGTTGGAAGGGATTAATGCGCGCTGCCAGAAGATCGTCGGCAGTGATCCAGAAATCAGCTACTGCCTCATTGAAAATACTGTTGGACAACCCCTTTATTCCAGCGCTCCATCTTTTCATTTCTTTGCCGGTGTTCAGTTCATCAAGGCTCTCAATGACTCGACCGCCTTGCTTATGACCCCTCAGTGGGGCAAGGTATACGACCTTTCGTCTCCCCTGTTTGACGCCAGTGGACAACTTGCCGGTCGAATTCGAGTCGGTTTTCCCGATCTCATCCTGCAAGATCGCACAGAAAAAGCTTTTCAACGTTCTTTAATTATTTTCAGTGCCGCCTTTCTGGTGGTTTTCGTCTTGGTGTTTTTGTTTACCAAACGTGACCTGGTTGGCCCGATTCATCGTCTCTGTGATGTCGCTAAGGAAATTGCTGGTGGCAATTTCAAAGTCGTTGTGCCGGGGATGTCAACTCCTGAGTTTTCTGAGCTTGGTACAGCCCTTCAGGAAATGGCTTCGTCGCTTCAGGCGCGCGATGAAGAGATTGGCGAAAACTATCGGGAGCTTGAAGAAACAAATAGCGAACTTCAGTTTTCCTATGAGCGCCAGGAGCAGATCGGCACTGAACTTGGTCGCAGTCGCGAGATGTACAGGTCGCTTCTTGAAGATGCTTCGGACGCTATTCTGGTCATTGACGAAGAAGACAGTTTGGTGCTTTTGAATAAAGCAGCGGAATCTTTTTTTGGAGTACCCAGAAATTCGGCCCATGGGAACAATATTTTTGGCTTCTGGGAAAAGCTCAAAATTGAAAATATCGATCAGCAATATGAAATGCATCAATCTATTCTCCGTGGCAAATTTCAAGAGGCCGAGGTGCGGTTTGTGCGCCCTAACGACCAGTCACGATTGATCGGTTGGGCCAAGGGTTCGCCTGTGGTCGGTCGAGATGGCAAACGGATGGTGCAGATGACCTTTCGCGACGTCACACACGAAAGGGAAACGAAAGAAAACCTTGAACAGAGCACTATTGAGTTACAACGACTCAATCGCATGAAGGATTCCTTTCTTGGGTTGGCTTCCCATGAGCTCAAGACCCCGTTGACCGTTATCCTTGGCTATGCTGACTTAATGCTTGATGAAATGGGGGATCAGTTAAACGAAGAAGCCCTTTCTATGCTTAAACATATCAGTGATGCTGCAAACCGGCTTTCCAACATTGTTCGCGACATGGTGGACGTTTCGCGATTAGATAATAAATGTCTGACCCTTCGCAGCCGCAAAGTGCATGTTAACGATGTAATCCGGCAGGCGTTAAAAGAAATTCAATTCTTTTTTACGGTTAGACAGCAAACTCACCAACTCCGTCTCGCAGATGATCTGCCTGAAATACTTTGCGACTTTGACCGTATGGTTCAGGTCATTACCAACCTGGTGATCAACTCAATCAAATTCACGCCTAATGGGGGAGAGATCACAGTTGTCACCCACATTACCCAAAGCTTTCGCCTTCCACGTGTCATTGATCAAGAGGAAGAGTTCCCGTTTCGCGAGATTGGCCCAGAGCGGTATCCTTATGTTGAAATTCTGATCAGTGACACCGGAATTGGCATTGACGAAAGTGACCAGATTCATATTTTTGACAAATTCTACGAAGTTGGTGTTTTTGAAGAACATTTTACCGGAAAGGTGGCTTTTAAAGGGAAGGGAGCCGGGCTTGGTCTGACAATCGTCAAGGGCATTGTTGATATGCATGGAGGCGAAATCTGGGTCGAAAGCATCGGTTGCGATCCGCAAAGTTGTCCCGGCAGCACGTTCCACATTCTCCTTCCGGTTCACTCACCAAGCTGATCCTTCCATCAATCCCTGCGTCATTGGATGAATTAAGGTTTTTCCCTTGCAGGCCTGCCCGAATTTAGGTATATAGACAGGCGCCCATGCCGGGAGTGGGGGAGTGTTGCGTGCGGATTTGCCTTCTTGCCAGTGGAAGTCGGGGGAATGCCCTTTACATCGAGTCAGCTGAAAGCCGTATTCTGATCGATGCCGGTCTGTCGGCCCGCGAATTGGGCAGGCGACTCGAAGGAATCGGAGTTTGCGCTGAAGACCTCGATGCTCTTCTGGTGACTCATGAGCATACCGATCACTGCCAGGGGGTCGGTCCCTTGTCCCGCCGATATGATCTTCCCGTTTACCTGCACCACGCGACCCGTCAAGCTCTTCCCAAGCTGGGCCGGATTAGTGAACTCAATGAATTTACTACCGGTGACGTGTTTGATATCAAAGATCTGCGCATCACAACCTTTCCCATCACCCATGACGCCGTTGCCCCTGTCGGTTATACTGTCGAAACAGCAGCGGGGAAAATTGGTGTGGCCACGGATCTGGGGATTGTTACGCGGCTGGTTTGCGAACAACTGAAAGGAAGCCGAGTGCTGGTACTGGAATCAAACCACGATGAAGAGATGCTTCGCGATGGTCCTTATCCCTGGCAACTGAAGCAGCGTATTCGCAGCAATCATGGTCACTTGTCGAACAATGCATCGGCCGAACTGTTGCGAAGCCTTGTCTCGGATAGGCTTGAAGCGGTTTTTCTGGCCCATCTCAGTGAGGAAAACAATTGTCCAGACCTGGCTCTGCAGGCTGCCCAGTGTGCTCTTGCAAATCAGAACGTCTGTTCCCCGCAACTGGTTGTCGGCAGGCAGGATCGGTCCACGGTCTGTTTTGATACCAAACTTTCATAACCGGTTGGAGCAGGGCAGGGCGATAGACATCCCCTGCCCATAACTGTTTTCAACCCAAGGCTTTCGATAGGAGAATCAATGGCCTGGAGAATCGTAGTTGGATTGCTGGACGGAGTAAAGGATGCTCGCGGTGAGCGGGTCAGACGAGAAATCAGGGAACATCTCGGTATTGAAGTCGAACAGGTTCGTACCCTCGATGTTTACACTGTAGATGCTTCACTCAGCGATGCCGAAATAGAAGCGATCGCCGCCGGTCCTTTTTCGGATCCGGTGATTCAGGAATACTCCATCAACCGTCCTCTGGCTCGTGATTTCGACGTGCTGATCGAAGTTGGTTTTCGCCCCGGGGTAACGGACAACGTCGGTCGCACAGCCAGGGGGGCTATACAATACCTCACTGGCCGCCCTTTGGCTGACGGAGAAGCGGTTTATACCTCGGTTCAGTATTTGCTTAAAGGGAATGTCGACAAGCAACTCGCCGAGCGGATTGCTTCAGGCTTTCTGGGTAACGGTCTAATCCAGCGTTGGGATATTGTCACCGCTGGAGAATTTGATCCACAAAAAGGGGTTCGAATTACACTGCCTAAGGTCGTCAGCGATGCTCGTCCTGAAGTGCGTGCAATCGATCTTGCCGTCTCAGATGACGAATTGATGAAAATAAGTCGCGATGGCATGCTGGCCCTCAACCTTGAAGAAATGAAAAAACTCCAGGCTCATGCCGCTGACCCTGAGTTACTTCAGGCACGCCAGGCGGTTGGACTTGGAAGTCAGATGACCGACGTGGAATTGGAGGCGCTGGCACAGACCTGGAGTGAACACTGCAAACATAAAATATTCTCGGCTCGCATCGAATACGAAGACGATAAGGGAAACAAGGAAACCATCGATTCCCTTTTCAAAACTTACATCGTTGGTGCCACCCGTGACATTCGTGCCCGGCTGGGAGACAAGGACTTCTGTCTGTCGGTTTTTAAGGATAACGCTGGGGTTATCGAGTTTAACAAGGACTGGAGCATCGTCTTCAAAGTCGAGACCCATAATTCGCCCAGCGCCCTCGATCCTTACGGCGGAGCTTTAACCGGAATCGTTGGTGTCAACCGCGACGGTATGGGAACCGGCATGGGAGCCAGACTCATTTTCAACACCGATGTTTTCTGTTTTGCCTCGCCGTTCATGGAAAAAACCTTGCCTCCGCGCCTGCTGCATCCCCGGCGTATTTTCGAAGGAGTCGTCGAGGGGGTTGAGCACGGCGGGAATAAGAGTGGCATCCCGACCATCAATGGATCAATTGTCTTCGATGACCGATTTGCCGGCAAGCCGCTGGTCTATTGTGGCACCTCCTCAATCATGCCGCGTAATATTAATGGCAAACCCTGCCATGAAAAGAAAGTAAAGGTCGGCGACCATATCGTTATGACCGGAGGTCGTATCGGCAAAGACGGCATCCACGGTGCGACTTTTTCTTCGGAAGAACTGCATGAGGGTTCGCCGGTGACCGCTGTGCAGATCGGCGACCCGATTACACAGAAGCGGATGTTCGACTTTCTCGTCATCGCTCGTGACCGTGGCCTTTATAATTCGATAACCGACAACGGCGCTGGCGGCCTTTCATCGTCTGTCGGTGAAATGAGTGAGGATACCGGCGGTTTTGAGATGCACCTTGACCGGGCTCCCCTCAAATATCCTGGGCTGCAGCCATGGGAGATTCTCATTTCGGAGGCCCAGGAGAGGATGACTCTGGCGGTTCCGCCTGAGAATCTCGAGGCATTCTTCCAGCTTGCCAAAGAGATGGATGTGGAAGCTGCCGACCTTGGCGTATTCACCAATTCCGGATATTTCCACTGTCTCTACGAAGGCAAGACCGTCTGTTACCTCTCCATGGAGTTTCTCCATGGCGGGGTACCGCAGATGGTTATCCCTGCCAAGTGGACGCCGAAACCACTCTCCGAGCCCGGTTTCGACCTGCCTACCGATCTCGGTAGCGAACTTAAAGCGCTTTTGGGGCGGCTTAATATTTGCTCTAAAGAGAGCGTCGTGCGTCGTTACGACCACGAGGTTCAGGCCGGTACGGTGATCAAACCACTGATCGGGGTAGCTAACGACGGCCCTTCGGACGCGGCTGTCTTCCGTCCGCTGTTCGATTCTTTTGAAGGGGTTGTGGTTTCCCACGGTATCTGCCCCAGTTATTCGGATATTGATACCTACCACATGATGGCCTGTGCCATTGATGAAGGATTGCGCAACTACGTGGCCGTTGGCGGCAACATTGAACATGTGGCCGGGCTTGATAATTTCTGCTGGTGCGATCCGGTCAAGAGTGATAAAACTCCCGACGGTGAGTACAAGGCCGCTCAGCTCGTACGAGCCAACAAGGCGCTTTACGATTACTGCGTGGCTTTCGGCGTCCCGCTGATCTCCGGTAAAGACTCGATGAAGAATGATTACCAGATCGGCGATACCAAGATCTCCATTCCGCCGACCGTTCTTTTCTCGGTGATCGGCAAGATCGGTGACGTGCGCAAGGCCGTTTCTATGGACGTCAAGCGCCCCGGCGACCTGGTTTATCTCCTTGGCATCACTCGCGATGAGTGCGGCGGTTCCGAGTACTACGAGCAGCACGGTGAGCTCGGCAGTAACGTACCTAAGGTTGACGCGCCCTATGCGTTCGACCTGTATAAAACTCTAAATGCCGCTCAACGTGAAGGCTTGGTACGTTCCTGTCATGATCTTTCCGACGGCGGCCTTGGTGTGGCTTTGGCTGAAAAGGCTTTTGCAGGTGGTTACGGCATCCGCGCCGATCTGGACAAGGTGATTGTCGCTGGTGAAATGCGCACGGACAAACTTCTATTCTCCGAATCACAGAGCCGGTTGTTGCTGACGGTGCGTGCTGAAAACCGTGAGGCTTTCGAAGCGCTTTTCGCAGGTCGCGACGCCGCTTGCATCGGCGAGGTAACCGAGGAGCCGCGAGTCGTTCTGAGCAAAGATGGGACGGCGTTGGTCGACGTTGACATCAATACACTCAAAGAAGCCTGGCAGGCGCCGCT
>JBFHFM010000232.1:0-6014 GCA_041583595.1 Trichloromonas sp. | reverse complement strand
CGAAGCCTTTTTTAAGCCAATGTCCGGATCTTTGCAGCAACGGCCGATCTTCCTTTCAGCGGCCCGTAGGGTTTCGGCCGATTCTCAGCCTCAGGGTTTTTTTTCCATTTGTCTGACGCTTCCGGAATTTTCCCGGCAGGGTTCGTCTGGTGTCAGCTGGCACGGGGCGGAGAATTACCGGCAGGCCAAGGAACGGGTGGCCCAGATACTGCAATCCCAGATCGAAAAACGCTGCCCCGAGTTGCGGGGTCAGGTGGTTTACCGGGAGATGTGCACGCCCCAGACCCTGAAACGATACACCCACAGCCCTTCGGGGAGCCTCTATGGGGTAGCTCACCGGGTGGGGCAGAGTAACCCGCTTTCGTTAACCCGTATTCCCGGCCTTTTTCTGGCAGGTCAGGCTATTGTCGGCCCCGGACTTTTGGGGGTGATGATTTCGGCCTTTCATGCCTGCGCCAATATTGTTGGCCATGAACAGCTCAAGAAGGATGTGATGAAGTGCAACTGAAACGCGTAGTGATAACGGGGATGGGGTCGGTTTCCCCCTTCGGGCGGGGGACCGATCAGCTGATCACCTCGCTCGAAGCGGGCCGCAGCGGTGTTCGGCATGTCGCGGAACTCGAAACCATGAAAGGGATGCGTTCCCAGGTGGCGGCCACCGTTCCCGAGCTCGACTGTCACCAGATCCCCAGAAAGTTTCGCCGGTCGATGTCGCTGATGTCGATTTTCGCCACCCTGGCCTGCCAGGACGCTCTCGAGCAGGCTGGGCTCGGTGCCGCGGATTGCGTGACCGGGGAGTTGGGGGTTTCACTTGGTTCGACGGTCGGCAGCCCCAACGCCTTTTACTCCGCGATGGAAGATTTTTTCAGCGACAACAGCTTCGAGCGTTTGAAGTCGACCTTTTTTCTGCAGATCATGGGCCATTCCTGTGCGGCCAATGTGGCGCAAGCCCTCGGCATTAATGGTCGCATACTCGCCCCCTCGGCGGCTTGCGCTACTGGCTGCCAGGCGATCGGTTACGGATATGAGATGATCGCCATGGGCAAGCAGCAACAGATGCTCTGCGGCGGCGCCGACGAATTTCATCCGATGACGGCGGCGGTGTTCGATATCCTCAACGCGATTTCCACCAGCTATAATGCCCAGCCCACAAAGACTCCCCGCCCCTTCGATCGGGACCGGGATGGATTGGTCTGCGGCGAGGGGAGCGGGGTGCTGCTGCTCGAGTCTCTCGATTCGGCCAGGCAGCGTGGGGCGGCTATCCTGGGTGAGGTGGTAGGCTTTGCCACCCTGGCCGATCCGACCAACATCGCCAACCCCAACTCCGAAATGATGGAGCAATGCATGCGCAAGGCGGTGGCCGATGCCGGACTCGAAGCGGACCAGATTTCCTATGTCAATGCCCATGCCACCGCCACCGAGCAGGGAGATCAGGCTGAAAGTCACGCAATTCACCGGCTGTTCGGCTCCGCGGTCCCCGTCAGTAGCCTGAAGGGACATCTGGGCCACACCATGGCGGCCTGCGGGGCCTTGGAGCTGGTGGCTACCATCGAGATGATGGCCCGCAAAAAAATCATTCCGACCCGCAACCTGGAAAACATCGATCCCCGGTGCGCGCCGCTTAATTACGTCACCGCCCTGCAGGATGCCCACATCGACGCGGTCATTAAAAACAATTTCGCCCTGGGGGGCGTCAATTCATCGATTGTTGTTAGGAGATATCAGGATGACTGAGCAAGAAATTATAGAGCTGGTCAACACTTCCCTGGCTGAAGAGTTTGAGCTTGCTTCCGAGGTTATGCGCCCTGAGGCCGACATTTACGAGGAACTGGAGCTCGACAGTCTGGATATGGTCGATATGGTTATCGTTCTGGAGAATGCTTTCGGCTTTAAGATCAGGGACGAACAGGCGGTGCGGGAGATTCGTACCCTCGGTGATATCCACCGGTTTGTGATCGAGAAGAAGGCAGCGTCGTAACTGGGAACGAAAGGGATTTCTGTCAGTGAAAAGCTGCAATTTCATTGCTGCCCTGGTGACCAACCTGATGGCCTACCCGCTGATGGTCCTCTGGACCCTGGCCATTTTTCCTGTCTGTTTCCTTATCTGGCCCATCTGCCGGTTTTTTTTGCGTTGGGAGACGGCAAAAACGGTCCGTTTTTTCGTTTGGCTCTACGGCCGTGGCTGGGGGATTTTCATGTTCCCTTTCACCCGCTTTCGTCGCGAGGGATTTGAAAATCTCGATTTCAGCCGGCCGGTGATCCTGGTGGTCAATCATCTGTCCTTTTTTGACTCCTATTTTATGGGGCAGCTCCCGGCCTCCAGTGACCTGGTTTTTGTGGTGCGTGCCTGGCCCTTCAGGATGTTCTGGTATACCCTGGCGATGCGCCTGGCCCGCTATCCGGATGTGGAAAGCCTTGATTGGGAAGTGACCGAGCAGCTGTGCCGAAGCGCTTTGTCTGAAGGCGCTACCCCGCTTTTTTTTCCAGAAGGACATCGCAGCAGGGATGGCCGTCTGCAGCGTTTTTATTCCGGTGCTTTTAAATTGGCGACCCAAACCGGCGTCCCGGTGGTTCCATTGTGTCTCACCGGCACCGATCGTCTGTTGCCACCGGGGCGGTTCTGGCTCTGCCCGTCACAGGTTCGCCTGCGGGTGCTCCCGGCGGTTGACCCCGCCGACTTTCCCGGCCCTCTGGGACATCGTCAGATGCGTCGGCACGTTCATGCGCTTATGTCCGAGGCTGTCAATTCGATGACCCGCAGCGCTTCGTAACCGCCGCTCCGGCAGACCGGGGCGGATTTGGGTTAGAGGGATTCACTGCATGTTTATGAACTCAATGAAAGACGTGGCCGATCCGGCCTTTTTTTCCGCGCAAAAGATTCGGGAGCATTCTGCCGCTCTGCTCAGGAGCCACGTTGGTTATCTGGCAGAACGTTCGCCTTTCTACCGGCGACTTTTTGCTGAGCATCGAATCGATCCAGCGGCGATTCGTACCAGCGAGGATCTGGGGCCATTGCCCTTTACCACCAAGGCCGATCTTGAGCAGTACAATGAGGATTTTCTCTGTGTCGATCAGGAGCAGATCGTCGATCTCTGTCTGACCTCGGGAACCACTGGTCACCCGGTGGCCATGCACCAGAGTCGTGGGGACCTTGAGCGGCTCGGATGTAACGAAGAACTGTCCTTTCGTGGCGCAGGGATTAACGCCGCGGACAGGGTGCTGATCGCCGCTGCCATCGATCGCTGTTTCATGGCCGGGCTCGCCTATTTCATTGGCCTGACCCGCATCGGCGCCACGGTCATCCGTGGTGGTTCGAGCAGTATTGCCATGCTCGAAGAGCTGACCCTTCAGTACCGGCCCTCCGCGATGGTCGGGGTGCCGACCCTGTTACTGGTTCTGGCCGACCGTTTGCAGGCCCGCGGTGTTGACCCGCGTGGGCTCGGGGTGCGGCGACTGGTCTGCATCGGCGAACCGGTGCGCAATCCCGACTTGTCTCTCT
Organism: Trichloromonas sp.; assembly: GCA_041583595.1. Taxonomy (GTDB): domain Bacteria; phylum Desulfobacterota; class Desulfuromonadia; order Desulfuromonadales; family Trichloromonadaceae; genus Trichloromonas. The sequence continues at coordinate 2,515 of JBFHFM010000232.1, read as the reverse complement.
CCCCTTTAGGTCGTCGCCTGCGTGACGCCTGGGGCGCTGAGGTGTTCGGCACCTACGCCAGCACCGAGATGGCCACTACTTTTGCCGACTGTATCGCCGGGCAGGGTGGCCATGTGCCCCCCGGGTTGATGATCGTCGAAATCGTTGACGAGGCCGGGCGTCTGCTGCCGCCGGGAACCCCCGGCGAAGTGGTGGCAACTCCGCTGCAAGTTACCGGGATGCCTCTTTTGCGTTTCAAAACCGGGGACGTTGCCGTCCTGCACAGCGAACCCTGTACCTGCGGCCGCCACTCCTGCCGGCTTGGACCGGTGCTCGGGCGCAAGGCGCAGATGCTCAAGGTACGTGGCGCCACCCTCTATCCCCCGGCCATCCAGGCGGTGTTGCAGGAAATACCGGCGATTCGCGGGCACTATATCGAGGTGTTCGATGAATTCGAACTTTCCGACCGCCTGCGGGTGGTGGTTGGCTGCAGTGATCCGGCCCTCGACGCCCTGGAGATCGCCGAGCGGATTGCTGCTCGCACCCGCGTCAAGCCGGAGGTGGTTATCGTCGCTCCTGAAGAAGTGGCTCGTCGCACTCTGCGCGAGGACAAGCGCAAGCCGGTCACCTTTTTTGATTACCGCAAGGGCGGTTCGGTAGAAGAAAAATAGTTCGCTCAAAAAGAGTTTGCAAAATCCATAGGGTATTGATTTACCCAAGGCCGGGCACCGCCCGACAATAGGCAGAGCGATTGAACAGGGCAGGAAATGCCGGCGTCAATGGCCGCCCTACGTGTTGAACGAAGAAAGAGAGAGAAGCCGCATGTCCCAGCTCCCCACCGTCATCCTGACCGGTAACGACCTTACCATTGCAGATATCATTGCCATCGGCATCGGCGACAAGCAGGTGGCTCTCGATCCAGCCGCCCTCGCGCGTTGCCAGGCCAGCCGTACTTTTCTCGAAGCTGAAGTCGCCGCTAAGCGGGTCATCTACGGGGTCAACACCTCTTTCGGGCCGATGTGTAACAAGATCATCAGCGATAAGGAGATCGAGGCGCTGCAGGTTAATCTGATCCGCAGTCACGCCGCCGGCCTCGGTGAGCCGATCAAGGACTACATTGCCATCGCCATGCTGGCCGTACGCCTCAATACCCTGATCAAGGGGTACAGCGGGGTGCGTCTTGAGCTTCTCGAATTTATGCGGCAGTTAATCAACCTGCGGGTCGCTCCCTACGTTCCAGAGTGCGGGAGTGTTGGCGCCTCTGGTGACCTGATTCATCTGGCTCATCTGGCGCTGGCGATCATCGGCGAAGGGCAGGTCTTCTATCGCGGGCAGTTGCGCGAGGTAAGCGATGTTTACCTTGAACTCGGCATCACCCCGATGCGCCTGTCCTTCAAAGAGGGGATCGCCCTGATGAACGGCACCAGCGCCATGACTGCACTGGCGGCATTCGCCCTGTTCGGTGCGAAAAAGCTGATGAACCTGGTGTGCGTCACCGGGGCCTTTTCTCTGGAGATTTTTGGTGGCATTGACGATGCCTTCGACGAGGATCTGCACCGGATCAAGCCCCATCCCGGTCAGCTTTCGGTGGCGGAAACCATTCGCAACCTCTACCAGGGGTCGAGGAACATCACCCTGCGCAAAGATATGCACGAGCGCATCCGGCGGGAGCAGACCGAGGGGCTGGTTTTTGAAACCAGTATCAATGTGCAGGATGTTTATTCGATCCGCTGCACCCCGCAGGTGCTGGCGCCGGTGGCCGAAGCGATCGAAATGGCCACCCGCACGGTGGAGACCGAAGCTAATTCCTCCAACGATAATCCGCTCATCATCCCCGAACAGAAAAAGATCATCCACGGCGGCAACTTCCACGGCCAGAGTATCGGTTTCAGCATGGATATGCTGTGCATGGCAATCGCCACCCTCTGCAACCTGTCAGAGCGGCGCATCAACAAGCTGCTTGACCGCAATCTCAACGAGGGGCTTCCCGAGTTTCTGATTCCCGGCACGGTCGGCCTGACCATGGGCTTTATGGGGGCGCAGTACCTGGCCACCTCGACCACTGCGGAAAACCGCCAGTTGGCCGGGCCGGTGAGCACCAACAGTATCTCCTGCAATGCGTCCAATCAGGACGTGGTCAGCATGGGGACGGTGGCGGCGCGCAAGGCCTTTCGTTCCATCAGCAACGCTAAACATGTGGTCACTCTCGAAGTGCTGGCCCAGCTGCAGGCCTTTTCGTTCCGCAACGCCGATCGGTTGGGGCTGGGGACCGGGCGGATTTACCGGATTCTTCAGGAGCAGTTCGAAGTGTATGATAACCAGCGGATTTTCCATCAGGATTTGGTGAAATTTCGCAAACTGCTCTTCTCCAGCCAGCTTTTTGACGATCTGTCGGTCTATTGGCAGCCGGAGGAAAACTGAGATGGATCTGACCCTGCCGATGGCGGCGGAAGAGTTGATGCCGCACCGCCTGCCGATGCGGCTGGTGGATACTCTGGTTGCCTATGCCGGACAGGAGGGAGTGATCGAAACCCGG
>JBFHFM010000231.1:0-6016 GCA_041583595.1 Trichloromonas sp. | reverse complement strand
CAGCCGCACCGGCAGACCCGACACCACCAGCCAGGCCTCATCGGCAGCCGCAGCCAGACGCTGGTTAACGGTACCGGCCAGGTCGCGAAACTGCCGCGCCAGACGATTTTCCGGAACAATCCCGAAACCGACCTCGTTGGACACCACAAACAGCGGTGCGCCGATCTGCGGCAAAATGGCGATGAAGCGATCAATCTCGGCCAGCACCGGGTCACTTTGCTCACCATGTGCAAAAAGCAGGTTGGTCACCCACAGGGTAATGCAATCAAGCAGAATTGCGCCCTTGTCGGCAGCCGCCTGAGGCAAGCGCCCGACCAGGTCAAGTGGTTCCTCCAGGGTGCTCCAGCGCTCACCGCGGTCGGCCCGATGTTTGAGCACCCGGGCTTCCATCTCGGCATCGTGGATGCCGGCAGTCGCGACATAAAGCAGATCGCCCGGGCAAGCTTCGGCCAGGCGCTGCGCATAGGCGCTCTTGCCCGATCGGGCGCCACCGCTGATATAAACCAAACGTCCCATATCAGAATTCAATCCTCCGGCAAGCGGCAATCCCCTGACCCTAGAGGTGACCAACCTTCTTAATAAATGAACACCACAAACGAAAAAACCCGAACTCGAATGGATCGAATCCGGGGGCTTAAACGCACGGGCCACCCGCACCCCTCCCGCGAAAGGTCCGCATGCAGCGCTCGGGCAGGTCTCCTGGCTCACGGATCAACTTACTCGCCGGGCCTTCCCATCCCGGTTAGGGACAGTGGCATCAATTCGGCTTTCATCACCGCTTACAGTTGCGGGGCAGCGAGGGATTCACACCCTCTTCCCTATTCTCCCACCATCGCTACGGCGGGCACCCAAACGTTAGATTAACTATATCTTGTAGCAGAGGCCTTCCCCGCTGTCAATCGCTTTGACCAGGGAAAAACCTTAAGTAGCGCTAAGTTCCAGTGCCTCTTCAATGCGTTCCCAAACCTCGTCACGCCCCTCCTTGCTGAGGGCGGAAAAGAGCGTAAACGCATCGAGGGGCAGCCCGGTCGCCTCAAGGATAGGCTTAATCTGAGCGGCTCGTTTGTTACGGCTTATTTTGTCGATTTTAGTAATCACCGGAATGGTCGGGATCTCGAATTCCTCCAACCAGTCGAGCAAGTCGAGATCCTCCTCACGGGGCACCCGGCGGATATCAAACAGCATCACAACAGCCCGCAATTGCGGTCGCTTCTCCAGGTAGGTCCGCATCATCGGCCCCCAGGCCTTTTTCACTGCCAACGGCACCTTGGCAAAACCATATCCCGGCAGATCAACAAGGGAAAATTCTCCGTTAATATCAAAAAAATTCAGCAACTGAGTACGACCGGGGGTTGATGAGGTTCGAACCAGGGCCCGGCGGTTGACCAGCGTGTTGATCAGCGAACTCTTACCGACATTGCTACGACCCGCGAAGGCCACCTCGGGAAAATCGCTTTCAGGGTAGTTGGAAGGCTTGGTGGCACTTTTGACAAAAAGCGTCGTTTTTATTATCACTTTCAGAATCTCCAGAGAATTCCAGGCGGCCAGAATGCAACTCCCGCCAATTTCCGCCAAAACTTAACACAAGCGGCTCGCAAAAAGAAGCAGAACCCGCCCCGCACCATAAATAGCAACCATCAAAACCACACGCCAAACAAATGATTAAAGTCCCCCCAACCCAGCTTAATCGCAATTGTTACGCGGAAAAGACATTGATTTTTTCTTTAAAAACTGTTACCTAGTAGGTTGTTTCGGTGGTGACCATTACGTCGACGATCCAGGGCTGCACACATCAGCCGAGTTTAATTTCATATAAAACCATTCCAAGGAGACCTCTGCAATGAATGTCTGCAAGCGGTTAAGCTGCATCGCCATCCCAATCCTGCTCATCCTTCTCCAGGTGACCGTTGCCTTCGCCGATTCCCGCCCCGGCAAATTCGTTACCATCGAAGGGCAGGAAATCGGCTTTTTCCAGTTTGACGGTCGCCCCATCATCAAGGGCTGGCTGAACGGCACCGCCATCGATATCCCCATGGACACGGTTTCTCAGATCGTCTTCTTTGACAGCCCAGACATCAATTACAGTATGTTCGGCAACGACATCAGCTCTGGCAGCCTCGAAGTGACCCGCAAGTCGGACGGCAAAAAATTCATGATCCAGGATGCGTTCCTTCCCTCTGACTGCGATTGCACCTACGTAACCTACACCTACCGCAATCCTTTCACCGAAGAGATCAACCAGGGAAACACGGCGCTGGACGGTCTGCGCAAGATCATCTTCGACGACGGCACCAAGTAACAATTTTCTCCTTGGCGATTATAGGCGGGACCCCTACGGGGCTCCCGCCTTTTTTATATCCGCGACATTGAGATTGTCAAACTGGACTTTATCAAGAGATATGCTATAAGTAATCAAGATAACCTGAATGGTCATCTATAATTTCTCTCTTAAGCCAAGGAGACCGGACATGCTCAGCAAAAAACTTCAGGACGCCCTCAACGAGCAGATGAAAAATGAATTTTTCTCTGCCTACCTGTACATGGCGATCGCAGGGTATTTCCAATCCGAAGACCTGCCCGGAATCGCCTCATGGATGCGCGTTCAAGCTCTCGAAGAAATGACTCATGGAGAAAAATTTTTCAACTTCATCACTGAAGCGGCTGGCCGCACGGATTTTCGCGGTTTCGATGCTCCCCAAAACAAATACGAATCACCGCTGGATGCTTTCAAGTATAGCCTGAAGCACGAAAACTTCGTCACCGAGAGCATCAACACGCTGATGGATTTGGCCAAGGCAGAAAGCAACCACGCCGCCCAGATTTTTTTACAGTGGTTCGTCACGGAGCAGGTCGAGGAAGAGGCGAATTTCTCACTGATTCTGCGCAAACTCGTGCGTATCGGCAACGACGGCAACGGACTGTTGCGTCTCGACGAAGAACTGGGACTGCGCACCTTCGTACCGCCGGCAGTCACTGCCTAAGGCACAACAGCAAAGGGCGAACCAGTGGGTTCGCCCTTTTTTTTATCCAGGTTAAGTGCTGGTCAGCAGTTGCTCAGACATCCTCACCCGGATAGGCAACGCACACTCCCTTGCGCAAGAAATCAGCAGCCTCTTCCGGCGGCAACGGCCGGCTGAAAAGATACCCCTGAATTTCGTCGCACTTTCGATCCTTGAGAAATGCCAACTGCCCTTCCGTTTCCACCCCCTCTGCAATCACCCGCAGGTTGAGGCTGTTGCCCATTGAAATAATCGCCGAGGCAATAGCCGCGTCAGTAGAATTGCTTTCAACATCACGCACGAAGGATTTGTCTATCTTCAAGGTGTTCACTGAAAACCGCTTGAGGTGAGCCAGCGACGAGTACCCTGTGCCGAAATCGTCAATCGATATATGAATCCCCATATCCCGGAGCTGATTGAGTATCGCCACGGCAAAATCGGGATTCTGCATAATAACCGTCTCGGTAACCTCGAATTCTAGCAGGTCGCCGGGCAGGCCAACCTGCTCAAGAATCTTTCGTACCGACTGGACAAAGTCCCGGTGCTGCAGCTGATAGCCAGACAGATTAACAGCAACCCGCACCGCCGGCAAACCATCCTGCTGCCAGAGCCTGATCTGCTCACAAGATCGACGCATGACCCACTCACCCAGCGGAATGATGATTCCGGACTCTTCCGCAATCGGTATAAAATCGACAGGCGGAATTAGCCCGAGTTCCGGGTGTTCCCAGCGTACCAAAGCCTCCATGGCAGTAATTTGGCCGCTGACGGTATCGACCTTTGGCTGGTAGTGCAAGCGAAATTCTTCTCTATCGAGAGCCCGCCGCAAGCCATTCGTCAAAACAAGCCGACGGTCAGCATTGAGATCCATTTTCGGATCATAGAATATATAATTGTTACGTCCCTGGGCCTTGGCGCTATACATAGCAATATCAGCTTTTTTAACCAGACTGGCTGAATCATCACTGTCAGTCGGAAAAATACTGATACCGATGCTGGTGGTCACGAACAACTCATTCTCTTCAACCGAGAATGGCTGGGCCATCATTTTCATGACCTTATCGGCTACCATTTCGGCATCCTCAACGCTATTAATACAGCTGAGAATAATCGTGAATTCATCGCCACCGAGACGGGCCACGGTATCGACTTCACGAACACAAGTTTTCAGGCGATCGGCAATTTCCTGCAGCAGCATGTCGCCAATCGAGTGACCGAGGGTATCATTGATGATTTTGAAACGATCCAGGTCGAGAAAAAGAACCCCGACCTTTTTTTTGGAGCGCCTGGCGATGGCGTTGGCTTGCTGCAGACGGTCATTAAAAAAGAGCCGGTTCGGCAGACTCGTCAGCATGTCGTGATGGGCCATGTGAAAAAGCTGTTCCTGGGCCTTTTTGCGCATCGTCACATCACGACAGATAGCCCAGACCGTCCCACTATTTCCGTCTCCACGACTGAATGTAAGATTTCCCTCCACATCGATCAAACGACCATTTCTGGCCCTCAACCGGGTCTCGACCGTGCGACTCGACTTGTTTTCGACAACCCGTTTCAATTCCGCCTCGCACTTGGCCCGATCCTCGTCGATCAAGATCGCCGCAATATTCAATTGCGGATCCATTTCAGGGTCATATCCCAGGGTCTCTTTCCAGGCACGATTGGCGTACGGAAACCCTCCTTCGGAATTGACATTAAAAATCAAATCGTTAGCCGAATCAAGAAAACCAAACAGGCGTTCTTCACTCTCGCGAACCGCGACATTCTCCCGACGCACCACCCCCATCAGGTAGGCGCCGATGACCGCTGCCGAAGCATTGAGCAAGCTGACCCAGCACCACATCAGAAGCAAATAGAGCCCGTCATAATGCAGGGAATTATCCACAAAAGGCATGGAAATATATGGAATAATATCAAAATATGTCGCGCCCAGGAGGGCTCCATAGAGCCCCGCTCCCAAGGCTCCAAGTCCCCAGACGCAATATTTTCTCTCAACCAGCACCGCCGCTTCGAGCGTCACCAACAGATAGACCGGCCAGAACCAGCTGGCTCCGCTGCCACTGAAATAGATAAGAACAGTGACAAAAACCAGATCGAGGCAGATCTGAAACAGACTGACCATACGATAAAACCGGGTGTGCGCGAAAAAACCCGGAAAGACGACATTATAAAAGACAATGGTCCCCACCGACAACAGGACCAGGGTGATCTGCCCGTGGCTGAGAAAAAATCCGTATTTGCTGAAGGAATATAAGGTCCCGGCACAAACCCCGTAGCTCGCCACCAAAATCAGAAAAAGCCAGCGAGCCCTGGCGGCCAGAATCAACCGACCTACCGGATCCGCAAAAAGTTCTGCCTTACGACTCAATACCGCAGGGAGCGAAAACTCTGACACCAACTTCGCCCCCGGGGTACATTCATTTTGTCTGTTCTGATACATCGGCCACCCTGCCTGCATTCAGTATTTCTCATAAGACTGCTCAAACAAAAGCTACGTCAAACGACCGAAATAACCATCTTTTGCGCCTGTTGGCGAGATAAAGCACTTACTGCGCCAAAATTCTTCATATCGCCTTATTCCAGCAAAAAACCATGAATATCAAATCAATAGACTTATCGAGATATTAATATTTATAGATACTTCATTCGTCCAAAAGCCCTTAGCCATCCCCCCTGGCCAAAATATTGACATCGGTACGATAAAAAAAGCCCGGGCAAGTTGCCCGGGCCTTAGGGAAAAGACGGAGTCAGCGCGTGAGATGACGGTACTTGATGCGATGCGGCTGGTCGGCAGCTGCCCCCATCCGCTTTTTACGGTCAGCCTCGTATTCTGAATAGTTCCCCTCGAACCAGACCGCCTTGCTGTCCCCCTCAAAGGCCAGAATATGCGTTGCCAAACGGTCAAGAAACCAGCGATCATGACTGATCACCACCGCACAACCGCCAAAGTTTTCCAGCGCCTCTTCAAGAGCCCGCATGGTGTTGATATCAAGATCGTTGGTCGGTTCGTCGAGAAGAAT
>JBFHFM010000230.1:0-6076 GCA_041583595.1 Trichloromonas sp. | reverse complement strand
GAGGGAACTCATGGTTGAATTGTCCGTCGTGCCAGAAACCCCCTTATACTGGTTATGGGCCGTGGTGGTCGGCTGGTATTCCCAGTCCGGATCCTCGTAACCGGCAAGACCAACGAGCATTCGAAAACTGCCAGCGGGTGTCGAGTCCGGCGTCACAATGGCCCCGCTGATTCCGTTGTGGTGCCCACCACGTACCGCCCCGGCCTGGGAACTCTGAGAATGGCTACCATGGCAGCCATAAGTCCCGGCACAAGTGACTTGCTGACCCGAAGGCCAGGAACCGCCCCCGGGGATACTGCCATCCACTGCGGCCCGGTCACCGGTATATCCAGGCGGCGCCGACAACACCCCATCGGCAGCGACCAAACCGGCCACGTTATGCCCGCATGAATCGCCTCCGGCCTGAGCCACCCAGTAAAAATTTCCACCGGCCAGGGTATTGGACTCGGCAGAGGATCCGGTAACACCATAATTTGGCACCGTGGAGGAAAAAACAAAAGGGGTCACTCCTCGAGCATTCGTGCCCATGTGGCAACTGACACAATCGGTGGTGAGCAAGGCCTCGTAAGGACCATCATCACCCCATTCGGCCAAGGCTTTGCCGTGCTGACTGTAATGCATGGTATGGCAGTCGGAGCAGGCCCCAGTGACTGCGGCATGAGTTGGTACCGCCAGCAAACAGGGCACCAGAACACAGGCGCAATACCACCTGAACGAATGTCGGCAAGCTATCGAATATTTCATAATCGGCCTCTTCCGTTCCCCTCGCTTTGGCCCGTCACGTTAGCGCCCGAAAATGTCGACCCGGTTATTCCCTTCATTAACCACACAGAGCCGGCCTTCCCAGTCGAACAATAATTGGGAAGGGTACCAGAGCTGTCCATGGCGTTTTCCATGTCCGAGAAAATCGAAACGAAAATCTCCGCGCGGGCCAAAGACCGCCACGGTCCCTGCGTGTCGATCCAGAAGGTAAAGTTGCCCGGCCTCATCCACATCGAAGGAGACCGGAAATTCCAGCCGGGATTCAAGGTCTACGGTCGATGGGGCGCCATCGCCGTTGAAATGATAGACCTTGCCAGCTAATCCATCGAGGGCCCACAGCCCATCCTTTTTTATTTTAAAATCAACAAACCCTTTGCTGCCAACTCCACCAACGAACGATTTTTCAACGTTCATGTTGTCATCCAACCGGACAACCGCTCCCCGCATGCGATCGAGCACCAACAATCGTCCTTGAACATCGACCACCAGTCGGGCAGGAAAAATCATACTGCCGTCAGGATAGACCAGAGAGAAGCTTCGGACTTGTTTTTCACTGGGATTTATATAAAGCACCTGATTCGACGAACGCTCGATGACCCAGAGGGTTCCCCGCAATCCCTTGGCCATGGCCACCGGCTGTTTCAGCTCACCTCCGGCATTAAAAGCCGCGAGATGAGTGCCATCACGATCGAATGACGCCAAGGAGCCACCGACGGCATCAACGACGTAATAACGCTGGCTCTCATCATCCACCGCGATGGCAATCGGACGGTCGATCTTCAGGTCCGTCCCCTTGGCCGGCAGCTGCATGAGAAATTTCCAAGGCCCTGCGTCTGCCCAGAGCGGCTGCGCGACCAGCAACAACCCCAATATTTTAATCAAAATTTTGTATTTCATCGACAATCTCCCGTATCAGTAACTCAGGTGGCACTGGACACACAAGCCCCGCTCGGCGCTACCGTGCAGGAAATGTTTGTACATACTGCCAGCATTGGCGTCGTGACATGTCATGCAATCCATCGGCACGCCGTTACGCGGGTCAGGAGCCTTGTCGCCCATCGGATGGGTAAATTTCTTATGTTCTGCATGGCAGCTGGAACAAACCTCCTCCGGCGAACCTTTCAACATTCCGGGCCAGTCAGAACCATGCAGATCATGACAATCCGAGCACTTGTTCCAGCCGGGGTGCTGATGCAGCATTTTGGCCCGCCGGCTGAAGGTGCCTTGATGGCACGCCCGGCACCCTTGACCTTCATTGGCGGGCAAGAGTCCGGCCCGGTCGCCGACATGAGGGTTATGGCAGGCATTGCAGGGGTTGCCGCCATCGACGCTTTGCAGATGACTATGGGTATGGTTAAACGTGGCCAGTACCTCAGAGTGACAACCGAGACAGGCATCGGCTCCCTGGGACTTTCCGTGACAGGCCTGGCAGTTACCCTTGGCAAAGGGCTGATGTTTGACCTCACGCAACAGGGCCCGATCCTTGCCCCCATGGGGATGATGACATCCCAGACAATCGAGATTGCTCGAATCCCGGCCGAGATGCGCCTTTTTCATAGCTGCCTCCGCCTGGTGGCAACCGAGACACAAACGACTCCCCTTGGCCTTGAGCAGACGGTAATCTGCGCCACCGTGTGGATCGTGACACGCATCACACTGCCCCGTTTTAAAAGGCTTGTGCACATTGGCATAAGACTTTTTCACCTTTTCATGACAGGAAAAACACAGCTCTCCAGCCGGTTTAGTCAACAAACCGGAATAAGCGGCAGCGTGCGGCGCATGACAACTGCTGCAGGCCCCCTCCTTAACCGGTTGATGCAGAACCTCGCTATTTTTTACCCGGGTTTCTGTCTGCCGATGGCAGCTGAAACATAGCCCTTGCTGTTCTTGCAACAGCAGCCCGTCATATCTGGCAACATGGGGGCTGTGACATTGATCACAGCGATTTTCCGCCACCGGCGAATGCACGACCTTGCCCTTAAAATCTTCACTTTTATGACAGCTAAAGCATGAAGACGCGAGGCCGGACGCAGGAAAAACGCCACCCCATATAAGGCTCAAAAGCAGCACGATCAGGGTAGAAACCATTTGTCGTTTCATTAGCGGCCTCCCGGGTGACAAGCTTTGCAATCGCCATCAGCAAAGGGTGTATGTTTCACCGGCAAGGTCAGTGACCGATCCGGACCACCATGGGGATCGTGACATTGCAGACAGCTTTCACGCCCCGGGACAATCCCTTTATGGCTCAAGCTCAGATCGTGACAACCGCCACAGAGGTCAGAAACGGATTTCTTCAGCTGCGGAGCGTGGGGATCATGACACTTCCCGCACTGGCCATTTACCGCCGGTGCATGCCCCACCCCTTTTTCCCAAAAGGTATCGACTTTATGGCAATTGACGCAGAGAGCGGGTTGCTCCTGCAGCAAATAACCCTTTTCATTATTTCCGTGGGCGTGATGACAGACCGCACAGTTCTGATGAGCTGAAGGGGTACCTTCGGCCACTTTGCGTCCCGGGTGACAGGAAACACAGAGCCCATCAGCGGAACTGGTTAACAAAAACGGCTGATCACTGGCGTGGGCATCATGACAAAGCGCACAGCGCCCTTCAGTAAAAGGCTTATGTCGTCGAGCTTCTTTGCGTTCATCTTCGACCTTCTGGTGACAACTGACGCAAAGATCGGCTCCGTTATTCCGCAGTAACTTCTGCCGACCGGCTCCGTGCGGATCATGACAAGCCGAGCACTTGCCGACCACGAAAGGTCGGTGCAGACTCGGCCGCCCCATGTCCTCGTCTACCGACTGGTGGCACTCCCCGCAAAGCGTACGCTGATCCTTAATCAGCACACCGCCAACCTCACTTTCATGGGCCGAGTGACAGGTCATGCAGTGACCTTCCCGGGCAGGTTTGTGAGCCACGGATTTGGCCGCGGTGATATCCGCATGACAGTCCATACAGAGTTGCTCAGCCGGCTTGAGAAGCATGGCCGACAGCCCTTGTGCTCCGACGTGCGCCCCGTGACAGGCCAGACAGTTGCCTTGGGCCACCGGGGTATGGGCACTCCCTTTGGCGACCGGAACTCCCGGCCCAAGGTTTTTAAATTTGTGACATTCGAAACAGAGTTCGGCGGGATCCACCTTGACCATACCGCGATAATCGCTGGCATGGGGTCGATGGCAACCACTGCATTCACCCTTGGCCGCCGGAGCATGCACACCCTCTTTGGCAAAGGTGGACTTCAGCTCTTTATGACAACCATAGCAAAGAGCACTCCCCTCGGCGTTCACGGCAAAGGGTTTTTTGCTATCTGCACCAGCATGGCAGTCCCGGCAAGCGCCAGATGAAACCGGCCCATGAACTCTGGTCCGTAATAGACTTGGACCATCGGAAGAATGAATACTGTGGCAATCGGTACAGTCACCTACGACCGGATAACCACCATGGCGCTGCTGAAAATTCTGCGCGGAGATCTGATGACATTGCTGACAGAGCGCATCTTTGGTATCACCAAGAAGAGCTTCGAAATTTGAACCGTGGGTCTGATGACAGGTTTTACACCCGTCGGCGAGCGGTTTATGCACGTTTTTGCGAGAAAAATTTTTCCGCTCGTGACAGGTAAAACAGATGTCGTCCGTTTTCGCCTTCAGCAGAGACGATTCCGGTGAATTGTGAGGGTCATGACAGGTATTGCATTTGCCCTCAGCCACCGGTTGATGTTGAGTTTTAACCGCGGACAACGTCTTGCCCATCTCCCGATGGCAGTGATAACAAAGTCCGGGCACCGTACTGTTCAGATAAGCCCCGCCGATTAAGCCGTGGCGACGATGACACTCAGTACAGTTTTCGTCTTTAACCGGCTTGTGCACCTTTCCCTGGCTGAACGTCTGCCGGTACTCGGCATGGCAATCCAGACACTGTTTGCCCCCTTTTTCAGGGCTCCCAGAGACGCACGCCGATAAGGTCAATAGAACGAAAGGAAGCCAAAGTCGAAAACTAAAACCAACAAACTTACGACTCATGATTGCCTGCCCCCTCTGCTGTCAGACGTTTTTTCAATTTACCCCACACGCGATCATTCACCTTAATGGTCGACAAGCTCCTGAGCTGCTCTATCAATTGAGCTTTCGCCTTGGCAAAACGCTCTTCCTGAAGTTGAGCAACGAGCTGCTCGGAAATTTTTTCAAAGGGAATAAATTCCCGCTCCCCTGCCCGGATTAGCTTAATAAAAAAGATATCCTCCCCTTCATGAAGGGCACCACTGACTTGGCCAGGCGACATCTTCGCCACCGCGTCTTGAAGCACCTGATTCAGATGCTGGACTGGCGATCTGCGTGTTTCGATGCCCGCCGGGGCCAACGGCTGCATGACCATAAAAAAATCCTCACCAGCCTTGAGCCGCTTGGCAAGTTTTTCGGCCAAAGCGGTTTCATTGGTCTGAACAACAGCCAGTTCGACGATATCCTCCCGGGAAAACTGCTCCGGATGCTCCTCATAATAGGCTTTAGCATCTGATTCGCTCACCTCGACCTCTGGGCCAATCAGAGTTTTTTCCAACTCCTTAATCAAACGGTGCTGGCTATAAAATTCAAAGATCTGTTTCAGTGGAGGACGCTCTTCGTAATGACGATCGAGCGCCTCCAGGCCGGTGACTGTCTGTACTATCGCGTCGGACACGATTCGCTTCTTGGTCGTGTCAAACGCTTCCGCATTGCGATGGGCCCCTCCGCGCAGTTCCTGTTCCTTGAGAACCGCCTGATAAAAGGCCTCTCCGGAGACGACAGTATTGCCAATCTGCAGCACGGTCTGATCTGCATCAGCGGCGGAAAGTCCCTCGGGAGTCATCCGGGCGATCACTTCTTCATTGACCGTCACCTGAAATTTTTTTGTCAAAAAATCGCTCAACTCTCGGGTTAACTGATTTTCCTGGTTTTTTAGCGATTGACGAATCAACTCATTTTTGAGGCTGGCAAAATCTTCTTGAGAGCCATCGTTTCTTTCCACAACCTCAAAAAAATACCAAACATGACCATAGGCTACCGGTCCACCAGCCGCCCCGGCAGCAACAGGCAAAACCGCTTCACGAATCGGATCAGGGAGCTTACGGGCACGCATCAACCCCGTAGACTCAAGCAGATCGGCCACCTTTTCAAGCCCGGCGGACTTAACCGCCTCGGTCAGAGAAACGCCGCTATCCAGAAAGCGACGGACAACCGCGGCCTGCTCTTCACTATCAACGGCCACCAACCGCAGGTTAACCAACGGGGTGTGCTCCTTAAGGTAAGTTTCCCAGAGGATCTTATCATCGGGGATCTGG
>JBFHFM010000229.1:0-6096 GCA_041583595.1 Trichloromonas sp. | reverse complement strand
CACCCATTTCAGCACAAAGAACGGCCTTGCTTGGTATTCAGACAGGGCTGTTCTTATTTGTTGTGTCGCAATTCAATCCCGAATCACCTTAGGGTTTATCGAACACCCCTGGTAACATTTGGAAAAGCCGTGGATGAAGCGCAGTTGCCTGGGGAGACGGCTCAGCCGCTTTGTTTTACGCAGCAAATTTCCCGAAGATAACAGGTGAAAAACAAAGAGGCCCCGATCTTTCGATCGGGGCCTCTTCTGGTTAAAAATCAACGGGTGGAAAAATTCCTTGTCTCACAGAGACAGAGAATTTTTGCCGGATTGGTTTAGAAATAGTAACCGACGTTGATGTTGAACTTGGTGCTCCAGCCGTCATCGCGGTTTTGTCCGGCGCCGAAGCCGTCAGCGCCGACGCTACCAAGCCAGGTGGCGTTTTTACCCATGATGAAGTCGATATAGGTATAGACGGGGCCGGCGGTAACCAGGCAGCCGAGGGTGTTGATTTCTGAGTCTTCGAAATTCTTGTCGGCTTTGACCAGGCGGCTGTAGTCGTTGTAGAAGGTCAGCTTGCTGACCGGGCCCCAGCTGACCGGAACGTCGTAGCTCAGGCCGGCGACGTACACGGTTCCTTTGGCGGCGACATCGTGGCCGTAGCCGAAGGCGCCCATGCGCACGATTTTCTCGTCGACGCCATCGGGGTTTTCTGCGTTGTATTCGTATTCGGTGACTTCGAGCATGAGATTGAAGGGACCGTAATTACCGTTCAGATGAGCGGCAGCGGCCCAGTGGTCGCCATTCTTTTCGGTCTCGGAGTTGTAGAGCTGCCCCCACTCGCCGGAGGTTCCGATTTCGGTGCTTCCAAGGTCGCCGTGGTCCAAGGTGTAGGCGAGGCGGAGGTTGAACTGGTTGGTCTCTTCGTTGGATTGAGTGCCTTCCTTGACGATGTCGTAGGAATACCGCTCCAGATCCGAGGCGCTGCCGAAGTCGGCGTTTTTGAAGAAGGCCAACTGCAAGTCTACCGGGCCGTCGTGGTGGATCAGCTTCAGGCCCAGGTCGTAATCGTCTTCGAGACCGAGGTAGTAGGGGACGCCGAACCAGTAGTTGTGCGAGGCGTAGGGAAGCAGGCCGAAGGGGACCTGGGTCAGGCCGAGCTGCACCCCTGTTTCTTCGGTGAGATTGTAGCCTAGCCAGCCGTGATGGATGAAATCCATGTTCTCCATGAAGCGGTATTGGGCCGAGACCAGCACATCGCTATACGAGCCGTTGACGTCGAGACGGAAGAGGTCGAATTTCATGTCGCCCCCTTTTTTCTTGCCGTCCTTGTGCCAGCGGTCGTCGTCGTTGTAGGTGTAGTTGAAACGCAGGGCGCCGCCGACTTTGAGATAGTCTTCCACCTTTTGCGCGGTGGTTGCAGTTTCAGTATCGGCAACCTGCTCTTCGGTGGCTTGGGGCTGGGCTACAGCGGCCGGTTGATTGGCCTGGCTGCGTACGAGCAAGGCTTCCAGTTCGGCGACCCGGGCTTGCAGGGCGTTGAATTTTTCGATGGAGACGGTTTCTCCGGCAAGGGACGGAGCCGGGGACCAGAGCAACAGTATGGCGGCCAGGCAGCACAGGGCCGTATGAATACGAATGAGTGACAATGGGAGTCCTCCTCTTGAATCTAGGTTGACGACGAAAAAAACTCGGTTACTTTACAAGCCAGCTATTGACCTGCTCGCGGTTGTTTTCGACCCATTGCTTGGCATTGGCGTAAGGATCGGCTCCATCCTCCTGGTTGGCGGCGATCAGCGCTTCGCACTGGGCCGGAGTCCAGTTGAAGTTGTCGAGCACGGTGTAGACTTCGGGCATCTCTGCCTTGAGCCCTTTGCGGACGATGGTGTTGATGGTTTCCTCACCGCCGTAAATTCCCTTGGGGTCTTTGAGGTATTTAAGCTCCCAGCGGGAGAACATCCAGTGCGGGGTCCAGCCGGTGACCACGACCCAATTGTTGTTCTTGATCTCGTCGGCCAAGGTAGCGGTCATGGTTGCGCCGCTTCCTTCCATCAGTTTCATGCCGCTGAAGGCGTAATCGGTCATGGCCTGTTCGGTCAGGCTCATGATGCCCGCGCCAGGGTCGATACCGATAATTTTACCGCTGAACTTGTCTTTGTTCGCCTCGATCTCATCGATGGAGTCGATGGTGACGTAGGTGGGGACGACCAGGCCAATGCGGGTTCCCACCAGATTGGGACCGAGGTCTTCGACCTTGTCTTTCACTGCGTCGAGGTAGTGCTGGTGGGTGGTTGGCAGCCAAGCCGAGGTAATGCCGTCAGCGTCTTCGCTGGCCAGGGATTGCCACATAGCGGCTGCGCTGACCGGGAGAATCTTGACGTCGTAGCCTAGTTCTTCGAGAACGACCTTCATGACATTGGTGCTGGCCACTTCAGCAACCCATTCGACATAGGCAAGAGTGACTTTTTTGGATGGGGCCGGTTCGCTGGTGGTGCTCTGCTTTTCGGAGCAGGCACCGAAAAACAGGCTGGAGGCGACAAGTAGCAGGGCCATAATTTTTTTCATTGAATCTCTCCTTGTGGGACAAAAATTAAAGGGATGGTTTTCGATCCGATCTTAACGGCCTTGCGGAACCTCGAACTCGTAGCCGCAGGCGGGACATTTGAGTTTTGTTTGCGGTTCCTGTCCGTTGCGGACGCAGGCAGTAAGGCTTGCGGCCAACAGAAGTGCAACGGTCAGCAGAAGCATTTTTTTCATTTGGTTCCTCCTGTGTTGGTTGAGTTTTTGCCAATGTTCTGGGTGATGCGGTCGAGAATGATGGCGACGATGACGACACCGAGTCCCGCTTCGAAGCCCATTCCCGGCTTGAGGCGCTGAATCGCTTTCCAGACCTCACCACCGAGGCCGCCGGCACCGATCATGGCGGCGATAACGACCATGGAGAGTGAGAGCATGATGGTCTGGTTGACCCCGGCCATGATGGTTGGCCCGGCGAGAGGCAATTGCAACTTTAGCAGCTTTTGGCCGCGGGTCGAGCCGAAGGCGTCGGCCGCTTCGATCAGGTCTTCGGGAACCTGCTGGATGCCGAGGCAGGTCAGGCGGATCGCCGGTGGCATGGCAAAAATAACCGTCGAAAAGATTGCAGAGACAGGTCCCAGTCCGAAAAAGGGGATCGCCGGGATCAGGTAAACGAAGGCCGGCATGGTCTGCATGAAATCGAGTATCGGCATAATGACCCGGTTCACCGGACGGTAGAGGGCGGCCAGAATGCCCATGGGGATGGCGGCGCTGACGGCCACTAAGGTGGAGATCAGCACCAGCGCAATGGTCGAGACCGTTGGTTCCCAGAGTTTCAGGTTCCAGATGAAGAAAAGCCCGACCAGGGTGAAAAGGGCGATGCGGCGGGTACTGAGCCACAGGGCCAGGGCGGCGAAGATAAGGATCAGCGCCCAAGGGGGCAGCCACAGCATGCCATTGACCAGAGCATCGATACCGGTTTCAGTAAACCGGGAGAGTCCCTTGGTGATAAAGGCAAAATGATCGGTGAAAAAATTGATCAGGGCTTCGAGAGCGTTGCCCAGAGGAAGTTTAGGTAGTGGCATGTTCATAATCATCAGTTGCCCCTCCTTTCAGCTAACGCCCCCAACAAGGCGCCGCGGATTACAAGTCCTTTGAGGCGGTTGTTGGCATCGACGACGGCCACGGGGAAATTCTCGAAGTTGAAAAGCTCGGCGATGCTGGTATCTGTCTGGACTTTGGGCACGTCTTTTATCAGGATCGATTCGAGACTTTTCTCTCCCTCTTTGGCCAGGCGCGAGGCGTCATCGGCGTTGACCATTCCCAAAAACTGTCGGTCTTTGCCGACCACCATGATGCTGGAGATGCCGACCTCCTTCATTTTGTGCAGGGCGGTCTTGGGACCGTCCTTGGGAAAGGTGACGGCTGAGGCTTTGTGCATGACCGACTCGGCGGTGAGGACCTTTGAGACATCGACATCTTCGATGAACTTTTCGACATAGTCATCGGCCGGTTGGGTCAGGATTTCTTCAGGTGTTCCTTCCTGAACCACTACGCCGTCCTTCATGATAATGATCTTGTCGCCGAGCTTCAGCGCTTCGTCCAGGTCGTGGGTGATGAAGACAATGGTCTTGTTGACCCGGCTTTGCAGCGCCAGCAGTTCGTCCTGCATCTCCCGGCGAATCAGCGGGTCGAGGGCCGAAAACGCCTCGTCCATGAGCAAAATGTCGGGGTCGAGGGCCAGAGCCCGGGCCAGGCCAACGCGCTGCTGCATGCCGCCGCTGAGCTGGTGGGGGTAAGATTGCTCCCAGCCCTTGAGACCGACCAGTTCCAGCGACTCGAGTGCTTTGGCCCGGCGCTCGTCAGCGGCGACGCCACGAATCTCCAGGCCGTACTCGGCGTTTTTAAGGATCGTGCGATGGGGGAAAAGGGCAAATTTCTGGAAAACCATGCCGAATTTGGCCAGGCGCTCCTGGCGCAGCTGCTCCTCCGAGAGGGTGGTGACATCGACATCGTCAATGAAGACCCGTCCGGAGGTGGGCTCGATGAGGCGGTTGAGGCAGCGGATCAGGGTGGACTTGCCGCTGCCCGAGAGCCCCATCACCACAAGAAATTGGCCTTCTTCCAGTTCAAAAGAGACATCGTTGACGCCGACGGCGAGCTTGTGCTTGCGCAGCAGGTCTTCCTTGGAGGTGCCCTGTTTGAGCAAGTCAACGCCTGTTTTGGGCTTGGGCCCGAAAATTTTGAATAGATTTTCAACTTTGATTTTGACAGCCATAGCAATAGAGAGCCAAGGTCCCGGTTGGTGCCGGGCCGCTGGCTTAAAACTCCTTTTTGGGGTGGGGTTAAAACGGTCGCAGGCCCGCATATCCGGACCTGGGTGAAAAGGATCTTAGGGGATGTTGGATGTTGGAGGTTTCTTGGCCGGCGCTGCGGAAATCGGGCCGATTTCATCCTCGAAGCTGTAGTCTTGTGTGATCGTCATAGGTCCTGATTGTTTGTTCAATGTTTCATCTTATAAGGTTATTGCCGAAAGGGCGGCGGTTTCTGGTGTTCAATCCCCGCATGATCTTTTTATCCAACTCCGGCGAGGTTATCCATTCCATCATCTCGATTCATCGTTCGATAAGAATAGCCAGGGAACCCAGGAGAATTCTGGCGGTGGCGCTAAAGGTGCCGGAGATGAATCATGACAATGCCTTGTGCCAGACATTCATGCTTTCAAGCTCGCCCGAAATCTGGGTGTTATGGGTCAGGGTGCCGCTGAATGTGTAGCCCTGCTTGGCGAAGGTAATGTTCATCCCGTACGAATAGGCCCGGGCGATGGTGTACGCCGTCTGGATGCCGCGCTCGGCCGAAGCTTCTTCCAGTTGGGCGAGCAGGTAACTGGCCAGTCCCTTGGACCGGTAGTCCGGTAGGGTGGCAAAATCGGTCATTTCGGCGTTCTGTCCGCGCATGTCCGTTTCGGCCGAGGCCAGGGCCACGAGTTTATCCTGGTCCCAGAGACCGTAATAAAAGACATGACTTTCCATCGTCTCGATCAGGTACTCGGGGTTGTGGATGGGGAAGGGGTAGCTGGCGAAAACTTTGCGGTAAAGCTCGGCCATCTGTTCGGCGTCCTGCGGTTCGGTCGGTCGACAGACCAGGGGCTGCTCGAGAACCGGGACCTCCATCGTCGGTTTTTCGATGGCCACTTCAAGGGCTTTTTCCACCAGGTCGGGTTTTTTTTCGATCTGTCTCTCTGGGGAAAAATATTTCCCCATGAAGAAAACGCCCTCTTCGCCGCCGTAAAAGCCCGGAATATCCGCTTCGGCCTGATACTCGTTGGCGGTAAACAGCTCTTCGGCCTGGGCCGGCACCTTGGCAAAGATTTTAGTATAGCCCTGAGTGAGGGCGAGGCTGTCGAGGTGCGGTAAAATCTCGGGAAGGTCGCCCAGGGAAAGGCTCATCAGGTAGGCTCGGTTGCTGTGCTTGCCGTGCTGGATCGATGAGCTTCCGAATGTTTCTATGCGATCATTCATGGTTGCGTCGCTCCATTCTGTCGTTGTTTTCTGGTGTCAGGGAGATGGTCTCATTGCTGTCCGCCAGGAGCATTTCGAT
>JBFHFM010000228.1:0-6112 GCA_041583595.1 Trichloromonas sp. | reverse complement strand
GGAATCGATCAAAATCTTTCTGCGCCTGCCCCTGGTCACACCGTGCGACTGCCGAGCTACCGTCCAGATCAACCAAACGAACGGTCTCTGGTGAAGGGAGGTTGCCGACCATAATGTTGTCCCACTTCAAATCACCATGAAGCATTCCAAGCCGATGCATTTGTCCCAGCAGTTCACCGAAAAGTTCACCAAAACGCAGCTTTTCCGTTTCGACCAGTTGTAACCACCGCTCCTTAAGCGAAACGGAATTCTCAACAAATTCCATGAGGATATATGAACGTTCCAAGAGGCAGAACCGGCGTTCTTCAAGGCATAAAAGGGGCTCGGGCACGGGGATGCCTCGCACTAAATACTGCCAGTTGACCAACCAGGTGCGGACTGCCCGAGAACGGCGAAAAGCATTACCGATACGATAAAACCAGCCACGGCAGTTATACCGCTTGAGCACATACAACACACCATCAACCTCCACCACCCCGGCGTGAGTACGGCTACCATGCTTGAGAATCTTCGCATTATCAAAAACCCGGTCGGGATCGGGCAAAAGAAATTCCAGGGCAGCCTTGGCTGCTTCTGTACGCTGACGGAAGATACGGAATCCATCGCGATAACCACTGAAAAAGCGGTCATTATTGGCCAGAGATTGTCGAGCTTGCTGTTTCCATTCGCGGATGGCAGCAGGGAGCTTTGCCGGCGAAATTTCAGAAGTATTAGAAGTCAATTTCACCGCTGGGCCTGTTTTTCTTCTAGAATCCTGGAAAAGACGGCAAGAGTCTCTTCCATATTCCTTTCCCGTGTAAAGGGAAGCGATGTCTGCCAGGCAGCATTTCCCATAACTTTAATCCTCTCTCGGTCCAGACATTGGCCGAGACAACCGGCCAACTCATTAACATCTAGAGGATTATCCTGAATATAGCCATTCTCACCGGTTCGGATTAATTCGGCGGCACCATTTTCTGCCGTTGTGATCACCGGCATGCCGCAAGCCATCGCCTCAAGACAGACGTTGGAAAAGGGATCGTACATCGTCGGCAGCACCATCAGGTCGCCGGACGCATAATATTTCTGCACCTCTCTGGTTTCACCAACCAAATGCAGGCGATCCGTCAACCCCAACCGGGCAGCAAGCTTGCGAAATGGTCGTGGACGGCCACGACCAACGACGATCACATGGAGATGTTGCCCGCGCTCACCAAGTTGCGATACGGCCTGCAGCAACACACTCAAACCCTTGCGCTGCCAGTTGTTCGAGACATGCAGAACGGCCAGTGCCTCCGCCCCTAACCCCAACTCCAGGCGTACCGAGTCACGCTGGGCAGCCATCACCTCGGGGTTAAAAACCTGATGGTTGACGCCATTGTAAACGACATCGATCCGGTCGGCAGGAAGACCATAGTAGCGCTGAGCCTGCTCTTTGCACAATTTCGAATTAGTCACGATGCGTCGACTGTCACCCCCGGCAAGGATCCGTCGTTCCAGGTAAAGATTACTCAAATGAGCCGGATTAATCAGATAATTTAACCAGCGCCAGGGAGCCAAGGGATAGCGAAGTCTCATCCAGTGTTTCTGAACCCCATCCCCCATGCGATAGACGTCAAGAGGGGCAAATCGAGCCAGACCGTAAACCACATCGAAGGATTGTTCCTGAACGGCGTGGGCGGCACTGCGGTGAAAGCCGAGAATTCTCCAAAAAGAGGGTTTTCGCGGAACGGACAACAGATGTTCAGTCACTCCGGCGGGAAGGTCACTAAACTGCTTGGCGAAGGCGTGAACATCGTGCCCATCTCGCTGCAAAGTCGTGGCGAGGTTGACAGAAAACCGCTCAAGCCCACCGTGGGAAAGCGAAAAAGAATGATTAACCAATGCTATTTTCATAATCACACAATCGTCTGGTCATGGCTTTCGTAATGCTTCGAGAAAAAGTGGGATATTGGCCTGCAGGGAATAGTGCTGCACGACCTTATCCCGCCCGCGACGCCCCATAGCCAGGGCCAGGTCGGCATCCTGAACCAAAATCGAAATTTTATCCACCCACTCCTGGTGATTCGCCGCCCACAATCCGTCCTGGCCGTCTGCGACGATCTGTCGGTTGGCCCCTACCGGAGAGCAGACCACCGGCAACCCGACCGCCATGCACTGCAGGAGTTTAAAACCGCACTTTCCACGAGTCCAAACATCGTCCGAAAGGGGCATCAGTCCGATATCGAAAGAGTGCAGGTCGGCGATTTCCTCGGTCGCGGACCAAGGTTTCTTGATGACCGGGAGATGCTCAAGGTCGAAAAAATCGTCGGCGACAATCTTCAGGGTCATCTCAGGAAAACGCTTCCCCAGCGCTTCGAGAGCAGGGGCAATCTCCCTGAGGTATTTCAACGTTCCGCGGCTGCCGATCCACCCCAGGACGATCCGATTTCCCCGAGCGCCAGTGGACGGCTTGGCGGTATAACGGGCCATGTCCAAGGGAGTGGGGATCATCACCGTCGGCTTCTGCAAGGCCCGCGCTTCTTCGCACAGGTACTCGTTGCCAGCAATGAGCAGATCAGAGCGGGCGGCAGTAGCGGCGAAACGCTTCCGTTGGCGGGCGTGCTCCCTAGCGTTGGCCAGCCCATCCTTGTACATGATCGCATCGTCGAAATCGTAGATGAGCCGTTTGCTCAGTCGCCGCAGCAGCGCAATCTCGAGTACGGAGAAGAGCTTTTTCTGGATAAAGACCACATCGGCTGCGCGAACTTGTCGCATCAGCTGCAGCCAGTTGCGCGAGCTCTTGGATACGGCACGGATCTCGTGACATACCCCGGCAGCCTCGAGCGCAGGGAGATACTGAAGAACCCGGTAACGAGTGCTGGCCTTATCAAGGCGCGGCACAAGAAAAAGTACGTGCAGAGGAGCCGCACACGCGTTTTCCTGCCCCCGGATCACAGAGAGCCCTCCTGATGGGCCAAGACACTTATGCCGCTGGGTTTATGACGCCCCGGTAACCCGCTGGGAACTGAGCTTCTCACGAAGGGATAATTCAGTAGCCGGACCGGGGGGTTATTTCCGTGGCACTCAACAGCCGGGGAAGAATCCTTCATGAACCTCGTTAGATAGATTTCTTCAGGGTTAGAACTGCAGAGGACACAAGGGACCATTTCCAATTCATATTTCTGCACAGAGTTAATCAGCCCCTTCATTCTCTCAGATCCTAGAAGTATTTGAGAGCCTAATGGTGAAAAATCACAGCCCCGCCATGAATTTAATGTCACATGGTAACTGAAGAACCGCGTTTCCCGCCAGCAATATAGAAACTCCCTTCGACGCCGCATATGTCGGTTGTTCACTCCTTCATGCGCCAGAGCCCTACATCCCCCCGTAAGCGGCGGCATAAAGGCTTGCATATTTCCGAGTCATCCCATCAGCGGTAAAGCATGCGAGAGCACGGACACGGGCATTGCTCCCTAGGCGGGCCCTCTCTACCCCAGAAAGACGTGCGAGTGTCAACATCGCATCCGCCATGCCGACTTCGTCCCTCGGGTCGATGAGTATCCCCATTTCAGTGTCGCCAAAGAGTTCAGGAATCCCCCCAACCCGCGAGGCGAGAACCGGCAGAGCGGAGCTCATCGCTTCAATCACCGACAAAGGGAGGCCTTCGCGCAGCGAAGGCAGGACAAAGACATCAAGGGCGAGCAGGATCTGTGCCACATCCCGACGAAAACCTAGAAACAAGACATGCTTTCCAAGGCCGAGGGTGGCACTAAGATCCTTCAGTTCACCCTCGAGGTCCCCCTGTCCTGCCAAAATCAGGCGAGCATGCGGTTCGACTTTCACAACCCGCGCAAATGCACGCAGCAAAGTCGCCTGGTTTTTCACCTCACTGAGTCGCCCCAGAGTGCCGAACCAACAACCTTCCCCGCCAGCGGAAAGCAACGCCTCGCGAGCTGCCGCCCGGGAGGATTCGACGAGAAAGGGGGAGGGATCGATGCCGTTGTGAACGGTAATCACCTTGTTTGCGGAAAGCCCCCAGTTATTTTCCAGCAAATCGGCCCGCACGGCCTCGGATACACCAATCACTTTAAAAAGATGGCGATAGAGGAACCAATTACCAATTTTACGCTGAAGCGAGCCTGCACTCCCAAGGCCGTGCAGAGTGGCAAAGACGACGGGACGGCGACGAGCAGCCCTTGCGGCATTCACACCGACGGAGATGGTCCGCTGCAGATGGCAGTTGACCACGTCAATCGACTCGCAATCGAGGATCTCGACGAGCAAGCGACGCGTCTTGGCGTTCCATGGCTTGATTTCAGGATTTTTCAAGCCGAGGTAGTATGTTTTGGCCAGCCCGTCGAGAGAGTTATGACCATCCGGTTCGCCACCAAGGTAGCAGACGATACAACGAAACCGATTGCTGTCGAGCCTAGCCATCTCGTTGAGAAGCGGATAGTTTCCGGTATAGCGTTTAACAAGTAGCAGGACGTTGATCATAAACTCCAAGCCTGGTCATTCATCGAGAGTGGAGAAAAGAACGTAAAGATTCCTATCAAGAGGACGGACGACATTAAATCCCTCAGGGCTTCTCACCCCGTCGCCGACGGCGTATTGCCAGTTTAACATCATGCCGGGCAATACGCCGGGTTTTGGCCAGAACCTTATGGACGAGTTTTTTGTCGGCGGAATCGAGAGAGTGCTTACCAAGGTAGGCCAGAAAAAAACGCATCCGCTCCGTACGAGAAACCCCGCCGGTGAAATCGGCGGAATAGCTGAGCTGCCCCAGGTCCTTAACACGAAAGTGCCTCGGCACCTTGGCCTTCCGGCCAACACGCTGCAAATCAATCAGGTAAAGCGTTTCCCCGTGACCAAGATAAAAGTGGCTGAGGTAGAAATCCTGGTGGTACATGCCGCTGTCGTGAAGCTTGCGGGCCAGAGCGGCCAGTTGCAGAGTCAGGCGCCGCTTTTTCTGCCGCCCCTCTTCGTCAAGAGGAGCACCAAAATCCTTCTGCAGTATAACGTCTAGCGGAACCGCATCATATAGTTCTTCGGTCAGGGTGAAGGAGGCGATATCGAGTCCGAACTTGACACACTCTCCCATGGCCACTGGGGAGACCGTGGGAATCCCCACCTCCTGCACGGCGAGAATGTTGCGCCACTCGACGAGAGCGCCGCGCGGTGGCCACTTGAGACGGGTTAGGCTTTTCCAGAACTCAACCCAGTGAAAGCGATTGCGTTTGAGGTAAAAAGCCCTCTCGCCGACCTCCAGGCGATAAACCGAGCGACCCCGCTTGTGACAGATATGACGGCCTCCATCATATTCCATAAAATCCTGAAACCGTCTCAAACCACAGGCAATAAGGGACGGGAGGACATCGTTGGAAACCTCAATTTTTCCGACTTTGACAAACGAACTCATACCTTGACGCTCCCTACCAGGGCTAAAACTGCGCCCATAACCTGATCAACGGATATATTCGTGGAACATTCCACATCCCGTTCACAGGATTTCCGCAGACAGGGAGAACAATCGAGAGGCACCTGCAGGCAGATATGCCGATCCCCACGTGGCCCGTTTCTTAGGCCATCGGTGACCCGGTAAATCGAAACCGTCGGGGTGTCAACCGCCGCAGCGATGTGAACCGGCCCGGTGTCGGCGCCAACCACCAGGTCGGCCCGGCTCAACAGAGCGACCAGATCGACCAGACTTCCCCGCGGCCAGATCACCGCACTGCCGCCACTGGCCTCGGCAATCGTGCGGGCGGCGGCGTGCTCTTCTTCATTGCCCCAGGTCAGTATCGGTCGCAGTTTCATATCCCCCAGTTTGGCGGCCAATTGTTGCCAAGAGGCCAGCGACCAGAGTTTGGTGGTCCAAGTGGTGCCGTAATGAAGAACCACCAGTGGCCCAGCCTGCAGCCCCTGTTCTGCCAGACTTTTTTCAATTCGGGATAAGGCGTCGGGATCGACAGGCAACGGCCCCGCCAGACGCCGCTCGGTTCCACCGGGAAGGCCAGCGCGGGCCAAGGCCAACGCCCGGTCTCCGACATGATGTTCGGCAGCAGTCAGAGTAACGTGCCGGTTGGTCGCCAGCAGATTCGGCCATTCCCTGGCTGCAATCCGGTCGAAACCAACACGAACCGGCGCCCCGCTC
>JBFHFM010000227.1:0-6131 GCA_041583595.1 Trichloromonas sp. | reverse complement strand
GGTTTGTGATCCCATCTCCCCAGGTTGCCCTCATGTGACCGGGAAATGCCCCATCATGACGCACTCCTCCCTGCCAAGATGCCCCAACGGATTTTCTTATCTACAAGATTTCAGTTCACAATCAGGCAGTTAAAACTTTTTGCCCCTCTGTCGTAGTTTTGGCACGATCACTGCTCGTTAACACAAGCACATTCGAATAATTTCACGAAAAACAGGACATTTAAATCTATAAATAATAGATCGCATCCATGAAAACTACGCCGGCTTGATATATGTAAATGTTGGTCTTTGCTTGGGGAGCCTCGCCGGTTCTCCCAGCGGAGGCGGCTCCAAATGTCACACCAGTCTGGCGACCTGGATCTTTCCGGGCTTCCCGGCCGATACCGGTGGCACTCCTGTTTATCGGCCAGACCGGGGAATTAACGTAGAGAAACCGACAACGTCACAAAAGACAGTTTTCCGGAGGCAGAGAAAGCTCCGAACCACCACAACCAAGGGAGATAGAATCGTGCGACAATTGAACAAACATCTTGTATTCCTTTTGAACCTGGCACTGGCTCTACTGCTATGCACTACGGTTGCCAGCGCTATGGAATCTGAAGACTGCCTTGGCTGTCACAGTGAAGTGGACGAGGTCGGCGAAGAACTGTTTATTAACAAGGCCACCTTCGACCACACGAAGCACGCCGAACTGGGTTGCTCCGACTGCCACGAGTCGGTCACCGAAGAGCACCCTGATGACGGCCAAAGCCCCACGAAGGCCAGCTGTAAGGATTGCCACGACGACATTTTTAAAGAGTACAAACTCAGCGCCCACGGCACCAACGCCGACTGCAGCGACTGCCACAATCCCCATACGGTCAAGTCGACCACCCAGGTCTCCGGCTTCGACATGAATGGCCAGTGCGCCACCTGCCACGACATCACCGAGATGACAGATACCCACGCTGAATGGCTTCCCCAGGCGGCACTGCACATCAAGTCTTTGCCCTGCATCACCTGCCACACCGCCTCGGACAATTACGTCATCACGATGTACCTGATCAAGAGCGGCACCGAACACAGCGACAGTGATTTCATCCCCGCAAGCCTCAAAGACTTGGAAGAACTGGCCGGGGACGATAGGATTAAACTCATCATCGATACCGACAACAGCGGATATATTTCCTTGGCGGAACTGAGAAGCTTCAACGGCAACCCCAAATACAAGGACGTTCGACTCTGGGGCATGATGACCCCTGAAGCGGGCACCCACGATTACCAGATTCTAGACAACCGCTGGGACTGTTCCTTCTGCCACGCTTCCGGTCCCTCGGCCATGCAGACATCCTACGTTTCCTTTCCAAAGAAAGACGGCACCTACACGCGACTCTCCGTTGAAAAGGGGGCCGTCCTCGACATCCTGAACGGCACCCCGGATTTCTACATGATGGGCGCCACCCGCAGCAAATGGCTCAATATCGCCGGACTGATGATTATCGTCGGAGGCATGATCATGCCCGTTGGACATGGAACTCTACGCTTTTTGACCCGTAAAAACAGAGAAGGAAAGGGACACTAATTATGTCTGAATCAAAAGCCATGATCTATCTGCAGCCGACTCCGGTACGAATCTGGCACTGGCTGAACGCCTTCGGTATTGTCACCCTCTGCGTGACCGGCGCCCAGATCCGGTTTCCTGAAAATGCTAATATTTTCGGAACCTACAAGGCGGCCATCGAACTGCACAATACTGCCGGCATTGTGGTGGGCATATCCTTCATTCTCTGGATCTTCTACTACCTGTTTGTTGCACGCACCCTGGCCCAATTATATGTCCCCAATATGGGGGACATCAAATCGGGGATCTTCCGCCAGGCCCTGTTCTATTTCTTCAACTATTTCCGGGGCAAGCCCAACCCGCACCACACTACTCCCGACAACAAATTCAACCCGATGCAGAAGGCGGCCTATCTGGTCATCATGATGGCCCTGGTTCCCCTGGTCATCGTTACCGGAATCCTGTTGCTGAACATCGAACCGCTACGTAACACCCTGCTGCTGATCGGTGGCCTGAAAATCCTGGTCGGAGTCCACTTTCTGCTAGCCTGCTCCCTCTGCGCCTTCCTCTTCACCCATGTCTACCTGGCGACTTTGGGCCATACGCCCTTTGCCCATTTCGTTCCGATGTGGACCGGGTGGGAAGAAGCTGAAGAGGACCACGAACAGACCCATTAGTCCCTCAACGAGTCAAGAACACCCCGCTTAAAGCAAAAGCCGACCCCCAAGGGGGCCGGCTTTTGCTTTCCTGCCCCTTGAAGACATGCCCGGCTGTACCATGCATCCGGTTGAAAAACTGTGTAGACGCGTTTCAACTGACACATCCCAGCGAAGAGATTTCCCCCAGGAGTTTCGATTAAAAGAAGGTAGTACCGCGCCGGAAGGTCAGCCAGATAGATAGTAACACGCCGCGATACATTGAAATGATTCTCACTTTGGAAAAGTTCGCCCCCGAGGAAATATTTAGGCGCTAAACCATCCCTCAGGCCACGTCAGATTTATAGAACAACTTCTGTTTGCATCGTGGGTATTTTGGACAGCCCCAGAAATCCCTCCCCTGCCCCTGCCGCAAGGTCATTTTGACGCCGCATTGCGGGCAGGTCGGTGTCCGATAGTCCCCCTCGACAGCGATATCCAGGAGTTCTTTCTGCTTGGCAGCCGGTAGCTTTAAGATTGAATCAATCAGCATTTTGCCGGTGACCAGTTTCAGTTTCTCTCCCTCGACAAAGGCCACGGCCTCAGCTGTGTACTCTCCCGAGGTGATAAATTTGCCATTGATAACCTTTTCTTTTGTCATGACTCCCAACAGTTCCCGCACTGGCTTGACACCAACCTTATAGGCTTTCCAAGCCTTGCATTGAACGATAAAGACCGGCGTCTCTCTTCCCGGCTTGTAAACCCAGATATCGACCCCACCATCGGCACCAATCTTGGTTTCTCGTGGATCTAAGCCAATCAGACGTAAATACTCAGCACACACGGTTTCGAAGCGTTTCCATTCCAAAGACTGCAGAACGGGAAGACTCCACTCCCGGGGGACCGCCGTTTCACCGGAGATGCTCCACTCCTCTGCAACCGGGACTGGGGTGCGATTCCAGGTGGGGGAATAAGCCTGGGCCCTTTTCCCTCCCAGCGAAAAATTCCCTGTCCTGTCTTCCTGGGGCTTTGGCCACGGTCGAGATAGAATCCACCCAAGTATTTTGAAAGTCCCCCGCGTACTGATAAAAATTTTCAGACCTAAAAGACCGGCTAAGATGAACCAAAAATACCCGGGAATGAGGTCAAAGAGGTTGAATGGGAACTGCCATTGAGCGCCAGGTTGAAAAATCTGTAAGGGGTTGTTCCGAGTCGGTTGGTGCGAGGATGCGGGTTGCCAAGTGCTATCGGCGTACATTTCTCCGGCCAGGGCAAGGACTTGCTGGCGGGTCTCAGCCTCCGCCACCATCTTTTCGGCCAACTTGTCCATCCGCATCCCCTCGGTGCCAGCAAACCGTTCTGCATACACATCGTTGAGGATGTAAGCGATAGGCCCAGGATGAGTTGTTCGTGATGAGCGTTTTAGCCAAAGCTGTTCTGCCGTAACCGCAATAGCGGGGATTACTGCATGGCTGAAACCGGAACGTTGCGGTCTGTTCAGGTCAAGTTTGAGGCCGATACTGTTCTGACCTTCTCCCACAGTGAAAACGTTTTGCCGAAAATCGTAGCTTTTGGTGAGGGTACCGAACCTTTGCGTAAGCTTGTGGATATGCCAGCCCCTGTCATAACCAAACGCAGTGTAACCATTGACCTGCCAGACGCCGCCCATGCTTGCATAGTAGGAGGACCCAGGGTAGTCCCGGACCAACCGCTTGCGAAATTCGGTTTCGATCTGGTTCCGATTGGATGAGAGGCCAGCTTCGGTTTCGGCGTACAGGTTCTGCAGCTGCTCCCGATACGGCTGAAGCTCCAGAACAACACCATTCCACCACGCGACTGTTTCGACGTAGCCTTGGTTTTCTTGGGCGATGCTTGTGGCTGGGAAAAAGAAAAAATAAACAAGCAGGAACAGAAGAAACGACCTCACAATCCCTCCGAATTTTCGAAACGAAACATTGAAATATTCACAACCGCCACGCCCGCCGGTGCTCGGCGAGGTACTGCTGCTCCGGCCAGAGCTCGCGCTCAGATGGTGGAATGATACCGCGACCGGAGAGGGTCATCATAAATCCGGGGACGTTGGGATCAATGCCGATCTGCCGCGAGGTGATGACATTGTAATTGACGGATACGCCCATCATTCCCTCGTCGAACGCCCAGTGGCAGAGTTTGCACAGCGCCATACCATTGCGGATGTCATCGTTCTGGCTTTTGCTCCAGGGGACGATGTGGGCGGCATCGACCACGGTATGCTGTTCCGGCGTGATGATCCTCACCCCGCAAAGGGCGCAGCGGTGGTCATAAGCCTTGACCACGATGCGACGAAAACCCTGATCGCGGGCCGCCGGGCGGTAGTTGTTTTCCTCGATAATTTCCTTCAACAGCGACAGGTGGGATTTCTCTTCGAGAAGCCGGATGTAGTCGAAGGCCTCGCGGTGAAGAACATCGGAAAGCCGTGTGCGGGAGAACCGCAGCACGGCTTGATGAGGGAGGACAGGGGGAATCCTGTCCTCTACTCGACCCGGAACCGGGACTTATCCGTCCCCAGAACGTCATTACTCCTCTGCTTGCAGTTGCAGCCAGCGGTGGCCCTTACGGGTCAATCGATAACGCTGGGTCGGACTGCGCGGGGAGTCGGGCTGGGTGCGTTCGATCCACTCGGCTTCCAGGGCCGGGTTCAGGTAGTTTCCCCGGAATGTGGGCCGGTGAGACAGCCCCAGAGCCTGCATCAAATCATTGCGACCCGGTTCGCCGTCTCCAATCGCCTGAATCAACGCGGCTACTTGGTCGGTCACTTGATCGGCTACTTGGTCGGCAGCCACGGCCTCGCGGATGGCATCGCGCAACGCCCTGAGCATGAACTCGATAAACGGGGTGGCGTCGGCGCGCTGATCGGCGACTGCCAAGGCCTGATAGTAGGCCTCCTGTCGTTCGCGGATGATGGTCTCTACCGGCAGGTAGGCAAAAAGAGGTTTCCAGTTACGCAGGATCAAGGTTTGCCACAGGCGACCCATACGGCCGTTTCCATCGGCAAAAGGGTGAATAAATTCAAATTCGTAGTGAAAGACACAACTGACTACCAGCGGGTGTTCACTGGTGTTTCCGAGCCAATCCAGCAGATCGACCATCAACTGCGGCACCCGGCCAGCGGGCGGAGCCATGTGCACCATATGTTCGCCCCGAAAAATGCCGACACCCCCGGAGCGGTACCGGCCTGTTTCTTCCACCAGTGCACGCATCAGCAGATCATGCGCCGCCAGCAAGTCTTCCTCGGCGCTTACATCCCATTCCTCCATCGCTTCGTAGGTGGCAAAGGCGTTGCGCACCTCCTGAATCTCGCGGGGATGCCCCAGCACCCGTTTCCCCTCGATAACCGCCGTAACCTGCTCCAGCGTCAAGGTATTGTTCTCAATAGCCAGCGAAGCTTGGATAGTTCGAATGCGGTTTTCCCGGCGCAGGCGAGGCGCCAAGTTCTGTTCGGCCAATACTGTATAGCGGCCGATGGTTTCGCCAATCTCGGCGACCAGGTTCAAAATGGCCGGGGTGATGGTGTAGGGTGGCTGGTAGCTGTTGTTGTTCACACGCACCTCTGCTGAATCCGTCAGAAAATAGAGTACCAGCAGTTTGACCCACAACAAGAGATAATATCAAGCAATTTCCACAATCTTGAATGTCCCTGTGACCACTTCCCGGGGTGATTTATTAAAAAGAATCCTGCTCATTGAAATGACGCGTCGTCGCCGATTATCACTGACAGGGATCCCCTTCTGTTCTTCGCCACACCAGAGAAGAACGCAGAGTCAACAAGTAACCAACGTTATATATTAGCAAGACAAGAGGTTAAGCTTCCGAAATATATAACAAACTACCACAATTTATCAGACTGGTATTTCTATAGTGCTCTTGTTATTGAATAGGCAAATCTATTTTAAATCAGGAGGACAGAATGCGTAGTT
>JBFHFM010000226.1:0-6133 GCA_041583595.1 Trichloromonas sp. | reverse complement strand
GCTCGGAAATGTCGCTGATCTTGGCGGCCTGCTCGGCGGAGAGGACCCCGGCGGGGATTTTTATCCGCAGCATCAGGTCGCCTTCGGCATTCTGCTGGTAGATGCCGTCGAGGCGTAGTTTCTGGTAGTCGATGGGGCTATTGGACATGGGAAATAATCCTTCCGAAAAAATGGGTATTAACAGGGATGAAGGGGATAAGGGGGGATATGGCTTAAATCTGACCTCCCTGTTTTTGATCTAGCCCTTTCATCCCCTTCATTCTTGTAAATTTGCTTTGCCTCGTTGTTGGGTAACAATGAACTCGACGTTTTGGCAGGTCAACCGATTTCGGGGATTCGGTTTTTAGATATGCCACTCGATGGCGTTTTGATCGCCGAAGATCTGGCCGACGATCTGCAGGGCCAACTCTTCGGGGCTGTGCGCCGCGCCGTTGACGACGATTTCGGGATTTTTCGGCGTCTCGTAGGCTGCGTCGATGCCGGGGAAGTTCTTCAGTTCACTGGCCCGGGCCTTTTGGTAGACACCTCGGGTGTCGCGCTCTTCGCACAGTTCCAGCGGGGTGTCGACGAAGATCTCGATAAATTCGCCCGGCTCCAAAATCTCGCGGGCCACCTCCCGTTCGCTGCGGAAGGGTGAAACCACCGAGACCAGCACAATCTGGCCGGCGTCGACGAAGAGCTTGGCCATCTCGGCGACCCGCCGGATGTGCTCGACCTGGTCCGCGT
This sequence comes from Trichloromonas sp., assembly GCA_041583595.1. Taxonomy (GTDB): domain Bacteria; phylum Desulfobacterota; class Desulfuromonadia; order Desulfuromonadales; family Trichloromonadaceae; genus Trichloromonas. The sequence goes on along the minus strand of JBFHFM010000226.1, from coordinate 5,407 downwards.
CGCTGTAGCCGAGGTCGCGGTTGATGCCGTGGCGCAGGTTGTCGCCGTCGAGGATGCAGGTGTGCCGCCCCAGAGAATGCAGTTTTTTCTCGACCAGGTTGGCCAGGGTCGATTTGCCCGCGCCGGGCAGGCCGGTGAACCAGAGGACCCGGGGTTGTTGTCCCTTGAGGGCGGCGTGGGCCTGCTTGTCGACGTCGAGGGTCTGCCAGTGGCCGTCGGTGGCACGTTCCAGCGGCGCATCGATCATGCCCGCGCCGACCGTAGCGTTGCTGAGGCGATCGATGAGGATAAAGTTGCCGGTGGCCCGGTTGTCCTGGTAGGCGTCGAAGGGGATTGGTTTGTCGACACTCAGGTTGCAGACCCCGACTTCGTTGAGGGCGAGGGTTTTGGCCGGCTCGTGCTGCAGGCTGTTGACGTTGACCTTGAAGTTGATCTCGCTCACCTGGGCCGGAACGCTGGTTGCGCCGGCTTTGAGCAGGTAACTGCGGCCGGGCAGCAGAGCCTCTTCGTGCAGCCAGACTAGCCGCGCCTGGAACTGGTCGGCCACATGGGGGCGCGTCCCGGGTGAAGCGAGCAGGTCGCCGCGGCTGATGTCGATCTCGTCGTTGAGGGTTAGGGTCACCGCCTGGCCGGCCACCGCTTCGGGCAGATCGCCGTCCATGGTGACGATCCGGGCGACGGTGCTGGTCTTGCCCGAGGAAGCCACGATTAGGCTATCTCCGGGGTGGATGGTCCCCGAGGCGATGGTGCCGCAGAAGCCGCGAAAGTCGAGATTGGGCCGGTTGACCCACTGCACTCGCAGACGAAAGGGGCTCCGGTCGGCATCATCGGCGATCTGGACCGTTTCCAGGTGCTCCATCAACGTCGGCCCCTGGTACCAGGGGGTGCGCTCGCTGAGGGTCAGGATGTTGTCCCCTTCCAACGCCGAGATGGGGATGGCGGTGACCTGCTCAAACCCCAGCCCTGCGGCGAAGAGTTCGTACTCCTTGCGGATAGTCTCGAAGCGCTCGGCGTTGTAGTCCACCAGATCCATCTTGTTGATCGCCAGTACGATATGGCGGATGCCGACCAGTGAGACCAGGTAGCTGTGGCGACGGGTCTGGGTGAGCACCCCCTTGCGAGCGTCAATTAGGATGACGGCAACTTGGGCGGTGGAGGCTCCAGTGACCATGTTGCGGGTGTACTGCTCGTGACCGGGGGTGTCGGCGACGATGAACTTGCGCTTGTCGGTGGAGAAGAAGCGGTAGGCTACGTCGATGGTGATCCCCTGCTCGCGCTCGGCCTCCAGTCCGTCGAGCAGCAGGGCGTAGTCGATCTTCTCCCCTTGTGTACCCACCCGCTTGCTGTCGGCTTCAAGAGCAGCGAGCTGGTCTTCGAAGATCATTTTCGAGTCCCACAGCAACCGGCCGATCAGGGTGCTTTTGCCGTCATCGACGCTGCCGCAGGTAATGAAGCGCAGCATCGATTTTTCTTCCTGGGCCTTGAGGTAGGCGTGAATATCTTCCGCGATGAGTTCGGACTGGTGAGCCATGGTTAAATCCTTAGGTTTGGCGTTCGACGTTCGACGTTCGACGTTCTAAGTTCTAAGTTCTAAGTTCGATGTTCTAAGTTCGATGTTCTAAGTTCGATGTTCGGTAAACTTGAGTAGCGAGGTTTGCCTTGTGGGTTCTGGTCTTTAACTTGGAACCTGGAACCCTGAACGTGGAACCTGTTTAGAAGTATCCTTCCTGCTTTTTCTTCTCCATCGACCCGGACTGGTCGTGGTCGATCAGTCGTCCCTGCCGTTCGGAGGTGCGGGTGAGCAGCATCTCCTGGATGATCTCGGGCAGGGTGTCGGCCGTCGATTCCACCGCGCCGGTCAGCGGATAGCACCCCAGAGTGCGAAAGCGCACCGACTTCATTTCCACTTTTTCGCCGGGCTTAAGCTCCAACCGCTCGTCATCAACCATGATCAGCATGCCGTCGCGTTCGACCACCGGTCGCTTTTTGGCGTAATACAGCGGCACGATGGGAATCTGCTCCAGGGTGATGTACTGCCAGATATCGAGCTCGGTCCAGTTGGAGAGCGGAAAGGTGCGGATGCTCTCGTCGGGGCGCACTCGCGTGTTGTAGATGTTCCACAGCTCAGGGCGCTGGCTCTTGGGGTCCCAGCGGTGGCTGGCGGAGCGGAAGGAGAAGATGCGCTCCTTGGCGCGGGATTTCTCCTCGTCGCGCCGCGCCCCGCCGAAGGCCGCGTCGAACTTGTATTTGTCCAGCGCCTGCTTGAGCCCCGCGGTCTTCATCACGTCGGTGTGCAGGGCGCTGCCGTGGGAGAAGGGGCCGATCCCCTGGCGCACCCCCTCCTCGTTGATGTGCACCAGCAGCTCGAAGCCGTACTCCTTGGCGATGCGGTCGCGAAATTCGATCATCTCACGAAACTTCCAAGTGGTGTCCACATGCAGCAGTGGAAAGGGGGGCTTGGCCGGGTAGAAAGCTTTGCGGGCCAGGTGCAGCATGACCGCGGAGTCCTTGCCGATCGAATAGAGCATCACCGGGTTGGAAAATTCGGCGGCTACTTCGCGGATGATATGGATGCTTTCGGCTTCAAGCTGTTGCAGATGGGTCATTTGTTTCTCCTTCGTTGAAACTGTGAGGGGTCAGGCGTGAGGCGTGAGGAGGAAAGGCTTTTTCGTTTTACCCTTCACGCCTCATCCCTTACCGGCGCGTCAGCGTCTGTGCAGGCCGCACTCCTTGTGTTCCGGATTTTCCCACCACCAGCGCCCGGCCCGCGAGGGTTCGCCGGGCTGGATGGCCCGGGTGCAGGGGGCGCAGCCGATGGAGGGATAACCCTGTTTATGCAGGCGGTTGACCGGCAGGCGCTGGCTGTTGGCGTAGTCCCAGACCTGCGCTTCGCTCCAGTTCAGCAGCGGGTTGATCTTCAGCAGGCCGCCGTTGGTTGTGTCAATGGCGATGCTCTCGAGGGCCTCGCGGGTGATGCTCTGTTCCCGGCGCAGGCCGGTGATCCAGCCGGCAAGGCCTTTGAGGGCCCGCTGCAACGGCTCGACCTTGCGGATGCGGCAGCACTCGTGGCGGTTGTTGAGGGTCTCGCGAAAGGAGAACAGCCCCTTTTCACGCTCCAGCTTTTCCACTGCGGCGCGCTCAGGAAAGTGCCAGTCGATGCGGATGCCGTAGCGCGTCGTGATGCTTTCTGCCACCTCGTAGGTCTCCTCGTTCAGACGACCGGTGTCGATGGCGAAAATCCGGGTGCCTGCTTCGGATCTTTGCAGCAGATCGATAATCACCACGTCCTCGACACTGAAGGAGCAGGCCAGGGCTACCGTGCCTTTCGCGCGGGCAATCCCGGTCTGGAGGATGTCCAGCGCTTCCTGTTCCACTGTCGGGATAAGGGCGGTGGCTGGGGTAAGGGGGACGTTACTCATCTTTTTCTCCTCATCCTTAGATGTAGTATTCCGGCTGTTTCTGCTCGCGGCCGTAAGGGATCCGGTTCCAGAGTCGTTCGTGGCCGAAATAGATCACGAATTTCAGAGTGGTGTCGGCGAGCCCAACTTTTGCGGCAAAGTCGAGTTCCCCGGTGAGCTGGTAGACGATGACGGCGGTGATCACGGTCGCCAAAAGTCGCCAGGAGATGGCCTTGACAATGCTGCGACGGGCGGATTCCATGTTGTTCTCCAAAGTATGTTATTTAAATTAAGTCAAAGTTGATTAATTTGATGTTTTTCTGCTGGAGTGGATCCTAGCTTATTGCTAGCTATATGGTCAAGATAAAAAAACGAAAAAATGCGTTTGTACTTGACCTTTGTAGTGTAGTTTGGCCTTTTGAGGGAGGGCTGAGTTTTATTTGGGCGATGGTGAGTAAGATTTGTGCAATTATGTTTGGGTTGGTTGTGCCTGGGATGGGTGTTTTTCATGATTCCGATAGCTTAGGTGCTGGTACGTTTATTGAAATGGAGCTTTGATTCGACCGAGGGCAACGCCGCCCTCGATATGGACGAGGAGGTCTGAAGATGAACGCATCCATTGATTCTTTGCGTATCGGCGGGGACGTATTATTCTTGATGTTGGGCGCAGTCATGGTTTTCGCCATGCACGCCGGGTTTGCCTTTCTTGAGGTTGGCACGGTTCGAAAAAAGAGCCAGGTCAATGCCTTCGTGAAAATTCTCTCTGACTGGTCCGTTTCGACGGTTATCTATTTTCTGATTGGTTATCCTATCGCGTACGGAATCAACTTTCTGCATCCGGCTGCTGAGTTGCTTGGCAATAATCAGGGCTTTGAGCTGGTGCGGTTCTTCTTTCTGCTTTGCTTTGCCGCTTGTATTCCCGCAATTATCTCTGGGGGGATCGCCGAGCGGGCCAAGTTCTGGCCGCAGGTCTTTGCCGGAGCTATTTTCGTCGGCTTGGCCTATCCCTTTTTCGAATCGTTGATCTGGGGGCGCAACAGCAGTTATCTGCAGGGGTTTCTTGAGCGGACCCTGGGCGCGCCCTTTCATGATTTTGCCGGCAGCGTGGTGGTGCATTCCATGGGCGGCTGGCTGGCCTTGCCGGCGGTGGTGATTCTAGGCCCGCGCATGGGGCGCTACGTGCGCGGCAAGAGCAACCCGATTCCCGTCAGCAATATTCCCTTTCTGGCCCTCGGCAGCTGGATTCTGGCCATCGGATGGTTCGGTTTTAATGTGATGAGTTCGCAGAGTCTAGAGGGGGTTTCCGGGCTGGTGGCGGTGAACTCGCTGATGGCTATGGTTGGCGGTGTGCTCTTTGCTCTGGTGGCCAGCCGCAATGACCCTGGTTTCGTCCACAACGGTGCTTTGGCCGGTTTGATCGCTATCTGTGCCGGCTCGGATATCGTTCATCCGCTGGCGGCTTTTTTGCTGGGGGGGATCGGTTCGCTGATTTTTGTCTATGGCTATCAGTGGGAGCAGGAAAAACTCAAGATCGACGACGTGCTTGGTGTTTGGCCGTTGCACGGTATTGTTGGTAGCTGGGGGGGGATTGCCGCCGGAATTTTCGGACTGCCGGTATTCGGTGGTATGGGTGGAGTGAATTTTTTTTCCCAATTGGCAGGGACTCTGCTGGCTATCGTGTATGCTTTGGTCGTAGGAGTTTTGGTTTATGTGATGGTGCGCAATCTGTTCGGTTTCCGCATGGATGAAGAGGATGAATTTGCCGGGCCCGACCTGCGGATTCACCAGATTAATGCTTATCCGGAAGATCACGTTCGCTGATTTTTCTGCGGTGATTTGACACCTTAGGGCGTCAGGGGTATAATGGCCTCAAGTTAAAAGATTTTTCGAGGAGGCTGGACGCAGCTTCCTTATTTGCCCTGGACGACTTACCCTCCTGGTCTCCAGGGTTTTTTTTGTCTGCTAATCAAACGGCCGCCCATCGGTATTGCGATGGGCGGCCGTTGTGC
>JBFHFM010000225.1:0-6148 GCA_041583595.1 Trichloromonas sp. | reverse complement strand
TCGGGGATCAACTACGACGTGCGCAAGAAAAGCCCCTACGCCGCCTACGACAAGCTCGATTTCGAGGTGCAGACCGAAAGCGCCGGCGACGTCCTCGCGCGGGCCAAGGTGCGGCTGCGAGAGGCGCAGCAGGCGGTGCGCCTGATTCAGCAGTGCGTCACCGACATGCCCCAGGGGCCCACCTGCATCGCGACGCTGCCGGAGATCCCGGCCGGCGAGGCCATCGCCAAGTCGGAGGCCCCGCGCGGAGAGCTGATCTACTATCTGCGCACCGACGGATCGGAGATCCCCGAACGCCTCAAGTGGCGGGTACCCAGCTATATGAACTGGGATGCGCTCAAGGTGATGATGGTGGGGGACAAGATTTCCGACATCGCCCTGATCGTCAACAGCATCGATCCGTGCATTTCCTGCACCGAGCGATAACGGCAAAAGATCAGATTCATCGCGCCGGCTGTCGGCTGGCCGACAGACCTGAACAGACTTGTAAGTCTATGCTCAAAGCCGGATGCTTCGGCAGCAAAAGCGCAAGTCAGGAAAAAGGTTGCACATGCATGAAACCGCCATCGTCGGCAGCCTCTTTGAGGTGATCAACCGCCAGATTAGCAAACATAGACTCAGTAAGGTGTCCCGGGTTCACCTGGTGGTAGGGGATCTCGCCGGGGTCGAACTGATGACCCTGACGGCCTGCTTTGAGGTTTTCGCCGAAGGGACCGCTGTCGAAGGGGCGGAACTGTCCATCAAAAAGGTTCCGATCGTCGCCCGCTGCCGGTCGTGCTACCGCGAATTCGAAGTTAACAACTACGACTTCAGCTGTCCGGAAGGCCACCAGGACGGCACCGATATGCTCAGCGGAAAAGAACTCTATATCGACAGTTTGGACGTTGAAAGCTAAGGAGATTAAAGCTATGGGGAAAAACCTGGAAAACGAAATCATTTACGCGGACCCCGAGAAGTGCCTCGGCTGTCACAGTTGCGAGCTCTCCTGCGCAGTGGCCCACGGGGAGACCAACCTGCAGGAGGCCGTCGCCCTTGGCCGCTCACTGCGGCCGCGCAACCATGTGGTGCTGGCCGATGGGGTGAGGATGCCGATGCAGTGCCGTCAGTGCGAGGACGCCCCCTGCGCGTTTGCCTGCCCCACCGGCGCCATCCTTCAGGAGGACGGTCAGGTCAAGATCCGCGAGAAGAACTGCCTCGGATGCAAGATGTGCGTGATGGTCTGCCCCTTCGGCGCCATTGCCGTTGCCGCCGAGGAACAGCCGGGGGTGAGTAGCCGTACCAATCGCGGCGTGGCGAAAAAGTGCGACCTCTGCGCCGACTACAGGGCCCGGTCCGGCAAGACTGCCCCCGCCTGCGTCGAGGCCTGTCCGACCCGGGCGGTCAGTCTCGTCAATATCGCCGCCTACCGCCGAGCCCTGCTCGAAGCCCGAGCTGCAGAACTGGCCCAATCACATAAATATCTCAAGCTGAGAAAGGGAAATTTATAATCATGAAGCAGTCTATCGATCCATCCGTAAAAGAACTCCTCCCCCTGGCTAAAGCAGAGGGGATCGACACGGTCTGGGATCGCCATCAGGCGATGCAGCCCCAGTGCGGATTCGGCCAGCTCGGCGTCTGCTGCCGCATCTGCTGGAAAGGCCCCTGCCGCATTGATCCTTTCGGCGAGGGTCCGCAGCGCGGCATCTGCGGCGCCGATGCCGACACCATCGTCGCCCGCAACGTCAGCCGCATGATGGCGGCCGGAGCCGCGGCTCACTCTGAGCATGGCCGGCATATCGCCCTGGCCCTGCAACAGGTCGCCCAAGGCAACTACCCCTCTTACCAGGTCAGGGATGCCCAGAAACTCAAAGGGATTGCCCGAACCCTCGGTCTGGAGATCGAGAACAAAGAGATTCTCGAGGTGGCCGCCGAGGTCGCCCGGAAAACCCTGGAGGACTTCCAGAATCAGGACCACGATAAGCCCTGCCACTGGATTTCTGCCACCCTGACGGAAAAACGTTTGGAGAAGCTCGCCGCTCTCCACCTGCTGCCCCACAACATCGACGCCGTTGTCGCCCAGATCATGGCGCGGACGACGGTCGGCTGCGACGCCGATGCCACCAATGTCATCCTCGGCGGCGTCAAGGGCGCGCTGGCCGATTACACCGGCATGGTCCTGGCCACCGAACTTTCCGATGCCCTCTTCGGCACCCCTCAGCCGGTCATTACCTCGTCGAATCTCGGGGTTCTCGAAGAAGGTGCCGTCAATATCGCGGTCAATGGCCATAACCCGCTGCTCAGCGAGGTGATCTGCGATGTCGCCGCGCTGATGGATGCAGAAGCCAAGGCCGCCGGCGCCAAAGACGGGATCAACATCGTCGGCATCTGTTGCAGCGGTAACGAAATCATGCTTCGTCACGGGGTGCCCCTGGCCAGCAATTACCTCTCGCAGGAAATGGCGATCCTTACCGGAGCGGTCGATGCCATGGTAGCCGACGTGCAGTGCATCATGCCTTCCCTGGCAGAAATCGGTGCCTGTTTTCATACCGAGATCATCACCACCATGGATGAAAACAAGATCACCGGTGCGACACACGTAAGTTTCAAGGAGGCGACCGCAGCCGAAAACGCCCGGCAGGTCATCAACCTGGCCATCGCGGCCTTCAAGCGGCGCAACCCCAAGCGAGTCAGAATCCCCCAGGTCAAGCAGACCGCGGTGGTCGGTTTCAGTGCCGAAGCGATTGTCGGCGCCTTGAGCAAGCTTAATGCCGAGGATCCTCTGAAGCCCCTCATCGACAATATCGCGAATGGCAACATTCAGGGGATCGCCCTCTTTGCCGGCTGCAACAGCACCCAGGCGGTGCAGGACAACAATTTCGTGACCATCGCCAGAAAGCTCGCCCGCAACAATATTCTGATGCTCGCTACCGGGTGCGGCGCCGGAGCCATGGCCAAAAACGGGCTGATGACTCAAGAGGCCACCGAGACTTATGCGGGAGAATCACTCAAGGCGGTTCTGACGGCGGTCGGCGAAGCCGCCGGGCTGGGCGGCCCACTCCCACTCGTACTGCACATGGGCTCCTGCGTCGACAACAGTCGCGCGGTCGGGGTCGCGGTCGCCATCGCCAACAAACTCGGAGTCGATCTCGACAGCCTGCCGCTGGTGGCTTCGGCGGCTGAAGCGATGTCGGAGAAGGCGGTCGCCATCGGTACCTGGTCGGTAACCCTGGGCATCCCGACCCACCTGGGGATCGTGCCGCAGGTCACCGGTTCCAAAGTGGTCACCGGGATTCTGACCGAAACAGCCCAGGATCTCTTCGGCGGCTACTTCATCGTCGAAACCGATCCCGACCAGGCTGCAGACCGCCTTCTGGAAGTTATCCAGGAGCGTCGCAAACGCCTGGGAATCTAGTGTTTTTTCAAGCGGGGGCTTCAAGCCCCCGCCTTCACCATTGCAAGGAGAAACAGACGGATGTGCAATACCCACCATGACCACCATGACCACCATGACCACCATGACCACCATGACCACCACCATCCAAGCGAACCGGCACCCCATTCCAAGGGGCTCAAAATCGCCATTACCGGTAAAGGTGGCGTCGGCAAGACGACTCTGGCCGGGATGCTGGCGCGCGCCTTCGCGGCAGATGGGCGCAAAGTTTTAGCAATCGATGCCGACCCCGACGCCAATCTCGCCTCTTCCCTCGGCATCCCTGCCGACAAAGCGGAGGCCCTTGCACCCCTTTCGAAGATGAAGGATCTGGCCAAAGAAAGAACAGCGGCGCAAGACGGTGCCGGCACCCTGTTCAAACTCAATCCCAGGGTCAGCGACCTGCCGGAAAAGTTCTGCGTTGAGCACGAAGGAGTCAGCCTGCTGCTGATGGGCACGGTTGATCAGGGGGGCACCGGCTGTGTCTGTCCCGAGCACACCTTGGTCAAACGCCTGATGAAGCACCTGATCCTCGAGCGGAACGAGGTCGTGGTTATGGATATGGAAGCCGGCATCGAGCACCTTGGCCGGGGGACGGCGCAGTCGGTAGATGCTCTGCTGGTGGTGGTGGAACCGGGGCAGCGCAGTGTGCAGACCGCCCATCAGGTCCGGCGTCTGGCGGCCGACATCGGGGTCACGGACATTTTTTACGTCGCCAGCAAGGTGGACGGCTCTGCCGACAGGGAGTTTATTGAAAACGCCCTTCCTGGCGGCAGCCTGCTCGGCTGCATCACCGCAAGCGAGCTCGTCCGAAAAGCCGACCGCGAAGGCGTCTCGGCCTTCGATCTGGGCGGGGAGACGGTCGAAGAGGTCTTTGCCATCAAGGAGAGTCTCCTGGCCAAATTTGCCAATCGACAGGAAATGGCCTAAGGCGGAGGATGCGGATGGAGAAAAGTTGGTTTAAACAGGTTCTTACACCACGCCATCTAGTAGCCCGTTTGGCTAATCCTATCCTTTAATTCTGGCCCTTTTCCCCGCTGTCAGCGTTGTGCCTCTTTGGCTTAACGCAGGCTAGGCCTGCATCGACACGCCTTGACAGCATAAAAAATGACTCAGAATTATGCGTCACGATTAACCAAACGGGCCACGAGTGCAAGTCATGTTTTTGCTGGTCTGCCTGGCGATCGGGGTGCAGTTCGCCCTCTTCGTGAATCATTTCGCATCGGGCGGTCTGGCCCCGGCCTACCTACGCCCAGCCGGGGTGGAGGCCTTTCTTCCGGTCGGGGCCCTGGCCAGCCTAAAATACTGGGCTATGACCGGAAAGGTCGACCCGGTACACCCCGCGGCCCTGGTGCTGCTGCTGACCTTTCTCGGCATATCGCTTGTCGCCCGCAGGGCCTTTTGCTCCTGGATCTGCCCCGTCGGCACGCTGTCGGAGCTTTGCGGGGCTCTCGGACGAAGACTCTTCGGACAGACCTTCCGCATCTGGAGATGGCTCGATATTCTGCTGCGGTTCGCCAAATATGCCCTGCTCATCTTCTTCATCAAACTGATTCTCATCGACATGCCGGTCCAAGCCATCGAGGGTCTTCTTAGCAGTCCCTACTGGGCGGTCAGCGATATCAAGATGCTGCACTTTTTCACCGGCATCTCCCCTGCTGCCATCAGCGTGATTGCCGCTTTAGCAGGCCTCTCCGTGCTCTATCAGCATTTCTGGTGCCGTTACCTCTGTCCCTACGGGGCCCTGACTGCACTGGCCGCCCTGTTGGGTCCACTGAAAATTCGGCGGAACGCAAAGCGCTGCAGCAACTGCGGTGCCTGCGGCCACAACTGCCCTTCGAGGTTGTCAGTGCAGACCTGTAGCGCCATAAGCTCCCCCGAATGCACCGGCTGCCTGAACTGCGTCGAAAGCTGTCCTGAGCCAGGCGCTTTGAAGATGGCCCTCCCCTGGCAGAAAATGCCGGTTGGCCGACGAGCCTTTGCCTGCCTGGTCATCGGTTTGATGCTCCTGGGAATCGGTGCGGGTATGTCAAGCGGACACTGGCAGACAAATCTCTCGTACCAGGATTACCATCGGCTGATCCCCCTGGCCGGCAGCCTGCAATAGAACGTTTCCCCACCCAAATACCCTTTGGCAGGAACCCCTATGAAAGAAGTGGAGAGACTAAAGGACGGTTACGACGCCGGCAAAGCAATCGACTAATCGCCCCACTTGAATATCGAGCTTTTGCCCCATTTCAGCGCCCACTATTTCAATTCCCATCAAAATACATAAATCCCCCACAGCTAAAGTTATTCCATTCGCTCGAAATTTTAGATAAACTGCCCTAATTAAATCTATTCTAAATTCGTAAAAAAGGTCTAGTTTTCCGAAAAGGCAAAGCAGTAGCAACTCGGTTACGCAAAACTACGAACCCATGCAAATAGGTAGTCGGGTTACCGAAGAATATTAGTCCCAATGTTGTTTATTAGGATGCCTATCTTCGGCGGAAGATAGGCATTTTTATTGTATTTCAAATGGAAGATGGTCAAGTCGCGTCAGGTTCAGAAATAAACGGGGCACGACTCCGTGGTTTTCAGCATCATGCTGAACGTCTTTTTTAAAAAATAAAAGTCCGCTTCTGGTGGCTGAATCTCACAGAGACAACCAATCGTGGTTCCTACATCTATAAACATAGTTCCCAGATATAGGAACTATAAACCTATATCTATTAACAATTCCTACATATAGGAATTCGA
>JBFHFM010000224.1:0-6167 GCA_041583595.1 Trichloromonas sp. | reverse complement strand
GGATAGGCGACCAGGGCGAAACCGAGGACCATTTTGTCATCAACCACATAGTCAAAAGCCCCGCCGCTGGCATGCTCACCTTGCGACTTGATGATCTTGAAATAATAACCATGAAAGGGTTCTGGAGTCTCCTCATCCAGCCCGTCGGCGTAGCCTTCTTCGGTGGCTCTCGCGATCAAGGGACCGAAGGGGCTCTCCTCTTCCCCCTCCCCGGCTACCCAGTAAAGCCCGTCCTTTGCCCCCTCACTACTGGCAAAGCGCTGGGCAAACTCCGTACCACCGCTACGTTTAATACAGGCAAATTCGCGCTGGGCGGCGGTATAGGCCTGCAACACCTCGATAGTGTGCAGTTCGTTTCTACCGATCCGCCGGTTGAGGATTTCTTCCAGCCCCGCCTGGGTATCGAAGCGCCAAAAATCCCCCTGCCTGACAATGGGAATCGGAAAAGGATAATCCCGCTGGCCAACCAGAAACACCGCACGGTTGTCGTTCTCCAACGCAAAACTGTTTTTCTCTTCAAAGGCCTTTAAGAAACGCGCTCGACCGTTCTGGTCTGCGACCTTGTCGCCGGAATCAATAAGATGGTCCGAGCCGGGCCCTAAAATGGCGAGCAATTCTGTATTGTTGGCGCCCTTTACCGCTGAGACCAGGGCCGCCATCGCCTGCTGCGGAGTGGTAAAATGCTTCTGTTCCGCTGGAGAGTCGGCCCTCGCCGGTGAAGTGACCAGAATAACCATCGCAATCAACAGGGCGATTGCACCGGAACCCTGGCGCAACAGGCTGACTTGGTTTGCGTTCAATACCATCATCTGCGACCCTCTCTGTGTGAGTGGAATCATGATTAATATTCGACTCAGCGCCGATTGCGCCGCGGCTCCTCAAGATCAGCCTGGTCCGAGCCTCTCCTGCCCGAGGAATCATCGACCTTGCCCTGGCGACTGTCCCGACCGCGCTCGCTCGATCTGCGCTCCTGCCTTCCATCCTCGATGCGATTGAAAATATTATCGCGGTGCTTTTGCTGACCCATCCTGTCCGAATCAACCCGTGCCGGCACCGGGTTAACACGCGCTGGCACCGTTTTGACCGACTCAATCCGGGTCCGCTTTGACTTGATCGACTCGACTCGGGTCTGGTCTGATTTAACCGGCTCAACTCGGGCCCGATCTGGTTTGATTGACTCAACTCGGGCCCGCTCCGGCTTAACCGGCTCAACTCGGGTCGGCGCCGGCTTAACCGCCTCGACTCGGGTCCGCTCCGGCTTGACCGTCTCAACTCGAGTCCGCTCTGGTTTAACCGACTCGACCTTTACCGGCGCCTGCCGGTTGCGTTCAGCACGTTCACGCGCTTGATCGGGGGGGACCACCCGTAGCCTATCCCGCTGATCGCGAATCACCCGCTCCCTTTCTTGACGAGCACGATCGGTTATGATTCGGTTGTTGTCGCGCCAATCTGAATTCCGCCTCTGAACGTCAGGAAAACCACGAGTATCCCGTCGAAAAATAGGGGTACGAGATGGCGATTGACCGTATTTCCTGGCAGTGTACCCATCCCGGTAAGCCACGCCCCGGCGATGGCTGGGTGCATGATTCCAGCGACCGGGCGTAGCCAACCACAAGCCATACCTGACATACCGGGGACGTTTATGCACATCGATATGAATATAGTGGCGATTCCAATCGAAATAGCTCCAGGAACCAAAGGAAAAACCAAAATAGAAACCAGGCCAGTACGAAATGCCGGTACCGATTCGCCTTCCCGTAGGGCCCCAGTAATAGGGCGGATAATCGGCGTACCACCACGGGCCATAGATCGTGTAGGGGTCATAGTACGGCACGTAGATGACTTGGGGATTGGCCGGTTCAATAATGATCGTCTCCCTTTCGACAATCACCTTCTGCTCTGACGTGGTAGAGAGGTTGTTTTGAGCATGGGCCCTGGCCCGCAGTTCCTGGATCATCCCCATCACCTCGTCCTCCTGGGCGAGAAACGCATTCCCCAGGGTGGTGGTCTCCGTGATCCGCTCACTCATCAAGACCAGGATTTCAGGAAAATGACAGATCGCCTTGACACTCGGATCCCAGTCCAGATCCTGAAGCGCTACATCAAGGACTTCATCCTTCAGGTTTGGATTCGCCCTGACCCAGCGGTCGGCCTCGATCACCTCAAGAGGATAAGTCGATGCCATCAGCACCTGGGAAAGAAGCGGATCGGGATAAAGGGCAATAGGCGCCAGCATCTGGGCCAGCTCTTCCTGACTGAATTTTTCAGACGGGTCCACAAAGTCGCCGTCCTGAGCCTGGACCTGTGGTGATATGAACGCAAAGCAGAAAAACAGAAAAGAAAGGATGAAATATTTATGGGCCAGGCGGAAGATGGGTGCTGCATTCATAACGACCTCCATTGCCACGGGCAGTTCCTGATGAAGTAGGCCGGAAGCATGCGCTACCGACGTTCTGTATTGTCAGGTTAACCACCAAACAAGCAAAAAATATGTAAATAAAAAGGAAATTTTCTTCCGCCGCCGGTTGGTACTACTTTGTACTCCAAATCTTGATGCAAAGGCCCCCTTAACGAAGTCGCGCCCTGGCGTGAAGTTTAACATCAAACACTGAATTTTTCAGTCCAGGCTCGCCGGAGGTATAAGGAAACAGCCCATGTGATGAATAATATATTTAAGACTGTCGCAATTAAAGATGAATCTACTGGAACAAGTACACTTTCGGGCGAGAACCTCCATTAGTCAGCCCTTCAATTTTTCACTTTTATAACAGGATTAATCGAGGAAAAGATCCCACCTTTCTTTCTTAGCGCCACCCGAACCTTGCAAAGTCGGCGGTTTCCGTCTACAACTCCTATGAGAAAAGATTTCCGCAAACAGAGTGGCTGTCCTTTGAGCCATGGTTTAGTAAACGGGCCGCTTCATGGCCGACGGGAGAATGACAGGATGGGTGTTCGTAAGCCCAAAAAACCGGCGATCCATACGCCGACCGAGGCGATCCTCGAAAGTATCTCGGATGGAGTCTTCACCGTGGACCTGGAGTGGCGCGTCACCTCCTTCAATCGAGCCGCCGAGGAGATCACCGGGGTTTCGCGCGAGGAGGCGCTGGGCCGCCACTGCTCTGAGGTTTTTCGTTCCAGCATGTGCGGCGAAGCCTGCGGGCTGCGCCAGACCCTGCAAACCGGCAAACCGGTGATCGGCAAATCAGGCTACATCGTCAACGCCGAAGGGCGTCGCATCCCCATCAGCGTTTCTACCGCCGTATTGAAAGACAGCGACGGCCATGTGATGGGTGGAGCCGAAACCTTTCGCGACCTGTCCGAAGTCGAAGCCCTGCGCGAGGAACTCGCCGGCAAGTTTCGTGTCGGCGATCTGACCAGCCACAGCCCCCTGATGCAGCGCCTCTTCGAAGTCATTCCAGCTATCGCCGCAAGCCCGAGCACGGTGCTGATCCTCGGCGAAACCGGCACCGGCAAAGAACTCATGGCGCGCACCCTCCATTCCCTCAGTCCCCGTAGCCAAGGACCCTTTGTCGCGGTTAACTGCGGCGCTCTGCCCGATACGCTGCTGGAGTCAGAGCTGTTCGGCTACAAGGCCGGCGCCTTTACCGGGGCACAAAAGGATAAACCGGGGCGGTTCACCCTGGCCAAAGGGGGCACCCTGTTTCTCGACGAGATCGGCGAGGTCAGTCCCGCCCTGCAGGTACGACTGTTGCGGGTGTTGCAGGAGCGAACCTATGAACCGCTGGGTGCGACCCATTCGGAGTCGGCCGACGTCCGGATTATCGTGGCGACCAATCGCGATCTGGCCGAACTGGTGCGCCAAGGACAATTTCGCGAGGATCTCTACTATCGCGTCAACGTGGTGCGCGTTGAGCTCCCCCCTCTGCGTCGGCGCCAGGAGGATATTCCACTGTTAGTGGATGAATTCGTGTCCCGCTTCAACCGCCTGCAGGGACGAAATGTGCCGGGGATCGCCCGTGAGGCCCTGGCCCTGCTCATGGCCCATGATTGGCCGGGAAACATCCGCGAGCTTGAAAATGTCATCGAGCGGGCCTTCATCCTTTGTCGCGAAGGGCAGATCGGCATGGCCCATCTGCCCGCCGAACTCACCGCACGGGAAGTCGCAACGGGCCACGGCGCGGATATACGCTCGGCCCATGACGGCCTCGATGCCCAGGTGATTCGCGCCGCCTTAGAACGCCATAACTACAACCGACTGGCGGCCGCGCGAGAGTTAGGCATCCACAAAACCACCCTGTTTCGAAAGCTTAAAAAGCTCGGCATCTCCCTCCCCGAAGCAGACGGCCGCACCCGTCTCGACCCAAAGAAGTAGCACAAACGCACCCACAATTCCCAGCAAGGGTTGCATTTTTGCTACCCTGTCTTTTTTTTCGATCGCCTCCGGCATCACAAATTAAACAACAATTCAGGATAGTTACGTAAAAAACGCGAAGGCTTGCCGTTTGGCACTGCTCTTGCGATAGGTCTTAGCATAACCCCAGCACAGGATGGGCCTGATGAAAATTGCTTTTGCTTTCTGGGAAAACCGCATCGCGCCGGTATTCGACACGGCGCGCAACCTGCTGGTCATAGAGACCGAAGCTGGATGCATTGCTCATGAGCAACGCTGGCATTTAACCGATGACCCACCCTTGAAGCGCACCCTGCTCCTTGTGGAGAGGGAAGTCGAAACCCTGGTGTGCGGGGCAGTATCCCGGGCCTTGCAGGAAATGCTTGTGGCCTATGGCATTCAGGTCCATTCCTTCGTCGCCGGAAATCTGGATGAAGTCGTGCAAGCCTGGCTCGGCGGGACCCTGCACAAGGAAACCTATACCATGCCCGGATGTCGCGGGCGGGGCAGGCATGGCCAGCAGCAGCCAAATCGGGAGGAAACTATGCAAGGACGAGGACAAGGTAAAGGTAAAGGTAGAGGGCAAGGTCAAGGCAGAGGTCAAGGACAAGGTCTAGGCCAGGGACAAAGTCAAGGCCAGGGACAAAGTCAAGGCCAGGGACAAGGTCAAGGGCAAGGACAAGGGCTTGGGCAAGGTCAGGGACCAGGCGGACGTGGGCGCCGTGGTGGCGTCATGGCCGGTGGTCCGGCGGGGTCCTGTGTTTGCCCAAAATGTGGCCACCAGGAAACGCATGAGCGAGGTCTGCCTTGCGCCGACCGGGTCTGCTCCCAATGCGGAACCACCCTGGTCAGGTCATAACAGAATAAAAATCAACTCAGGAAAGGAGAAGCATCATGCCTGGAAGAAATGGTACAGGACCGTTGGGAATGGGATCGATGACTGGACGAGGCGCTGGCTATTGCGCCGGATCAGCAACAGCAGGCTTTACCAGTTCTGGCGCCGGATATGGCCGGGGAGGCCGCTGTCGCGGAATAACCGGCGGCGGCTTCGGTCGACGGAACATGTTTCACGCCACCGGACAGCCGGGCTGGGCTCGTTCCGGTGCCCCCGCCGCTTCGGTGAACTCTCCAACCACAGATCCGGAACAGGAACGCGCCGAGCTCAAAGGCCGGGCCGAGATCCTGGGGCAAGAGTTGGAGCAAATCAAATCGCGCCTGGACGCCATGGACAGCAAATAAAATCAGCAGTGTCCGGTTAGCAAATTACTTGGTCTTAAATAGTCCCCTCTCCCCTTGTGGGGGAGGGTTAGGGAGGGGGGGAGTGTAGTGGCGAGGCAAATTCCAGGACCTCACCCTCCCCCCAACCCCCTCCCATAAAGGGAGGGGGAGCACTGCAAGTATCTAACCGGACATCACTGAAATAAACTCGGCAGTTCAGGGACAGAACGTAAAATGAGGTGGCCGCGTCGTCCACTGGTACGACGCGGCCTTTTATGAAAGGATTAACACAATGAAAATAGCTTTGACGACATCGGGGAACAACATGCAGGCACCACTGGATCCACGCTTTGGTCGAGCCCCCAACTATCTGGTCTACGATTTGGAGAGCGCTGCCTTCGAAGTAATCGATAACCAGACGTCGCAGGACGCCTCCCACGGCGCGGGGATTGTCGCCGCCGAACGGGTCGCGCGCACCGGCGCCACGGTGCTCGTCACCGGACACTGCGGACCCAAGGCGTTTCGTGTGCTGAATGCCGCCGGAATTAAAATCTTCACCAGTGAAGCGGCAACAGTGGCCGAGGCTTTGACCCAATAT
>JBFHFM010000223.1:0-6173 GCA_041583595.1 Trichloromonas sp. | reverse complement strand
TGCCCTCTGCCCTCTGCCCTCTGCCCTCTGCCCTCTGCCCTCTGCCCTCTGCCCTCTGCCCTCTGCCCTCTGCCCTCCGCCCAAAGCGGTCACTTCTGTAGCAACACTGTGCTGAACTCTTCTAGCATGCGGTTTTTTACAATTTTACAGCCGAGTTTTTCATAACGGTTGCGCACGTCAAAATTGTATTCCCACAAAATGCCGGAAAGGAGCAGGGGGGCTCCGGGTGCGGCTTTGGCGACCAGGTCGTCGGCTACGAGCAGCAGAATGTCGCCGTAGATGTTGGCCAGGATCAGGTCGAAATTGACTTCGGGGCACTGATCGAGGGTGCCGCAGAAGTGGTCGATATGGCTTTCTACGCGGTTGAGTGCGGCGTTAACCTGGCAGGTTTCGATAGCACCGGGGTCAATGTCGAGGCACAGGGCGCTTTGCGCACCGAGTTTCAGGGCGGCAATGGCGAGAATTCCGGTGCCGCTACCGAGGTCAAGCACGCGGGCGCCTTTGAGTTGTGGCAGTTGTTCCAAGATCTCCAGGCAACTGGCGGTGGTTTCGTGTTCTCCCGAGCCGAAAGCGCCGGCGGCCATGATCAGGTCGATCCGGCCGTCTTGCGATGCTGGCAAATCGACTGGAAGGATGCGAAAGTGGCTGCCGATGTCAAAAGGAGTGAATTCTCTGCCCATGGTTGTTGTCCTTAAATTTGGATAGTTTTTTGAGGGAGGACGGACCGGGGCCTGTCCGAACACTTATAATCCCAGAGTATGCAGAATGAAGAGGGCGGCCGTGTAACTGACCGCTGAAAGAAGGGTCGACATCATTACGATCGATCCGGCCAGTTCGGCATCGCCTTTGAGCTGGTGAGCCATAATATAGGTTGCGGTGGCGGTCGGGGTGCCGGCCATCAGGACGCCGATAGCGAGGTCCTGGCCGGTGACACCGAGTAACATCATCAGTACTGCGGCTATCAGCGGTAGCCAGATGATTTTGATGCCGGTGGCGAAGGCGGCACGCACCAGGTCGCCCTTGAGTCGTTCGAGGGAGAAGGAGCCGCCGATGGCGATCAAAGCCAGTGGCAGGGTCATGCCGGTGGCGATATTCAGGCTGCGGTTAAGGATCACCGGCATTGGCAGGGCGAAAAAGCTCCAGAGGATGCCGGCGAAAGAAGCGATGATCAGCGGGTTGAAGGCGACCTGGCGAAACCAGAAGGTCGCACCTCGGTGCCCCTGGTTGTCGTGATGCGGCAGGAGCAGGGCGAGGATGGCGAAAAAGTTGAGGACTGGCACCAGAAAGCCCATGAGAATACCGGCGCGGGTTAGACCCTCTTCGCCGTAGGCGTTGAAGACGATGGCCAAACCTATGTAGGCGAGGTTGCCGCGAAATGACCCCTGGCAAAAGGAGCCACGGGCGGCTGGCGGATAACGGCGCAGGGCGGCGTAGCCGTAGGAGATGAAAAAACCGACGGCGATGGCGGCCGCCGACCCCAGCACCAGGGAGCCGTTGAAATTGGCGAAGAAGTCAGCTGTGCCTATCTTGTAAAAGAGCAGCAGCGGCAGGCAGATGTAGTAAACCAACCGGTTGGTCTGAAACAGAAACGTCTGGTCGATCAGTCCGCTTTTTTTGAGGCCATAGCCGAGGGCAATGACCAGGAAAACCGGCAGGACAATTGTCAGGATGTCGAAAAAAAGGACCATGGCATGCCTATTATCTTCAATGAGTTGGTCAGCATAACCTGCTGGCTTTAAGGCTGTCCAATGATATTTTGCCGGCCTCTGACAAAGTGGTCGTGTGCTGAAAGAATGATGAGAACGAAACGGAGCTGCGTGTTTTGGCCTCTAATTTTAGACCTCCTGTTCGCGGCAGTTTTTTTTGGGCACGGCATAAAGGATTGAATTTTTACCGATTTATGGGTTACAAATCTAGTTATGCGAAGAAATCCATCTGTTCGGCTGGCGATTCTGGTTGTTCTGGTGTTGGGGATCACTTCCCTGCATTATCTGACTACGACCCAGAAGGGCGAGTACCACGACATCTACCGGCGGCTTTACTATATTCCAATTATCCTGGGCGGGCTCTGGTATGCCTTGCGCGGCGGGGTGGCGACCTCGATTGCGATTTCGATTCTCTATGCTCCGCATGTGGTCTTTCAGTGGGGCCAACATCACGGCGTCCCCCTCGAACAATACTTGGAAATCGTTCTTTACAACCTGATCGGTTTTCTTACCGGGTTTCTAAGTCAGCGCGAATTCATGCAGCGGGTGCGGGCAGAAAAGACGGCTCATCGCCTTGAAGAGAGCTACGCTAAGCTAAGGGAACAGGCTGACCAGGTGCTGGAGATCGAAGAACAACTGCGCCGGGCTGATCGGCTATCGGCCCTAGGGGAGCTGTCAGCCGGGATGGCTCATGAAATTCGCAATCCCCTCGGCTCGATCCGCGGAACTGCTGAGATCCTGAAAGACGGCATCGATCCGTCGGACAAGCGTTACGAGTTCGCTCAGATCCTGATTAAGGAAGTCGACCGGCTGAATCGGGTGGTGCAGGATTTTCTTGATTTTTCCCGACCGACAGCCCCAAGCAGGGAGCCTTTTGATGTGCCAGGGGCCTTGCGCGAAGTTCTGGTTTTGACAAGGCAGCCGGCTTTGAAAAACAAGGTGCAAGTTGTTTTTCAAGGGGAGGGCACTTTGGCCGTTGCGGGGGATCGCGAACAGCTCAAACAGGCGTTCCTCAACCTGATTCTCAATGCCCTGCAGGCCATGCCTGAGGGGGGGACCTTGACCCTGACGGTGCAGGTGGAAGACGACGAGGTCCGTATCCTTTTTGCCGATACCGGGCAGGGGATCCCCAAGGAACGTCTCGATCGTGTCTTTAATCCATTTTTCACCACCCGAAGTGAGGGGACCGGTCTTGGCTTGGCCATCACCCACCGGATCATTCAAGGGCACGGCGGTCGAATCGAGGTCGACAGTCGTCTTGGCGAGGGGACGGTTTTTACCCTGCATCTGCCGCGGTCCGTGGCAGCAAAATTTTAGAGCGTCAGGAGGCATGCGTGTCCCATAATACCCTACTGCTCATCGACGACGATGAATCTTTGCGCCGGGTGACCGAATTTACCCTCCACGAAGCGGGCTATCGTGTACTGACTGCTGCCGATGGCAAGGAGGGGCTGAGAATATTCGGGATTGAGAAACCCGAGGTGGTTATTACCGACATTCAGATGCCGGGACTCTCTGGTTACGAAGTGCTGAAACAGGTTAAGCTTGAATGCCCGGAAACCCTGGTTATCGTCATTACAGCCTACGGCACGGTGGAGAGGGCCGTCGAGGCGATGAAGCTCGGTGCCTTTGATTATTTGACCAAGCCTTTCAGTCGGGAAGAATTGGTGATGGTGGCCGGCAAGGCCTTTTCTTACAGGGGGTTGAAAGAGGAAAATCAGCGACTGCGTCAGGAGCTGACGCAAAAAATAGATTTTACCCGGTTGGTTGGAATTTCCGATGCTATGCAGCAGGTGTGCGGGATTGTGAGGCGGGTGGCGTCGACCGAGGCGACGGTGTTGATCAGTGGCGAAAGCGGGACTGGTAAGGAGCTGATTGCCCGGGCCACTCATTCTGGGAGCGAGCGCCATGCGGCCCCTTTCATTGCCGTGAATTGTGCGGCTATCCCCCGCGATTTACTCGAAAGTGAACTCTTTGGCCATTTACGTGGCGCCTTCACTGGGGCGGTCAAGGATCGCAAGGGCAAGTTCGAGCAGGCCGATGGCGGTACCCTGTTTCTCGATGAGGTTGGCGAGTTGCCGGTGGAACTGCAACCCAAGCTGCTGCGAGCTTTGCAGGAGCGGGAAATCGAACCGGTCGGCGGTTCGGTTCGTAAGGTTGATGTTCGGGTTGTCGCGGCGACTAACCGTGATCTTGAAGCGGCTATCGACGAAGGGAGTTTTCGCGAGGATCTTTACTACCGCCTGGCGGTAATCCCGATTCTCCTTCCGCCACTGCGAGCGCGGCGCGCCGACATCCCACTACTGGTTCGGCATTTTCTCGGCAAGCATGGCAATGTTGCCTGTTCTGTTGCGGCGCTGGAGGCATTAAGTTCCTACAACTGGCCAGGCAACGTGCGGGAGCTTGAAAATGCGGTTGAGCGGATGGTTATTTTGCGTCGTGGTGAAGGGATAGAGCTGGATGATCTGCCACCTAAAATCCGGCATCCGAAGCAAGGTGTCGCTGGAGGGGTGCTTAATCTTCCCGATGGCGGTTATTCTCTCGAAGATTTGGAGAAGGAGGCGGTGCTCGAAGCTTTGCGCCGTAACGACTGGAATCAGACCAGGGCCGCCGCTTTTCTGCGGATTCCCCGGCATACCTTGATTTATCGCCTGGAAAAGTATGGTATTGGCAAAAATGGTGTCGCTAACGAGCCGAAAGTTTGATGCCTGTCTGAGTCTAACTTATGGAATAAAAGGGGGTCCACTGGCCGCTGATAGGCACTAAACCCCAGGACGTTCGCCCCCAGTCATCGACTTGATCTCTTTGCAGAGAAAGGGCTTCCCGCTCCTGGACCTTCGGGTACCCTACGCTGCGTCTCATGGGGGCTCAGAGAAAAAACGGTAGGTGTTGCCCCCGGCTTGTTTAGCCTTATACATGGCGAAGTCGGCTTTTTTAAGTAGATCCTCAGTATTTTGGGCGTCTGAGGGATAGAGGGCGATGCCAATGCTGGTAGAAGAAAAAATCTCGTTTTCTTCGTGGATAATCGGCTTTTTAAAGGTCGTAAGTATTCGATTTGCTGTTTGAATGATGTCTTGCTGGTGCTGAATATTGTCGAGGATGACGGCGAATTCATCCCCCCCGATGCGGGCTAAAGTATCACTTTCGCGAATGCAGCATGTCAGTCGTTTGCCCATGATTTTAAGGAGGGCGTCTCCGAACGAGTGCCCCAATGAGTCGTTGATTGCTTTAAATCGGTCAAGGTCGAGAAACATTAATCCTACGTTGCGACCTTCTCGCTGCGCACGGCTCAGGGTCTGTTTCATCCGCTCACTGAAGGAGAGGCGGTTAGCGAGGCCGGTCAGAAAATCGAATTGGGCGAGTTGTTCGAGTTTATATTCTGCGATTTTACGTTCGGTAATATCTTTGGCGACATAAACCAGCCCCTGGGTCGTTTTGTTGCCATTATTGAGCGATGATGTGGATAGCAACACCGGAATTTTTCGGCCATCTCGTGTGAGATAGGTCTTTTCGGCATTGCTGTACAGGTTGATTTCCGGGTCTGCTGCCTTGGATATTGTTTCATCCTTTTTGAATTCGAGTAGAATTTTGCCAATGTGCTGTCCGGTCAACTCAGAGAGGCTATAGCCGAGCAGGGCGAGGGTGGCGTGGTTGACGCGGCGGATCATGAAATCGTCGGATGTTACGATGAGGCTGTCGCTCATGTAGCGCAGAATGTCATCTAAATAGGCTTTGGATACGGTGGTTGTTTCTAAATCATCGACCATTTTAACAATGGCCGTCCCCAATTCTCCAATATCGTCCTCAGCATTCATCGCTTTTAACGCGGGGAAGGACCGTTGACCTTTCCCAAACGCTTGTATCGCATCTTTGATCTGTGCCAGCGGATTGATCAGGGTTCGATTGGCCGTTATGTTGACTACCAGGATCATGATGGCGAGCAGTGAAATAAAAAAAACAGAAAGCAGCCGGTTGTTCTGGCTGGCAATGTCAATCAGGTCGTTGACGTGGTGACTGAAAGATTCGCGGTAGAGAATCGTTAGCGAATTGAGTTGTTTGCGGGAGGAATTTTGGGCTGCCGCCAGTTCTCGTAAGGAGGCGACGTGTTGATCCGGGTCTTCTCCACCCGCAAGAAGGGGATAGAGCTGGGATGCGTCCTGGTCGTATGTCCGGTAGTTTTGCTGCAGGGTTGAAAGGGTTTGGATTTCTTCTGGTGTTGTGTGTTTGTGATGGTGTGAAATCTTGGAGATTCTTTCGAATAATGTCAGGATTTCAGGCGACAGAGCCATGGCTTTTTGTGCCGATTCGGGCAGGCCGAAGAGGAAGCTTTCTTCGTAGTAGCTGGTCTGGATCTCTACCTGGTTCTGGAGTTTGGCACTGTACAGGGCCAGGTTGAAATCGAGATCCCGAATATGGACGAGTTGGGCTTTGAGTTCTTGATTGGTATAAAGTGCAAACCCTGTGGCA
>JBFHFM010000222.1:0-6229 GCA_041583595.1 Trichloromonas sp. | reverse complement strand
GATTGAAACAGAAATTCGGCCGCAGGACAACACCTCCCTCGAAGGCTTGTATAAATCGAGCGGCAACTTCTGTACCCAGTGCGAGCCCGAAGGTTTCCGTAAAATCACCTATTTCCCCGACCGCCCCGACGTGCTGGCCCGCTACACCACCACCATTGAGGCCGACCGTACGCGTTACCCGGTCCTGCTCTCCAACGGAAATCTGGTGGAGCAGGGCGAACTCGATGGCGGCCGCCATTTCGCCCGCTGGGAAGACCCATTCAAAAAGCCGAGTTATCTCTTTGCCTTGGTGGCCGGCGACCTGGTGAAGATCGAAGATACGTTTACCACCTGCTCCGGGCGACAGGTCGCACTGCAGATCTTCGTCGAGGCGCGCAACCGGGAAAAGTGCGACCATGCCATGCTGTCGCTGAAAAAAGCCATGGCCTGGGATGAAGCAACCTTTGGCCTCGAATACGACCTCGACATCTATATGATTGTTGCCGTCGACGATTTCAATATGGGGGCGATGGAGAACAAGGGGCTCAATGTCTTCAACTCCAAGTACGTGCTGGCTCGACCCGAGACGGCGACAGACGCCGACTATCAGGGGATTGAAGGAGTCATCGGCCATGAATATTTTCACAACTGGACCGGCAATCGGGTGACCTGCCGCGACTGGTTTCAGCTCAGCCTCAAAGAGGGGCTGACGGTCTTTCGCGATCAGCAATTTTCGGCGGACATGGGGTCGGCGGCGGTCAAGCGCATCGAGGATGTGCGCCTGCTGCGCAATAGCCAGTTTCCCGAGGATGCCGGGCCGATGGCCCACCCGGTGCGTCCCGAATCCTATATGGAGATCAACAACTTTTACACCAGCACCGTTTACAACAAGGGTGCCGAGGTGATCCGCATGTATCACACTCTGCTCGGTCCCGAAAAATTTCGTAACGGGCTGCGTCTGTATCTGGAGCGTTACGACGGCCAGGCAGTGACCACCGACGATTTTCTGCGGGCGATGGCCGAAGCTGGTTCCACCGATCTTGACCTGTTCCGCCGCTGGTACAGCCAGGCCGGCACCCCCGAGCTGCAGGTTGAAACCGGTTATGACGAGGCGACCCGTACCTTTGAATTACGTCTCCGCCAGAGCTGCCCTGCGTCCCCGGGCCAATCGCGGAAACAACCCTTTCACATTCCGCTGGCTGTCGGCTTACTTGGAGAGAATGGGCAGGACCTGCCGTTGTGCCTCGAAGGTGAAACTGCACCGAAGGCCGGCGGCACCCGGGTTCTTGAGTTGCGGAATGAAGTGAAGACCTTCCGCTTCGTTAACGTCCCCTGCCGGCCGGTGCCGTCATTGCTGCGTGGTTTTTCGGCCCCGGTCCGGTTGCAGATGGCCTGGCAGGACAGTGACCTGGCCTTCCTGATGGCACATGACAGCGATTCATTCAACCGTTGGGAGGCCGGTCAGCAGCTGGCTTGCCGGGTGGTTCTGCGGCAGGTGGAGAATTTGCAGCAAAATATAAAGCCGGATCTCGACCCGCTTTTCGTTGAGGCGTTCGCCAAAACCCTGTGCGATGAGCAGAGTGACCCGGCGCTGCTGGCTTTGGCGCTGACTCTGCCTACCGAGACCTATCTTGGGGAGCAGACATCGGTGATCGACCCGGGGGCCATTCACGAGGCCCGTGAGACTCTGCGCAGACAGCTGGCCGAGCGGCTGCAGGATGAACTGCTCACCGTCTACCGCCGGTGCCGGGACGTCGGGCCCTATCAGTTGTCGTCCGCTGCTATCGGCCGCCGCAGCTTGAAAAATCTGTGCCTGGCCTATCTGATGAGCCTGGATGATGCGGCAGGGCTCTCGCTCTGTCTCGAACAGTTCGAAACCGCCGATAATATGACCGACGTGCTGGCTGCACTGGGATGCCTGGTGCATAGTGACAGTGTCCAGCGGTCCAGGGCTCTTGAGGCCTTTTACCAGAAGTGGAAGCAGGATCCTCTGGTCCTCGATAAGTGGTTTATGCTGCAGGCCAGTTCGCAACGGCCGGAAGTTCTCGCCGAAGTTAATCGGCTGATGGCCCATCCCGCGTTCAATATCCGCAATCCAAATAAGGTTCGGTCCCTGATAGGTGTCTTTTGCCAGAGCAACCCCGCCCGTTTTCATGACCGCAGTGGCGAGGGATATGCTTTTGCCGGCGATCAGGTCCTTGCCATTGATCCCTTCAACCCGCAGGTGGCGGCTCGACTGCTCAGTGCCCTGAGCCGCTGGCGGCGCTACGACCCGGATCGACAGGAACTGATGAAAATACAGTTGCGTCGCATCCTCGAAGCGCCGGGTCTGTCTCCGGACTGTTATGAAATTGCTTCGAAAAGTCTGATGTAAAGTGAAATACATAGGTGAATTGATGCACGATGAGATACTGATTGTCGGTTGTGGGGATATCGGTCGGCGTGTGGCCACGTTGCTGGTTGCGGACGGCCGCGAGGTGGCCGGTCTGGTCAGCTCCGAAGAAAGCGTCGCGCCACTGGTCGAGGTGGGCATCCGGCCGCTGGTGGCCAATCTCAACGACCCCGGAGAGGTTCAGGGTCTCGCCGGCGGCAATTCTCTGGTTTTTTATTTTGCGCCGCCTCCGGGTGGAGGCATTACTGATCCCAAGGTACGCAATTTCTGTGCGGCCATGGTCGGCGTCAAAGCGCCGAAGCGGCTGGTTTACATCAGCACCAGCGGCGTCTACGGTGATTGCGGTGGTGCGGTGGTAACGGAAGATACGCCGGCCAATCCGCAAACTTCCCGGGCTAAGCGGCGCTATGATGCCGAACAGGTCTTGCGCCAGTGGGGAGAGGCTCAATCCGTTGATGTGATTATCCTGCGGGTTACCGGGATCTATGGTCCCGGTAGAATTCCGGTGTTTCGGCTGCAAGACGGCCATCCCCTCTTGTGTCTGGAGGAATCGTCACCGACGAATCGGATCCATGCCGACGACCTGGCTCAGGTTTGTATCGCTGCCGCTGAAAAGGGCAGGGCCGGTGAAGTTTTCAATGTAAGCGACGGGCATCCCAGCACCATGACCGAGTATTTTCTGGCGATTGCCGAACAGGTAGGATTGCCACGTCCACCGTTGATTTCGATGGCCGAGGCAAAAAAGGTGATGACGCCACTGATGTTGTCGTATCTGACCGAGTCGCGGCGTATGGACAACAGTCGGATGTTGAATCGTCTCGGGGTCAAACTGCGCTATCCGACTTTGGTCGAAGGACTCAAAGCAAGCTTGGAACAGGGATGAGTTATGCGGCAGGTTCGCTTCACCCTGCATATTTCTGCGGATGAGATTCTTCGTTATTATCAAGGGCGGGCCGGGATGGTGTCGGTGACGGCTGACGGCGGAATGCGGTTGCAGTTTCCGGCCGCCAGTCTGCGGCGTTTTGTCACCCGTGAAGGGATTCACGGGCGATTCGTTATCCGGTTCGATGAGGGGAATCGGTTGCTTGGGATCGAGCGGATAAACGGGTAAATCTTTCGGTTGACGTTGGCGGATTGCAAATTCTGTATGCAGTCTACAATATTTTTTATGTTAACATTCTCTATAATGTGGCATTCTGGAGCAGGCAGTCACAGCGGGCTGTGTTGGTTGTGCGGCTGTTTGTGTTCGGTGAGGCTGATTTATTCCTCCAATTTTCGCTGTGTTTTGTCCCGGACTTTGCTGTGGATCTTTAGCTTAAGCTCGGCCAGGCCTGCGTCACCGCGCTTTGCCTGGAACTAAAATCTTGCGAAATTAGGGGGTGAACGAACCGCACGGGATACTCGGGCAGCGGAATTCACCTTTAACTTGACTGAAGCAGGCAGTTGCAGATGCAGCTGTCCGTGTGACATGAGCATGCAGGAGGTCAAATGAAAACGTTGAAATGGGTGCTGATGTGCCTTTTGGGGGGCATTCTTCTGACGGGGGCTCTGAGCTGGGCCGAAACTGAGGTTCGGGTCATTCCCCGCGACTGCATCGATTGTCATGATGATGAAGGTAAGGCGCTTGCTACCCGCGGGGAGGCTCACCAGGAGGTCGGCTGTCGCGGCTGTCATCCCGGTCACCCGCTGAAGGGACGCAAGCCGGCTTCTGACTGCAGTGAGTGTCATGATCCCGCGGCCTCAGCCCATTACAGTCTGACCGACTGCAGTTCCTGTCATAATCCGCACAAACCTCTGGATATCGATCTTACCGGACTCACTTCCGCTAAAACGGTCTGTCTCTCCTGTCACGCCGACCCCATCACGATTGAAAAGGGGGTGGCCAATCCCCATGCTGATCTCGGCTGCAATGAGTGCCACCTGACCCATGGTGATAATCCTCAATGTGCTAACTGCCATGAACCCCATGCCAAATCGATGGTGCAGAAAGACTGCCTCGGTTGCCATCCGGCTCATTCGCCGAAGTCGGTCAAAATCGATACATCGCAACCGGCCGAACTCTGTAGCAGTTGCCATGGCGACATTGTCCAGGCTATCAAGAAGGCCGGGGGGGCCCACCGTGACATGGGGAACTGCGCCGAGTGCCACGCGCAACACCCGCCGCAACCAGGGAAACTGCCGGCCTGCTCCGATTGCCACACTGCGGACGATCAGGCCCACTTCTCGGTGAAAAACTGCAGTTCCTGCCATGACCCTCATGCACCGCTCGCCAAGCAACTGGGCGACATGAAAAATGTCCGGGCGGCTTGTGTCTCCTGTCATGCCGGGCCTGGGCAGCAGATGCAGAAGACCCCCAGTCCTCACGCCAAAATGGATTGTAACGAATGCCATCCTAAACATGGCGAGGCGATGTCCTGTCTTGACTGTCATGAGCCGCACAATGCGACCATGACCTATACAGATTGTCTCGGCTGTCACGCCCCCCATGCTCCCGCAGCCGCGGCGATTAAGACCGATGTCCCGGCCAGTGCCTGCGCGGTGTGTCATGAAGAGACGGTGAAAACCTTTACCGCTTCAGGCGCGGCACATAAAGAAAAACTCGGCAGTTGCGGTGAGTGTCATCCACAGCACGGTCAGGCGATGTCCTGCCTTGACTGTCATGAGCCGCACAGCAAATCGATGGTCTACAAAGATTGCTTCGCTTGCCATGCCCCCCACGCGCCCGCTGACCTTCATTACCCGGCAGACGTCGCTCCTGCTCTGTGTGGCGCCTGCCACGAGGAAGCTACTACGGCCATTGTTAAGCAGGGAGGCGCTCATCAAGAAGTGGGTTGCGCCGGCTGCCATGAAAAACACGGTGCCATTCCGACTTGTGCCGACTGCCACGCCCCGGCCGAGCGGCCGCATTTCGCCATCGGTAATTGTGCCGACTGCCACGCTCCCCATGCGCCCCTGGTCACCACCCTGGCCGATATGAAGGAGCCCCGTCGGGCCTGCGCGTCCTGCCACGGGGGGATCGTCGAAGAATTTACCCGGCACGGTGGCGCTCACCAGTCCGAGGTCGCCTGCCATGAATGCCACCAGCAACATCCCGGTAAAGGGGAAAAGGCCAATGTGGATTGCGGGCTGTGCCATGCCGCCGGAGACAAGCCGCATTACGCTCTGAAGGATTGTGCTTCCTGCCACCATGCCCATCGCCCGCTGCAGCTCGATTTCGCCAAAGCGGGGGAGATCAAGGGGGCCTGTCTCAGTTGCCACGAAGGGGTGGTGGTTGTCGAGAAGGATATCTCCAATCTTCATGCCAACCTGTCCTGCAACAAGTGTCACCTGACCCATGGTGATTCGCCGCAGTGCACCGGTTGCCACGTCTCCCACTCGGAGACCATGGTTGAAGCCGATTGCCAGAGCTGCCACGCGCCGCACAACCCTCGGTCGATTCGTTATTTTGCAAGCATCACCGCCGACTTGTGTGCGGCTTGTCATGGTGAGGTCGTTGCACAATTGCAGGCGGAGGGCAAGGCGCACCAGGACAAGGTCGGCTGTTTCCGCTGCCACAGCAAGCATTTGCCGCAGAAGGACAGCGCCCCTGCGGCTTGCACAAGTTGTCATCTGCCGGAGCAGAGTGCCCACTTTGCCCTTCAGGATTGCAATGGATGTCATGCGCCCCATGCACCGTTGAGCAAATCCCTGGCCGACATGAAGAACGTCGGTGCGGCTTGTATCACCTGTCATCCTCAACCTAAAGCCGAGATGGAAAAGGTGGCCGATGCCCATAGTCAGCAGGCTTGCATCGACTGTCACGACCAGCACGGGCTGCTCCCCGACTGTCTCCAGTGCCATGAGTCGCATAGCGAGTCG
>JBFHFM010000221.1:0-6235 GCA_041583595.1 Trichloromonas sp. | reverse complement strand
TGCACCGGCGGCTGATTAAGTAGATAGGACTTACTGGCGGGGAGTTCGTTTGGTCCAGCCCTGAATTTTTATTCGAAATCGTGATCAATCTGAATTTCAAATACTTAACCTATCATTTGAAAATATTTCCCAAAAAAAGAGCCCCTAGATAGGGGCTCTTGCGTTTACAATACTTGTGAACAACTTAAATGGACCCCTT
The DNA here is from genome assembly GCA_041583595.1 of Trichloromonas sp. Taxonomy (GTDB): domain Bacteria; phylum Desulfobacterota; class Desulfuromonadia; order Desulfuromonadales; family Trichloromonadaceae; genus Trichloromonas. The sequence goes on along the minus strand of JBFHFM010000221.1, from coordinate 6,036 downwards.
ATCTGTTTGATCAATAAGGTTTAATTTTTGCGTCGTTTCGATTCCCACAGGGTTGTTTCGACTTCAGCGCTGTAGCGTTGAACGAATTCGCCAGCGTCTTCCTCGCTGATATTGATGGGACCGTCGGAAAGTTGCAGCGAACGGCTTTTTTCAATGGCGATGGCCTGGAAAATCTTTTCAGCGGCTTCTTTGCCGGTGTGACACTCTTTGATGATCCGGGTGACGGTATCGGTTTCGTTGGATTGGGCAGTCATGGCTCTCCTCCTTGAAAAAGTGGTTGCGGTAGCTCCCATCGTAATTATTGGCTTTGATAAAAGTATAAATGTTGTTGTCGCTCGTGCAAGTCTGTAGCCGGTGGATGTTATCTAATGTTTGCCGTGAGCTTAAAACACAGGTACAATTCGGGAGCGTAATCTGGCGGGGCATGAGGTCCGGCTGTAAATCCACCAAAAAGGACGTTGGGTGATGGTTGACGAAATCGATGAGATGGAAGAAAACGGCGAAGAAAGTTTTGCCGAACTGTTCGAAAAGAGCTTTGTCAGCAGCAACAAGCTGGAGCCGGGACAGAAGGTAGAAGCTAAGGTTCTCACGGTGACCAAGGATTGGATTTTTCTCGATATTGGCCAGAAAGGTGAGGGCGTTCTCGATAGAAAGGAACTGCTCGATGCCGACGGCAATGTGAAGGTCGCCGAAGGGGATGTGATCTCGACTTACTTCCTGTCGCGGGCCGGCGGCGAGATGCGTTTTACCACCCGCCTGGGCGGAGGGTCGGGTAACGCTCAGCTTGAAGAGGCCTGGCGTAGCGGCATCCCGGTCGAAGGGACGGTGGAAAAGGAAATCAAGGGCGGTTACGAAGTGAAGGTGGGGGGGAGTGTCCGTGCTTTCTGTCCCTATTCGCAGATGGCCCTGCGCCGGACCGACAATCCCGAGCAGTTTATCGGTAAGGTGCTTCCCTTCAAAATTTCTCAGTATGCTGAGAACGGTCGTAACGTGGTGCTCTCACATCGGGGTATTCTTGAGGAGGAGCGTAGAGCCCAGAAAGACGCGCTGAAAGAAACTCTGAGCGAGGGGATGACCGTCAGTGGCACCATCACCCAGTTGAAGCCCTTCGGAGCGTTTGTTGATATCGGTGCCATCGAGGGATTGATTCCCATCTCTGAGGTTGCCTGGGGGCGGGTTGAGAATATCGAGGAAGTGCTATCGGTCGGCCAGCAGGTCGAGGTGTCGGTCAAGAGCATCGACTGGGCCGCAGATCGTTTTTCCTTCAGTCTCAAGGAGGCCCAGGCCGACCCCTGGAAGAATGTTGGCGAAAAATTCCCTGAAGGGACGGTGCTTGCTGGCAAGGTGGTGCGGTTAGCCCCCTTTGGCGCCTTCGTCAATCTGGGCGAGGGGATCGATGGCTTGGTCCACATTTCCAAGCTCGGTGCGGGTAAGCGTATCAGTCATCCCCGTGAAGTCGTCAAAGAAGGGCAGACACTGACGGTCAAAGTCGAAAAAATCGATCTCGACGCCCGGCGTGTTTCTCTGGTGCTGCCCGGCGGCGATGTTGCGGGCGAGCTGGTGCCCCAGGAGGATTTCCGTAAGTACGTGCCGGAGGTCCCCTCTTCGGGCATGGGCACACTTGGCGATCTGATGAAAAAAAAGCTGGAAAAGAAAAAAAAGCGTTGAGGACAATGAACGGGATTCTGTCGGATTACCGGACCCTGTTGGAGACGGTAGACGCCTGGTTCAATCGCTGTATCGAAAATTCCGGCCGGCACATCCAGTGCCGGCCGGGGTGTTCCCAGTGTTGTCGGGGACTGTTCGACATTTCCCTGCTTGATGCTTTTTTTCTGCGACAAGGATTTGAGCAACTTCCTGTAGCGCTGCGACAATCGATTCGAGTCAAGGCCAGGGCCCGGTTACTTGAACTGCAGCAGCTCTGGCCCGACTTTGCCGCCCCTTATCTGCTTAATCATATGCCCGACGAGATGTGGACCGAGATGCCCGAGGACGATCTCACTCCCTGTCTGCTGTTGGGAGATGACGGCCGCTGTCTGGTCTACGCCCATCGTCCCATGACCTGTCGGTTGCACGGTTTGCCCAATATCGACTGCTCGGGAGAGAGTTTTTCCGACGACTGGTGCACTCTTAATTTCACCGACGCCGACCCCCTGGCGATGGACGCGCTGCGTGGGGAATTTCGTCGCACCTTCGAAGAAGAATTGAGCCTGTTCCGCGAGTTTACCGCCAGCCTGCTCGGTGCTCCTTGCAACGAGCTGGATACCTTCATTCCCCTCGCTCTGCTGATTGATTTTGAGCGTCTGCCTGCTTTTTTATCCGTTGCCACAAATAGCTATAAAGCAGCAGATTGATCGTTAGAATGATAAGTCCGAGAATGATTTGGGCTTCGCGGGTCAGCTGGTCGGGATAGATCAGCGGCGTCAGGTAGCGGTCAATGAACGAGCTATCGTAGCCGGGGCCGCCGGCTTGCCTACGCCAGTTATTTTCCAGGTCGGTGAGGGGGCAGAACCAACCAAAGAGTTCCACCACCGTTCCCCAGGCCACTGCCGGCAGGTGCAGCCAGGCCAGGCGCGGGCGGCTCAACACGGCCAGTCCGCCGATAACAACAAAGAGGATGAAGCCGAAGTGCAGCAGCAGCGCCAAGTCGGCGAGCAGAGCGTAAGGCATCGGTCTCCTGAGTGGCAAATGTGGCTTTAGGCTGTCGTTCGCCGGCTGTTACCTTGGAAAAACGAGCCGCCGGCTGAACGCAGGGGTGCTTCACCCAGAACGGCCCAGCCCCCCGAGCGTTCGAAACGGGTGATGGCCTGTTTGGATATTAATTGACTTAATACATAGGGACGAACCAGTTGCTGGGTGCCGTCAGGATACTCGACGCGGATCATCATGGCCTTGCCTTTCTCCGGAATAGTTGTTTCTAAACATAAAACATATTTTTTGATTAATTCAAGAGTCGGTGCAAAATGACGCCGGTGTCCGATTCTCAGGTGGCCGGATTCGGCGCGTGATTTTTACCGGTTGGTTTTGTTTTCCTGGTGGGTGCGATCCGTATCCCCGGAAGGGTTTCTTTTTTGCAAAAAGGGTTTGCCATGCTCAATTTTGAAGAACTGGAAAAAGGCTTCAGCGAGGCCGAGGCGGTAGCCGAGGCCAGACGCTGTCTTCAGTGTAAAAAACCGGCCTGCGTCAGCGGTTGTCCGATCGAAAACCGGATTCCCGAAATAGCCCGGGCGATCGTCGCTGGCGATTACCGGTCGGCCATCGATATTCTCAACGAAAAAACCAATCTGGCGGTGATCTGCGCCCGGGTCTGCCCGCACAACGAGCAGTGTGAAGGGGCCTGCGTTCTCAGCCGCAAAGGGGAAGGGATCAAGATCAGCAAGTTAGAACGGTTTCTGGCCGACCGTGAAATGGAGTTGGCTCTAGACCGGATCAAGGCCAAAGTGGCGGTTATCGGCTCCGGTCCGGCCGGATTGTCGGTGGCGGCGATTCTGGCCAAAGAAGGCTACCGGGTGACGATCTTTGAGGCTCACGCAGTTCCCGGAGGGGTACTGCGCTACGGCATCCCCGAATACCGGCTGCCCAAGGAAATGGTTTCTCGCCAGATCGAGATTATTCGTGGTCTCGGCGTGCGCATCGAAACCGGGGTGGTGATCGGCGAAGATCTGACCATCGACCAGCTTTTCGCCATGGGCTATCGGGCGATCTTTATCGGTACCGGCACTGGTCTGTCGAAACAACTCGGGGTCGAAGGCGAGGAGCTCGTTGGCGCCATGCAGGCGATCTATTTTCTTGAAACCGTCAATCTGGTGAGGGAAGGGTCGCTGCCTGAAACCCATTTGCCGATCGATAAGGACGACCGAGTCGTGGTGATCGGCGCCGGTAATGTTGCCGTCGATGCTGCCCGTACCGCCCTGCGGCTTGGTGCCGGCTCGGTGACGGTGATGGATATTGTTACCGAGAAAGAGCGGCGGGCCAGCGAGAAGGAGTATCGTGAAGCCCTGGCCGAGGGAGTTAAATTTCTGTTTCAGACCAGTATCAGCCGCATTCACGGAGATCAGCAGGTCACCGGGGTCACATTGCAGGGCTTTGCCCCGCGTCAGGTCTGCGGCCGCGATGGGATGATTCTACCGCTTTCTGGCAGTGAGCGAGAGATGTCCTGCGACAAGGTGATCGTGGCCATTGGCCAGAAGCCTTTCGCTCGTATTGTGTCAACCACCACCGGTATCAACACGAACGACAAAGGGTACGTTATTACCGAGCAGGAGCCCTGTTATGGCATGACAACCCGTGAGGGGGTTTTTGCCGCGGGCGATGTGGTTCACGAGCCGCAGACGGTGATTTTGGCTATGCGCGAGGGGCGCAAGGTAGCCGAGGCGATGTCGGCCTTTTTGCAGAAAAGCTGAATAGGGCCAGGTTAAGCTTAAGCGAATCTGCTGTCATATTTTCTCGAAATGTAGTAAAAGACGGCATGTTGTCGCGATTTCTAAGAGAAAATATGGGCTGGCTGCTGGCTCTGCTCGTACTGCTGATGCTCTGGCCCGGCCAGGCTCTGGCCGACTTTGCCACTGAGACGGGGCTTGACGGAGAGATTGGTCATGCGAGCTACTACGCCAAGCGCCTGGCCGGTCGGCCAACGGCGTCTGGAGAGCTCTACGACCATGATAAACTGACCGCTGCCCATCCTGATCTCCCTTTTGGTACACGGGTCCGGGTGGTCAATCTGGCGAACGGGCGAGGGGTGGTGGTTACGGTCAATGATCGCTGCCGCCTGCAGAAGACTCCCTTCATCGATCTGTCCCGATCGGCGGCCCGCGAAATCGGGTTTCTCCGCAAAGGTCAGGCGCGGGTGCGGATTATTCCCGAAGTGTCGGCCGAGGCGTCTCCGGCATCGTCGGTAGAGGCCAGCGCGAACAACTGATTCTCTGCCTTTTTGATCAACCAGGGCCTGATTGCGCATTTGCAGTCAGGCCCTTTCTGCGTTTGTGTTCTGGTTTTTGGGTTCGCCCAGTAGCAAGCGGTTTTTCGGGGTAATGTCATCAGGGATCGTTTGGGTGAAGATATGGTATCCTCGGTCGCGCAGTCGGCCTGCCCGAGTGGCGTCCATGGCCAGAGGACCGTCAAGCCAGCCCTGCAATCCCCCCATGTCCCCCTGTTTCAGATCGTGGCAACAGGGAAGCACTGCGATTTTGGCCCTGGCGGCAGCCGCCCGTTCGAGAATCAGGTCGGTCAGGGTGCCGCAGGCGTGGGCCGATACGACCAGGTCGCCGGGGTACAGCGGGATCGTTTCAAGGTCGGTTTCAAGCCACTCTATCCTACCCGTCAGGCGCGGCCACTCCGTGGTTAGTACCTGGTGCAGCTTGTCGGCACTCTGGGGAATCCGGCGATCAACGGCCAGGGCCTGCGGCGAAGTGTCGTCAAGCAGCAGCAGGAGTTGGGCCAGCAGACCGTGGCCGCAGGCGAGATCGACGATTCGTCCGCCGCGAAAGCGACGGCGCACCCGGCGGGCGGTTTCCCAGGCTTCGTAAAGCTCCTTGCGGGGGAGACATCCGGCTCGGCAGACCGTGCGGGCGATGCGCTCGAAGAGGCTGTCGCCGGGAAATTGAGGGATGAGCTTGTCGGTGAGTCGATTGCGGGAGGCGCGGTCCATGAAGTTTCTTTCTGCCTTGGGTTCTAACTCCTGACCTCGGGTTTACCCCGGAAACAAGTTGGGCCCATGGCCGGACGATTGAAAAAAGTTTGGCTGAGCCCAACACTAAAGGGTAAACTGGCGCAGGCGTCAAGCAGAATAAGGGTCGCGGGCGGGGGCGATAATTGGGTTATTCGATTATCTCGTAGGCTCGTGTTAAGTCCGTAGAGCATTTCTTGAGGATGGTAAAATAATGACTGTGAAACGTCGGCTGCTTTTAGGGGTAGGAATTCTGTTGGTGCTGCTGGTGGCGGGCTGCGAAAAATCTCCACGGCTGACGGGCTTGAGTTCCGATGCGGTCGTTCTGGCCTTCGGTGACAGTCTGACTTACGGTACCAATGCCGAGCGGG